>NZ_JBKGLW010000008.1:0-317179 GCF_046555775.1 Citrobacter sp. U14242
CGCAGTTCCGTCACGCCCAGACCGGCAAATTTTTTCTTCCAGTTGTAAAAGGTGGCCTCAGAAATACCCATCTTTCTGCAGACTTCCCCGATGCGGGTGCCGGTTTCGGCCTGTTTCAGCGCAAATGCAATCTGTTCTTCGGTATAACGGGTCTTTTTCATGGCGATGTGCCTCCCGGTGAGATGGAAGAAAGACCGGATACTTCAGTTTAGACTGGCACTGTTTTCAGGGAGGAGATCACGACAAGCTGACGTACTCGAGCTACGTTGGATGCAAATATCTGATAAAGGGATTTTTATCCAACAGGGCAAAACCGGGAAAAAACAGATAAAGGTCTGGACACCTCGCCTGCAGGAAGCACTGGAAACGGCACAGGCAGCATGCCCGAAGCTTTCACCTGACGCATTGGTTCTCTATAACAGCGATCGCGGGCAGTTCATCCGCAAGACATTCAATAATCGCTGGCTAAAGGCTGTGCGGGCTGCACAGAGTGAACTTAACCGGCAACTGGATTACACATTCCACGACATTAAAGCAAAAGCTATCTCAGATTTTGAAGGTAGCAGCATGGATAAGCAGATATTTAGCGGATACAAGACTGAAAGCCAGGTGCTTATTTATGACAGAAAGGTACAAATTAGCCCGACGCTTGATCGCCCGGTAATAGGCAAGAAGTGTTTTTTTATACAATTGGGTGGTGACTATATTCTTTTCGAATATTCTTTCTTAATTCTTCTGCCCAAAAAACAAAGGGGTCAGCATTTAGCTAACCCCTTTGTTTAGATTTGGCGGAAGCGTAGAGATTCGAACTCTAGAACCCTTTCGGGTCGCCGGTTTTCAAGACCGGTGCCTTCAACCGCTCGGCCACGCTTCCAATGAGGCGCACTATAAACATCCCGAACGGACCTGTAAAGCACCAATGTGTTCGTTTGCCTGAAAAACAGCCAAAATGTTGTTAATCGACTTAAATAACAACAAATTGACCGTTTATTCAGCACAAATCCGGGTGGCTGCTGTTTAATGTTTTTTGATGTACATATCTTTGGTGAAGTAATTCCCCCGGTTATCCGGTGCAAATCCGCCTACCCACGGCTTCACCAGGTGTGTGCGGACATAGTGGTAAACCGGAATCGCGGGGACATCCTCGCCTAATACGTCTTCCGCCTGCTGGTAATACTTCCCGCGTTCTGCCAGTGAGTTTGCTTTCGCAGCATGACTCATCGCTTCATCGTAGGGGGGATTGCTGTACCTGGTGGTGTTCTCACTATCACCGGTGCGGAAAATGTTCAGGAAGCTCGACGCGTCATCATAGTCGGCTATCCATGCATAGCGCACGATGTCAAAATTGCCGGTGTGCATGGTGTCCAACAGGGTTTTCCACTCCTGGTTCTGCAGCTTCACCTCAACGCCCAGATTTTTCTTCCACATTGACGAGGCAGCAATCGCGATTCGCTGGTGCGTTTCGAAAGTGTTGTAGAGCAGATTTAAGGTAAGCGGATGCTCAGGACCGTAGCCCGCTTCTGCCAGCAGTTTTTTGGCTTCAGCAATACGTTTGTCGAGTGGCCATGATGCGTAGTCCGGCGCGTGTAATTTTACCCCACCAATTTCAGGCTGACTGATAACCCACGCCGCACGCTGTCCTTGTCCCATCACCTTTTGGGCAATGATGTCTTTATCCAGCGCCATATTCAGCGCCCGACGCACGCGCGGATCGTTAAACGGCGCACGCGTGGTATTAAACTGATAATAATAGGTTGAAAGCTGAGGTGAAACATGGAGTTCATCACCCATCGTCTTTTTCAATTGCGCGAACTGATTGACCGGAACACTAAAAACAATATCGATTTCCCCGGCTTTGTAACGGTTAACGTCTGCAGCCTCTGAACTGATGGGCAAATACGTCACTTTATTAATGACCGTATGCTGATCGTCCCAGTAATACGGGTTACGCACGGCAACAATCCGCTCGTTGACGACCCACTGCGACAGCTTATACGCACCACTGCTGACAAAGTGCTCCGGACGAGTCCACTTATCGCCAAAGCGGCCAATCAGCACTTTATCCAGCGGGACCAGTGATGGGTGCGCCAGCATAGCCAGAAACGCCGCCGTGGGTTGCGTCAGGGTAATTTCCAGCGTGGTATCATTCAGTGCTTTTACCCCCAGCTCGGCAGGCGCTTTTTTCCCCTGCGCAATATCGGCAGCATTCGCAACATGCATATTGCCAAGGTAAGAGGCATACGGTGAAGCTGTTTGCGGTGAAACCAGACGCTGCCAGCTCCAGACAACATCCTGAGCGGTAATCGCAGAGCCATCAGACCAGGTAATGCCCGGACGTAAATGAAAGGTCCAGACGGTGTTGTCTTTATTCTCCCAGGATGCCGCGAGGCGAGGCTCTATAGACCCGTCCTGATTGACGGCAACCAGTCCATCGAACATATCGCTGATTAAATTAAACTCAACGTTGCTTTCAACTTTATGCGGATCCAGTGAGGCTGGCTCACTGCCGTTATTTCTGACCAGTTCCTGTTGAGCGGCCAGTTCTGTGCCCGCGGGAACAGTCGCAGCGCTCGCCACACCGTTGATAGACATCAAACAGGCAGCCAACAGCGTAAATGTAAATACCTTCGATTTATGTTGAGTCATTCCCTTTACCTTATTGCTCTGTTTTATGTTGACACCGCTGTCACTCTTAAAGGCATGTAGGGAATAACGCAATATTTTTCAGTCACCTATCAGATATCGATCTGACATTTTTGTATAAACAGTGGTAACATCTAATCCAGATGCTTTTGCTGAAATAATATGCTTAAGCCTGGCGGGTTAAAATGCGTAAAGATGGGTAAAACCGCTGGGTCGTAACCGGTGATTTTATTATCCTCCATCATTAATTACATCTGTCATAAGAGAGTGACTCATGGATCGTATTATTAGTTCTTCGCGCGATCGTACATCGCTACTCAGCACGCACAAGGTGCTGCGTAATACCTATTTCCTGCTCAGCCTGACGCTGGCATTTTCTGCGATCACCGCAACAGCCAGTACAGTGCTGATGCTGCCGTCTCCGGGTCTGATTCTGACGCTGGTGGGTATGTATGGTCTGATGTTCCTGACCTACAAAACGGCAGATAAACCAGTTGGTATTCTGTCTGCTTTCGCTTTCACCGGTTTCCTGGGTTACATCCTGGGACCGATTCTGAACACTTACCTGTCTGCAGGTATGGGTGATGTTATCGCTATGGCGCTGGGTGGCACGGCGCTGGTCTTCTTCAGCTGCTCTGCCTATGTGCTGACCACGCGTAAAGACATGTCCTTCCTCGGCGGTATGCTGATGGCAGGTATCGTGGTAGTGCTGATTGGTATGGTTGCGAATATTTTCCTGCAACTGCCAGCGCTGCATCTGGCGATTAGCGCGGTGTTTATCCTGATTTCTTCAGGTGCCATCCTGTTTGAAACCAGCAACATCATCCGTGGTGGTGAAACCAACTACATCCGTGCAACGGTCAGCCTTTATGTATCGCTGTACAACATCTTCGTCAGCCTGCTGAGCATTCTGGGCTTCGCCAGCCGCGATTAAAATGACGACGTGCATTACCCAGCCCCGCTTATGCGGGGCTTTCTTTTTTGGTAAACTGCCGTCAGTTTGACTAACGCAGTGAAGAATTATGTTGATCTTTGAAGGTAAAGAAATCAGTACTGATAGCGAAGGCTATTTAAAAGACACAACCGAATGGAGCGAGCCGCTGGCAGTTGCCATTGCTGAAAACGAAGGAATTACGCTGTCAACTGAACACTGGGAAGTGGTGCGCTTTGTACGCGAGTTTTATCTGGAATTTAATACCTCTCCCGCTATTCGTATGCTGGTCAAAGCGATGGCCAATAAGTTTGGTGAAGAAAAAGGCAATAGCCGTTATCTCTATCGCCTGTTTCCAAAAGGTCCAGCTAAGCAGGCAACTAAAATTGCCGGTCTGCCAAAACCGGTCAAATGTATTTAATAGCGGATACTAAATCCCGTTAACTCTTCGCCAGGCCGATGCGGTTCGCTGAGAACTCTGTCTACCCTGGCGCTACGCGGGCCCCCGGCTTTTAACCACTTCATCAGTTGTTTTACCTGCTCGCTGTCACCGCAAGCCACAACCTCTACACTGCCGTCATCCCTATTTTTCGCATAGCCAGTTAACCCCAGACGTTGCGCTTCATGCTGAGTGGTATAGCGAAACCCCACCCCCTGTACCCGCCCATGAACCCAGGCAATTATGCAGATTTTCGACATTATGGTTCTCCTTATCATCGCGGTGCGCGTTGCAAATACACGTAAAACTCAGGACAATGGCGCCCATTTCTTTGAATCGACAGAACAGTAAATTATGAGTGTACGTTTAGTGTTAGCCAAAGGGCGCGAAAAATCATTACTTCGTCGCCATCCGTGGGTATTTTCCGGTGCCGTCGCACGTATGGAAGGTAAAGCCAACCTCGGTGAAACCATCGATATTGTTGACCATCAGGGTAAATGGTTAGCACGCGGAGCCTGGTCTCCTGCCTCGCAGATCCGTGCACGTGTCTGGACGTTCGACAAGTCTGAATCCATCGATATTGATTTCTTTACCCGCCGTCTGCAACAAGCCCAGAAATGGCGAGACTGGCTGGCGAAAAAGGACGGGCTGGACAGCTATCGACTGATTGCCGGGGAGTCTGATGGCCTGCCGGGCGTCACTATTGACCGTTTCGGTAACTTTCTGGTGCTGCAACTACTCAGCGCAGGTGCCGAGTATCAACGTGCCGCATTGATTAGCGCCCTGCAGGTTGTCTTCCCGGAGTGCGCGATTTATGACCGTAGCGATGTCGCCGTGCGTAAAAAAGAAGGCATGGAACTGACTCAGGGACCCGTCACGGGTGAACTGCCGCCAGCTCTGCTGCCGATTGAAGAGCACGGGATGAAACTACTGGTTGATATTCAGCACGGCCATAAAACCGGTTATTACCTCGATCAGCGTGACAGCCGCCTGGCCACGCGTCGTTATGTGGAAAATCAGCGCGTACTGAACTGTTTCTCCTATACCGGTGGATTCGCCGTCTCTGCATTAATGGGTGGCTGCCGCCAGGTCGTCAGCGTTGATACGTCCCAGGAAGCGCTCGATATCGCCCGTCAGAACGTAGAGCTGAACAAGCTGGATCTGAGCAAAGCCGAGTTTGTGCGTGATGATGTGTTCAAGTTGCTGCGCGCCTATCGCGATCGTGGTGAGAAATTTGATGTTATCGTGATGGACCCACCGAAGTTTGTCGAAAACAAAAGCCAGTTGATGGGTGCCTGCCGTGGCTATAAAGACATCAATATGCTGGCAATTCAGTTACTGAATCCGGGGGGCGTACTGCTGACATTCTCCTGCTCCGGATTGATGACCACCGATTTATTTCAGAAAATCATCGCCGATGCCGCAATAGATGCCGGGCGTGATGTACAATTTATAGAGCAGTTCCGTCAGGCCGCCGATCATCCGGTGATCGCTACCTACCCGGAAGGGCTGTATCTGAAAGGGTTTGCCTGTCGCATCATGTAACTTGAAAAGTGGAATATTACCCTTACATAGAGGGTATCTATTTCCCGGGAGGTGACTATGATTGCCAGCAAATTCGGTATCGGCCAGCAGGTCCGCCATTCCCTGTTAGGTTACCTCGGAGTGGTCGTGGATATCGACCCGGAATATTCGCTTGATGACCCGTCACCTGATGAGTTGGCGGTAAACGACGAACTTCGCGCCGCTCCCTGGTATCACGTGGTGATGGAAGACGATAATGGCCTGCCAGTACATACGTATCTGGCTGAAGCACAGTTGAGTAGTGAGCTACAAGAAGAACATCCAGAGCAACCGTCGATGGATGAACTGGCACGGACAATCCGTAAACAGCTCCAGGCTCCACGCCTGCGCAACTGACAACATTTCTCCGGCCTACGGCAAACACCGTTGTAGGCCGGATATACCATGTACCATCCGGCAACAGTACAACCTTACTTCGCCAGTCCCAGTCTGGGGATTTCAATCGCCGGGCAACGATCCATCACTACCGCCAGGCCCGCATCGCGCGCCAGCACGGCAGCCTGCTCATTAATCACGCCAAGCTGCATCCACAAAGTCTTCGCACCAATAGCAATAGCTTCCTGTGCGACTCCCCATGCGGCTTCTGAGTTTCTAAAGACATCCACCATATCCACTTTCTCTGGTACGTCTGCCAGCGTCGCATAACCCTGCTGCCCCAGCAGCGTCTTCCCGGCAACCTTAGGAGACACGGGGATAACGTGATAACCCTGATCGAGTAAATACTTCATTACCCGATAGCTCGGGCGATCGGGTTTATCGCTTGCTCCTACCAGCGCAATCGTACGAGTAGATGTCAAAATGCCAGCAATATCGGTCTCTTTCATCGTCTTCCTCCAGGCTGTTTTGCAAAGTGTACGACAAACCTGACGTCGCAACCATTCATCCCATACTGGCGCATGAGAGCTAAACTGAAAAATATGTCTATATGTTAGTAAACATGATTGTCGAAAAATTTAGATACATCTTATGCAGAAATTTTCTGGACAGGAGAACCCTATGAAAACCGGCATTGTGACAGCCCTGATTGCTCTGCTTTTGCCGGTAACCGTTTGTGCGACCTCTTTGCGCCTGTCTAATGATATTGACCTTCTGGTGCTGGACGGAAAAAAGGTGTCCAGCTCTTTACTGCGCGGTGCCGACAGTATTGAGCTGGAGAATGGTCGGCATCAACTTGTCTTTCGCGTTGAGAAAACGATTCGTCTCTCCAGCCATGAAGAGCGTCTGTATATTTCTCCTCCGCTGGTCATCAGTTTTGATACTCAGTTAGTTAGTCAGGTCAATTTTCATCTCCCCCGTCTGAACAACGAACGTGACGCGACGCATTTCGATGACGCTCCCCGTGTGGAACTATTAGATGGCGATTCCATGCCCATTCCAGTCAAGCTGGATATTTTGTCGATTACCTCATCGGCAAAAATCGTGGATTACGAACTCGAGACTGAACGCTATAACAAATCGTCTAAGCATGCTTCACTCCCACAATTTGCCACTATGATGGCAGATGACAGCGCATTGCTCTCGGGCGTCTCTGAACTGGATCGGGTGCCGCCACAGTCGCAAACACTCACCGAACAGCGTTTGAAATACTGGTTTGGGCAGGCCGATGCGCAAACGCGAAGCAATTTTCTGCAATGGGCAGAGAAACAACCGCCCTCGTGACATTTATGTTCACCTACGCTTTTTTTTTGTCTTTCTCTTGCAGCGTCAAGAGCTTCCAGTACTCTGTAGTAAGGTTAACTTGGGAGCTGTACTATGGAATTGACGACTCGCACATTACCAGCGCGCAAACATATTGCGCTGGTTGCACATGATCACTGTAAACAGATGCTGATGAGCTGGGTGGAACGCCACCAGCCATTGTTAGAAAAGCATGTCCTCTATGCGACAGGCACGACAGGAAATCTCATTCAACGCGCGACCGGCATGGATGTCAACGCCATGCTCAGCGGTCCAATGGGCGGCGATCAGCAGGTCGGTGCGCTGATCTCTGAAGGGAAAATTGATGTGCTGATTTTCTTCTGGGATCCACTCAACGCCGTGCCTCATGATCCGGATGTTAAAGCCCTTCTGCGCCTGGCCACTGTTTGGAATATTCCGGTTGCCACCAACGTATCTACCGCCGATTTTATTATCCAGTCACCAAACTTCAGCGATGCGACGGACATACTGATCCCGGATTACGCCCGTTATCTGGCAGAGCGCCTCAAATAATCGCCAGACAGGCGGCGGCCGCCGCCTGTTCTTCAGGGTTTTCTCGCTACCGGGACATCCAGTTGTTTTAGTTGATCCACAAAACAGGATGGCGCGTCTTTATTAAACAGCAACCACACCCGATGCCGGGCACGTGTAAGTGCCACGTAGAGCAACCTTCTCTCTTCTGCATCCGGAAAATCCTCGACCATTGGCAGTAGTGCTTCTTCCATAATCGACTCACGGGCCGGGGCCGGAAAACCATCGTTGCCGTCATGAAGCCCAACGACAATGACATAATCCGCCTGCTGTCCTTTACTGGCATGAATCGTCATAAAATCCAGCTGTAGTTTGGGCCAGCGGGTCGCTGCTTTCTCAAGACTGGCAGGTTTAAGGTGGTGATATCGCGCCAGCACCAGTATGCGTTCTTCTGCTTTCGCAAAGCCGGATAGCTTATCCAACAGCGCATCCAGCTGACTTTCATCGAGCAGAGTGACGGCTTTCCTGTCGCCAGCGGCCAGGCTATTGAGCGGTTTCTTAAGCTGATGCGGGTTTTGCTGGATAAACCGATTGGCTATCTCGCCAATACGGCTATTAAAACGGTATGTCGTATCCAGATCGCAGCGATCGCCCTCACCAAAGTGTTGCCGGAAGGCGGTAGTCAACGAAAGTTGTGCGCCACTGAAACGGTAAATGGCCTGCCAGTCATCCCCCACGGCAAATAGCGTGGTCTGTGAGTTTTGCTTGCGCAATGCGGCTAACAGGGCGGCGCGCTGTGGGGAGATATCCTGAAATTCATCAACCAGAATATGCTTCCAGGGGCTGATAAAGCGCCCTTTCTCCAGAATGACAATCGCCTGATGGATCAGTCCAGAAAAATCGACGGCATTCTCTTCTTTCAGAGCACTCTTCCAGGCCTTGAGCAACGGCGCCATCAGCTTTATACGTTTGCTGAACAGGTCGCGGATCGCCTCCGGCGCATTGGCGATCATCTCCGCCTGTGCACCACCATGCATACGCATCAGGCTAACCCAGCGATCCAGTCGTGAGGCCAGGCGACGCTGTAATTTTTCATCGTCCCAAAAATTGCCTTCTGGCACGGACCACTGCATCTCTTCTTCCAGCCACTGTCGCCAACCTTTAGCCTGTGCTTTTTTCTCGCTGCACTGCTGACGCCATGCGCCGAGAAACAGCTTATTTCTGGCAGCAGTATCATTTTCGAGTTTGCTGACTGTCGGGACTTTTTTGCTACCCTGTTGAATAATATGCAACGCCAGTGAATGAAACGTCCGCGCGGTGATGTCTTGCGTATGCAGCCGTTCACGAATGCGCTCATCCATCTCCTGTGCGGCTTTGCGGCCAAACGCCAGCAGCAAGATTTGTTCAGCAGCCGCTTCTCCCCGCGCCAGCAACCAGCCCGCACGCGCAACCAGAACGGATGTTTTGCCACTTCCTGCCCCCGCAAGCACCAATAGCGACTGCTCACCATTCACCACCGCACGAGCCTGGGCTGGATTTAGCGGCGAAGATTCGATCTGCTGAAAGAACTCGGCGTGCTCTGCCAGCATTACGTCGGTATAGGCCTGGTTATGTTGCAAACGACACGCTTCAATGTCCTGCAGCCACGCCTGGCACTGATGCAACGCCTCACGACAATGATCAAATTCTTCTAGCCGGTTGACCGGCAGGGGCAACGCGTCAAAAGCACGGCGGATCTGTTGTTGCAATCCGGATGTTTGGCTCCGCGTCAGCCATCTGTTTTCCCCTGTACGAGCGGCAATCGCATCCAGCTGTTCCTGTAGCACCCCTGCTGCAACGTCGCTCATCTCCTGGCTCCACTGCTGCCAGAGCATGCTCAGATGATGGTGGAAACGCTGGGTTTCCGCCCATTCAGTGCCGTGAAGGCGTACAACTTTATCATCAGAAAGCACAAATTCCAGCTCGCCCCATACCAGTCCCCTTTTACAATGGATAGCCAGTAACTGATTGAATGGAATAAGATACTCATGACGGTCGCCGGAAACTTTAATGCCGGCATTGAGAATAACAGCCCGATCGTAAGGGTGTTGCGCCAGACGCTTTCCCAGAGAAGTTGCTTTCAGTTCCATAAGACTTACGCGGATCCACACGAAGAGGTTTGCTTATCAGTGTAACCGCCAGAGAAAACGTGCTCCAGCCCAAAAAAACGTTACAATTGCCAAACTCACAGAAAACCAGAGTCAACCGAGGGTTTATGCGTACTGTTCTGAATATTTTAAATTTTGTGCTTGGGGGATTCGCCACCACCTTAGCCTGGTTGCTGGCGACGTTAGTCAGTATCGTGCTTATCTTCACACTCCCCTTGACCCGCTCCTGCTGGGAAATCACTCGCTTGTCGTTGTTCCCCTACGGTAATGAAGCGATTCACGTTGATGAACTCAACCCGGCGGGTAAAAACGTGCTTCTGAATACCGGCGGTACGCTACTCAACATTTTCTGGCTGATTTTCTTCGGCTGGTGGCTGTGCCTGATGCATATTGTTTCCGGTATTGCCCAGTGCATTACGATTATTGGTATTCCGGTAGGTATTGCGAACTTTAAAATCGCCGCAATTGCACTCTGGCCCGTTGGTCGTCGCGTGGTTTCAGTCGAAGTTGCCCGTGCCGCACGCGAAGCCAACGCGCGTCGTCGCTTTGAATAATCGGAACTGATGGCCTTTATGTTAAGTCCACTGCTTAAACGCTATACCTGGAACAGCACCTGGCTGTACTACGTGCGAATTTTTATCGCACTTTGCGGCACTACGGCGCTACCGTGGTGGCTGGGTGACGTCAAACTGACCATCCCACTAACGCTGGGCATGGTTGCTGCCGCGCTGACCGATCTGGACGATCGGCTCGCGGGTCGTCTGCGCAATTTGATCATTACACTGATCTGCTTTTTTATTGCCTCGGCCTCCGTCGAATTGCTCTTCCCCTGGCCGTGGCTTTTCGCAATTGGATTAACGCTTTCCACCAGCGGCTTTATTTTGCTCGGAGGCTTAGGGCAGCGTTACGCGACCATCGCTTTTGGTGCATTACTGATCGCCATTTACACCATGCTGGGTACATCGCTGTACGATCAATGGTATCAGCAGCCGATCCTGCTGCTTGCAGGCGCCATCTGGTATAACCTTCTGACGCTTATCGGCCATCTTCTGTTCCCGATTCGTCCACTGCAGGACAATCTGGCACGCAGCTACGAACAGCTGGCGCACTACCTGGAGCTGAAATCCCGCCTTTTTGATCCCGACATCGAAGATGAAAGCCAGGCCCCCTTGTATGACTTAGCGCTGGCCAATGGGCAACTGATGGCGACGTTGAACCAAACAAAAATATCATTACTGACCCGTCTGCGCGGTGACCGTGGACAGCGAGGAACCCGCCGTACACTGCATTACTATTTTGTCGCGCAGGATATTCACGAACGCGCAAGTTCCTCACATATTCAGTACCAGACGCTACGCGACCATTTCCGTCACAGCGATGTAATGTTTCGTTTCCAGCGATTAATGTCGATGCAGGGACAAGCCTGTACGCAGCTGTCTCGCTGCATTTTGCTACGCACCCCTTACCAGCACGATCCACACTTTGAGCGAGTCTTTACACATATAGATGCCGCCCTTGAGCGCATGCGTGCAAGCGGTGCCCCTGCAGATCTGCTCAATACGCTGGGATTCTTACTGTCAAACCTGCGGGCTATCGATGCACAACTGGCCACCATTGAGTCTGAACAGGCTCAGGTACTCTCACGCAATGAGTCAGAAAATCAGCTTGCCGATGACAGTCCGCATGGATTCAGTGATATCTGGCTGCGTCTGAGTCGCAATTTTACGCCGGAGTCGGCGCTGTTTCGCCACGCGGTTCGCATGTCGCTGGTGCTCTGCGTCGGGTACGCCATTATCCAGATAACGGGTATGAACCATGGCTACTGGATCCTGCTGACCAGCCTGTTTGTCTGCCAGCCCAACTACAACGCCACACGCCATCGTCTGGCGTTGAGGATTATCGGCACATTAGTCGGGATAGCGATTGGATTGCCCATCCTGTGGTTCGTCCCATCGCTGGAAGGGCAATTAATACTGCTTGTGATCACCGGCGTGCTCTTTTTCGCTTTCCGCAATGTTCAGTACGCGCATGCCACAATGTTTATCACATTGCTGGTATTGCTGTGCTTTAACCTGCTTGGAGAAGGGTTTGAAGTCGCACTACCGCGCGTCATCGATACGCTGATCGGTTGTGCCATCGCATGGGCGGCCGTCAGTTTCATCTGGCCAGACTGGCGCTTTCGCAACCTGCCACGAGTGATTGAACGGGCGACCGATGCAAACTGTCGTTACCTTGACGCCATTCTCGAACAATATCATCAGGGGCGAGACAATCGTCTGGCATACCGTATTGCGCGTCGCGATGCGCATAATCGTGACGCAGAGCTGGCATCCGTGGTGTCGAATATGTCGAGTGAACCGGATGTCACCGCCCAAACGCGCGAAACAGCATTCCGCTTGCTGTGCCTCAACCATACCTTTACCAGTTATATCTCGGCGCTGGGCGCACACCGTGAACAGTTAACCAACCCGGACGTTCTGGCATTACTGGACGATGCCGTTTGCTATGTTGATGATGCACTTCATCATCAACCCGCTGACGAGCAGCGCGTATACCAGGCGCTTGAAGGACTGAAGCAACGGATTCAGCATCTTGAACCACGCCCGGACAGCAAAGAACCGCTGGTCGTACAGCAAGTTGGCCTGTTGATAGCGCTACTACCAGAAATCAGACGATTACAGCAGCAAATTGCCGCATTGCCGTCTAGTATACCGGTTCAGGCGTAAGAGAACTCACCCACTCCACAAGCTCCTGGCGACGAATCGCCGGGAGCGCCGCCTCATGAATGCCCCCAATCGCGCCTTCAAGGGCATAGAGTATTTTCACCGTCAGGGCGGGATTAACCTGTCGCAGTTTCAACCAGCACATTTTTGCCCCCAACATGCGTAATGTGCTTTCATCTTTTATACCTGCTTCATTCAGCAGGGTTTCCAGATGAAATGTCATGTTCGGCAGTCCACGCAGGCAATGCTGTGCAAAACGACTTTGCTTTTCTTTTAACGCCGCATCCAGTGAATACCGTGATAGCGACACCAGTTGTTGCTGGTTTTGCCACAGCGTATCGTTCACCTGATAATAATTGAGCACCACCGGACGTCCACGTTTTATAAATGTCAGCCAGACAGGGGGCTGTTTTACACAGTACTGCGCGCTCTGTTCACAGGCCCGAAGATATAACTCACCATTGGCGACCATAGCGAATACCGTGTCCTCGACTGTCAGGCTATAACCACCAAACAGCGATCGATAACGAATCGTCCCCAATGACGCCAGATATTCTTGTGATTTATAGATCCTTGCATAAGAAAGTTTTTTCATAAAAGTCCTTTTAAATCATAACGTAATAAAATGATTTGCAGTAGCGGATCCGTTAATGACGAAAATAGGCAACTTATTCGCAAGGGGCAAGATGAATTTTGTTTTTACCGTAACAACAACCAAAAACTGCGAACCTGTTTCAGAAAATAAGGTTGATCTTTGGTGACAGCAGGGTTACTGTATATCCATACAGTAACTCACAGGGCTGGATTGATTATGTACACTTCAGGCTACGCAAATCGTTCTTCGTCGTTCTCTTCCACATCAAGCAAAGTTGCGCGCGTGTCGTCAGAACACACTACCGCTGGGCTTATCAGTGAAGTGGTCTATCGCGAGGACCAGCCCATGATGACGCAACTCCTGCTGCTTCCTCTGCTTCAGCAATTAGGTCAGCAGTCGCGCTGGCAGCTCTGGCTGACGCCGCAACAAAAACTGAGCCGCGAGTGGGTGCAGTCGGCCGGACTCCCATTGACGAAAGTCATGCAAATCAGCCAACTCTCTCCCTGCCATACGCTGGAATCAATGGTCCGTGCGCTGCGCACTGGGAATTACAGTGTGGTCATCGGCTGGCTGACGGAAGAATTAACAGAAGATGAACATGCAGAACTGGTGAAAGCGGCAGATGAGGGAAACGCAATGGGATTTATCATGCGTCCTGTACGCGCTCAGACACTTGCGGGGAGACACCATTCCGGGCTAAAAATTCACTCGAATTTGTATCATTGAGTAAAATTAGGAATTATCCTGGAATTTTTTTTCACCCTAAAATTCGGCTTTGAGCTTTAACACATTTTCTTTGAGAACGCCTGTGTGAAGCGGTTTCCGCGACAGTAGCTGTACAATTAATCATCCATAAATGTTAAATATTGTGTATACAAGCCTTTTTTTTTCATATGCCTGACGGAGTTCACACTTGTAAGTTTTCGAGTACGTTGTAGACTTTACATCGCCAGGGGTGCTCGGCTTAAGCCGCAGATATCGGTAGAGTAACTATTGAACTGGTCCCCGGGTGAAGGATTTAACCGTGTTATCTCTCTGGAGATATTCATGGCGAATTTTGGATGATAACGAGGCGCATAAAATGAAAAAGACAGCTATCGCAATTGCAGTGGCACTGGCTGGTTTCGCTACCGTGGCGCAGGCCGCTCCGAAAGATAACACCTGGTATACTGGTGCTAAACTGGGTTGGTCCCAGTTCCATGACATCGGCAACAATCAGATCAACAACAACGGACCGACCCACGAAAGCCAACTGGGTGCTGGTGCGTTCGGTGGTTACCAGGTTAACCCGTACGTTGGTTTTGAAATGGGTTACGACTGGTTAGGTCGTATGCCGTACAAAGGCAACACTGAAAATGGCGCATTCAAAGCTCAGGGCGTTCAGCTGACCGCTAAACTGGGTTACCCAATCACTGACGATCTGGACGTTTATACCCGTCTGGGTGGTATGGTTTGGCGTGCAGATGCTAAAAACAACGACGGCTTCAAAGACCACGACACTGGTGTATCCCCAGTATTCGCTGGTGGCGTAGAGTATGCAATTACTCCTGAAATCGCTACCCGTCTGGAATACCAGTGGACTAACAACATCGGTGACGCGAACACCGTTGGTGGTCGTCCAGACAACGGTCTGTTGAGCGTTGGTGTTTCTTACCGTTTCGGCCAGCAGGAAGAAGCAGCTCCAGTAGTTGCTCCGGCTCCGGCTCCGGCTCCAGAAGTACAGACCAAACACTTCACTCTGAAGTCTGACGTTCTGTTCAACTTCAACAAAGCGACTCTGAAACCAGAAGGCCAGCAGGCTCTGGATCAGATGTACAGCCAGCTGAGCAACCTGGATCCGAAAGACGGTTCCGTCGTTGTTCTGGGCTTCACTGACCGCATCGGTTCTGACGCTTACAACCAGGGTCTGTCTGAGAAACGTGCTCAGTCTGTTGTTGATTACCTGATCTCTAAAGGTATCCCATCTGACAAAATCTCCGCACGTGGCATGGGCGAATCCAACCCTGTTACTGGCAACACCTGTGACAACGTGAAAGCTCGCGCTGCGCTGATCGACTGCTTGGCTCCGGATCGTCGTGTTGAGATCGAAGTTAAAGGTATCAAAGACGTTGTAACTCAGCCTCAGGCTTAAGTTATCGTCTTATAAAAAAACCCCGCCTGGCGGGGTTTTTTTTACCTACATATCATTCAAAAGCACAGGTACACTCTATATTGAAGTTACCCGTACCCTACTCTTTACCCAGTAACGCCTGTAGATCCTGCTTCAATGTCGACATCTTGTTCGCATACTTTTCTTTATGTTCCGCATCTTCAATCAACTGCACAATCGTTTCTGAGAGCGTTTTACCTCGTCGTTGCGCAAGCCCGGCTAAACGCTGCCAGACCATAAACTCCAGATCGATCGATTTCTTACGCGTATGTTGATGTTCTGCATTAAAGTGCCGCTTACGCCTCGCCCGGATCGTTTGCTTCATACGATTGAGCAGTGCTGGGTTCATGTATTCTTCAATCCAGGCATTGACCCGAACCGGTTCATTTTCGAGGGTTAGCAACAAATCAACGGCTTCTTTGGCAGCGCTGGCTTCCACATAGCGGGTAATCAACTCCCCCTCACGATGCTTCTTCACCAGATACTTCCATTTCCATCCGCTTTCAAGATTTTCAAGTTGTTGATATTTCATTGCGATCTCAATGTTACCGTGTAACTCTTATCAGAATATCAGCTTTTTGGGCATCTGAAGAAAAGAATATCCAGCCTGTGAACTGTCGCGCGTCATCACATCCGTTTCGCGGCGCTTTCCACGTGTGCAGTGCTGATGGTTACGGTATAATCTCGTTTTTTACAACAGACTAAAAAACATCAACTTTGACCATTACGAAACTTGCATGGCGTGATCTGGTTCCTGATACCGACAGCTATCAGGAAATATTTGCACAGCCGCACGTCACTGACGACACCGACACCTTACTCAGTGATACTCAGCCACGTTTACAATTCGCGCTAGAGCAGCTTCTTCAGCACTGGGCTACGTCCTCGTTTATGCTGGTAAAAGCGCCCGAAGAGCTGGAGTATCTCAATCTTATTGCAACAGCTGCACGTACCTTGCATACGGATGCCGATAGGTTAACCGGGGGACATTACGATGTATCCGGCCACACTATTCGTTACCGCACAGCGGAGAAAGCAGACGACAACTTTGCGACGTTAACTCAGGTGGTTAATGCTGACTGGGTTGAGGCCGAACAACTGTTTGGCTGTCTGCGCCAGTTCAATGGCGAAATTACTCTGCAACCGGGACTGGTCCATCAGGCCAACGGCGGTGTGCTGGTTATCTCATTGCGCACGCTTCTGGCTCAGCCGTTGTTGTGGATGCGCCTGAAAGCCATTGTCAGCCACGAGCGTTTTGACTGGGTGGCCTTTGACGAGTCTCGCCCCCTGCCCGTCTCCGTCCCTTCTATGCCGCTTAAACTGAAAGTGGTGCTGGTCGGCGAACGTGAATCGCTGGCAGACTTCCAGGAAATGGAACCAGAACTGGCAGAACAGGCTATCTACAGCGAATTTGAAGATAACTTGCAGATAGTGGATGCCGAAACCATGACACAGTGGTGTCAGTGGGTAACGCATACTGCCCGACGCAACAATCTGCCCTATCCTGCTGCTGATGCATGGCAGGTTCTCATCCGCGAAGCCGTTCGCTATACCGGCGAACAGGACACGCTGCCACTTAATCCGCTATGGATCACTCGCCAGCTCAAAGAAGTGTCCCCTCTTTGCGACAGTGATACCTGCACTGCGGAACAATTGAGCCTGATGCTTGCACAGCGTGAATGGCGAGAAGGGTTCCTCTCCGAACGGATGCAGGATGAAATCCTGCAAGAGCAGATCCTCATTGAAACGGAAGGCGAGCGTGTTGGGCAAATAAACGCCCTGTCGGTGATCGAATTTCCAGGCCATCCCCGCGCGTTTGGTGAACCTTCGCGTATCAGTTGCGTCGTGCATATTGGCGACGGCGAATTTACCGATATTGAACGCAAAGCCGAGTTAGGCGGAAATATTCATGCCAAGGGTATGATGATTATGCAGGCGTTCCTGATGTCGGAACTCCAGCTTGAACAGCAAATACCGTTCTCTGCCTCTCTAACTTTCGAGCAATCGTACAGTGAAGTAGACGGTGACAGCGCCTCTATGGCAGAACTGTGTGCGCTGATCAGCGCCCTCGCTGACGTTCCCGTCAATCAAAGCATCGCGATAACCGGTTCTGTCGATCAGTTTGGTCGTGCTCAACCTGTCGGCGGTCTGAATGAGAAAATTGAAGGCTTCTTTGCCATCTGCCAGCAGCGTGAATTAACGGGGACTCAGGGAGTGATTATCCCTACAGCCAACGTCAGACATCTGAGCCTGCCACCCGCACTGCTGCAGGCTGTTGAAGAAGAAAAATTCACTATCTGGGCAGTAGACGACGTGACCGATGCGCTGCCACTGCTATTAAATTTGGTGTGGGATGGCGAAGGTCAGACGACGCTGATGCAAACTATCCAGGAGCGTATTGCTGCGGCAACGCAACAGGAAGGCCGTCACCGTTTTCCATGGCCGCTACGTTGGCTGAATTGGATTATTCCGAACTGATCGGACTTGTTCAGCGTACACGTGTTAGCTATCCTGCGTGCTTCAATAAAATAAGGCTTACAGAGAACATGGTAGATAAACGCGAATCCTATACAAAAGAAGACCTTCTTGCCTCTGGTCGCGGTGAGCTGTTTGGTGCTAAAGGCCCACAACTGCCTGCACCAAGCATGCTGATGATGGACCGTGTCATCAAGATGACCGAAACCGGCGGCAACTTTGACAAAGGTTATGTGGAAGCTGAACTGGACATCAACCCGGACCTGTGGTTCTTCGGATGCCATTTTATCGGTGATCCGGTGATGCCAGGCTGCCTGGGTCTGGATGCCATGTGGCAGCTGGTTGGATTCTATCTCGGCTGGTTGGGCGGCGAAGGTAAAGGCCGTGCTCTGGGCGTGGGCGAAGTGAAATTCACAGGTCAGGTTCTGCCGACCGCGAAGAAAGTCACTTACCGCATTCACTTCAAACGCATCGTTAACCGCCGCCTGATCATGGGCCTGGCTGATGGTGAAGTGCTGGTTGATGGTCGTCTGATCTACACCGCAAATGATCTGAAAGTGGGTCTGTTCCAGGACACCTCAGCGTTCTAATCGCTGGCATCTGTAGGTCTGGTAGTGCGACATGGCCGAATGGCCGGGTACGTTAATTTGCCAGTCTACAAAAGGCGAAACCTCCGCTTTGCGGAGGTTTCTTTTATCTAAAGAGACAGAATCAGGCCATTAAAACCCTATCCCCCATGGCTTCTCGCCAGCCTCCCAGCCAGTATGACCTCTGATTCAGCGTCTGATAGGGACACATTTCTTTTGAGCGTCCGGCAATGCCGGCCTGATATCCACGTTGATGTGCCCGTTCCAGGCGATCTCGTTTTTGTCTCTTCATGCCTCGTTTCCCTCATTTTTAGGTCTGGTGGAAAAGAAAACAGTGATTACTAAGTGTGCAATCACACTAAACGAATACCCCTAAACATCAGACTCGTCAATGCGCAAAATTCACGCCAGTGTCATATTTGTGAGCTAGCTGGTAAATCATTTGTACAAAAATTCTCTGTCAGAACAGCGACCTCAACCGCTAAAAAAATAAAAAAAACCGCCTCTGGCGCTGAGCCTGAGGCGGCATAATTTACAATTATTTAAGCTTATGGAATGCGTTTCAGCTCTTGTGCGATTGCCGTCGCTTCCTGACTCCAGGCGCTGGCCAGAACTTTCACCATTTCATCGTAGCCATCCTGCGTCTGTACAACTTCGATATGGAACGGACGCTTGATTAATTGCCCCTGGTGATTCAGCAACCATTCACCGCTGACAATCACTTTCCCATCGTAGCGTCCGTGAAAGCCTGTCACCGTTACGTTAAGCGTATCCTGAGTGCTTCCCAACGGCTGAGATGCAACCACCCAGCCAGGAAGTTGCATACTGAGATTTGCGACAAGGGTATTACGCAATTGCTGATCCAGTGGGCTGGCCCAGAGATTGTTATTCGCTATCACATACTTCACGTCGCTGGTCTGGTACACCACACCATTCCCTGCCAGATAATCAGGTACTGCAACCTGTTCAACCCACAGCAGGCGGTTGCCCTGATTAGCTGAACTTTGTCCCCCCCCTTGCGCAATGGGGAGCTGATAATAGCTTTTATTCTCTCCGCTGGAGCTGCATGACGTCAGCCAGACCGCCATCATCACCACTAGCCACTTTTTCATTGTTTCGCCCTCTTCGGCTCTGGATCTTTTTTGTCCTTCGCTTCAAACACCAGCGCGTTGCTCTTGTCGTTCAGCGTTTTCAGAACCGGCTGCAGTTCACGCAGTACCTGATCAAGACGCTGCATATCCGCCACCATCTTGTTGTAGGCCGCAGAACCTGGCTGGAAGCCCTGCATGCTACGATTCAGTTCACGCAACGTATTCTGCATATCCGCAGGAAGCTGCTGCATCGACTGGCTACCGGTTATCTTATTCATGTTATCCAGCGTAGTTTGCAGATGCTTCATCGTACGTTGGCTTTCCGACAGCGTATTGGTTGCCTGCTCGATCATCGGGTTCAGCGGTAGACTATTAATCTTATCCAACGCTTCCATCAGACGCTGCTGAATCTGCGCCAGACCGCCGCTCACTGTCGGAATAATTTGATAACCATTAAACTCGCGTACCCCTGTAATTGGCGGCTCCTTCGGGTAAAAGTCGAGATCGACATACAGCGCACCGGTCACCAGGTTCCCCGTCTTCAATGACCCTCTCAGTCCACGTTTGAGCAACTCAGCAAGATGAGCCCCCACATCGGTGTCTTCACCCAACTGCGCTTTCAGCCGTTCAGGTTCGATACGCACCAGAACAGGAATGCGATAATCGTTGTTAAATACCTGGCGCATATTTGGCGCGAAGAAAGGCACTTTACTTACTGTACCCAGGCGTATACCACGGAACTCCAACGGCGCCCCCGGCTGCAGACCACGAATTGAATCCTTGAAGAACATCAGGTAATCAATGTGATCGGTATACAAGGAATCCTGAATACTTTTTTGATCGTCATACAGCTTAAAAGAGGAGTGCTGTTCAACCGGTTGGCCTTGTTCCAGACCTTCCGGTACGTCAAAGCTTACTCCGCCGCCAAACAGCGTGGTGAGCGAGCCCATTTCCACTCGCATACCTGCCGAAGTGAGATCGACGGCAATACCGCTGTCCTTCCAGAAACGGACATTACTGGTTACCAGTCGATCGTTTGGCGCATTGATGAAAAGCTGGTAACTGATCGTGCGCTTTTGTGCATCAAACGTGCTGGTCTCAACCGAGCCCACGCGATATCCACGGAACAGAACCGGGTCACCCGGGCTCAATTGCCCTGCTTTTTTACTGTCCAGGATCACGCGGATCCCTTTCGCATCAGGCGGCGCCAGCGGTGGAGAATCGAGCAATTGGTAATTTTCCAGCTTGCTGCCTTTATTACCGGGTTGCAGCTCAATATATGCCCCGGACAACAGCGTTCCCAAGCCACTGATGCCTTCACGACCTACTTGCGGCTTCACAACCCAAAAAACAGAATCTTTATGCAGCAGCTTTTCCATACCGGAATTGAGGCGTGCTTTAATTTCCACATGGGTCAAATCATCCGTCAGGGTAGCGCTTTCAACCACGCCGACATCCACACTACGGCTTTTAATCGTCGTTTTGCCCCCTTCAATACCTTCGGCATTGGTCGTAATCAACGTGACTTCCGGCCCCTGATGGCTGTAGTGGTAAAACAGAACCCATGCGCCAATGAGTGCAGTGACGATCGGGAATATCCACACAGGCGACCAGTTTTTTACCTTCTGCACTTTGGCTTCCCCACTTTTAGATTCCATGCTGTCAGGACTCCTCATGGCCTGGTTCTGGTTCACGGTCCCACGACAGACGTGGATCAAACGTCATCGCAGAAAACATTGTCATAATGACGACTAAAGCAAACATCAAAGCACCCATTGCAGGATAAATGTTCATCAACCCTCCCATACGCACCAGCGCTGAGAGTACCGCAATAACAAAAACGTCGATCATTGACCAGCGACCAACAAATTCCACCACCTCATAAATCAGGTGCATACGTTCGCTGTCGCGTTTGCCATGTCCTTTGGCATCCCAACATAGCCAGGCGATAGCGATCATTTTCAACGTCGGCACCAGAATACTGGCGATAAAGATAACCGCAGCCACGGGATAAGAGCCTTCACTCCAGATTAAAACTACGCCCTCAAGAATGGTTGACGGCAGTTTTGACCCGAGCAAATCGGTGATCATAATCGGCAGAATATTGGCGGGAAGATAAAGCATGATCGACGTGAACAGTAATGCCAGTGTCCATTGCAAACTGTTTTTACGACGCACATAGCCTTTCGTTTGACAGCGCGGACACACCCGCTCATCAGCCGGAAGAATAGCCGTGCAGCAGGAGCAGGAACGCAATCCTTGCCGGATGCCAGGTACACCTGGCTTTAAGGCCTGCTTGATAGCCGGCATCGGCGCAATATCATCCCAAAGCCAGCGACGATCGACACACTGGAATGCGCGTAACTGGAGAAGGCAAAAGAAGCACCACGGGATGAAACTACTGCCCACACCGATATCGCCATAGGCCATTAGCTTAACAAAACTGACCAGCACGCCGGCGAGGAAGATTTCTGCCATTCCCCAGCTTTTTAACTGGAACAAGACGCGCGCTAACCGCGCTTTGAGACGCCCCGGCATCTCAACCCGATTCACCAGCAGCAAAATAGTCAGCAGGCAAAAAGCGGGAACCAGTTGCACGAAGAGCAAAAAGAAAGTGCCGAGACTGGCATAGTCTTCCGAAAAAAGAACGCTGGGGATTTCCAGCAACGTCACCTCGCTGCTCACCCCGGCGACATTCATATTCACAAAGGGAAACAGGTTGGACAAAAGCAGCATAAAAAGTGCCGCTAAAACATAGGCGGTGGGACGCTGTCTTGGTGCGTCCCATTCAACAGTTAACGTAGTGCCACATCGTGGGCATGCCGCTTTCTGACCATGCTCAAGGCGAGGAAGCGCCACCAGCATGTCACACTGCGAGCACAAAATATGCTTCGCGGCATGGTGATGTTCGCACATATGTGCTCCTTTAATTATGCGCCATTCTTTAAAGACTCAAGATACTCCCAGCGCTCAAAGGCTTGCTCAAGTTCTTGTTCAGCTTCGTTCAGATTAGCTAATACCTGCTGCGTTTGCTCATGCGGTTGACTGAAAAATGAGGCATCAGCCACCTGAGCTTGTAATGTTTCCAGCTTTGCTTCCAACGCTTCCAGCAACGCAGGAAGCTGCTCCAGTTCGCGCTGTAGTTTATAGCTTAGTTTGCTTGTGCCGCGTTTTACAATTTCTGCTTTAGGAGCAACAGTTTCCTCAGTTTTTTTCTCAACAGGTTGTTTAAACGCCACATACTGTGTTTGTTGGCCGCGCGCGTCATGATAACCGCCCACATAACGACCAATCTTACCGCCGCCTTCAAAAATCCAGCACTCAGTCACAGTATTGTCAACAAACTGACGGTCGTGGCTTACCAACAATACGGTCCCCTGATAACCGTCAATCAACTCTTCGAGCAGTTCCAGCGTTTCGACGTCGAGATCGTTGGTAGGTTCATCGAGAATCAAGAGGTTGCTGGGTTTCAGGAAAAGACGCGCCAGCAGCAGACGATTGCGTTCCCCGCCAGACAATGCACGTACCGGCGTCATCGCGCGTTTCGGATGGAACAGGAAGTCCTGAAGATAGCCCAGTACATGGCGCGGCTTACCGTTCACCATCACCTCTTGCTTACCTTCAGCAAGGTTATCCATCACGGTTTTATCCGGATCCAGTTCAGCACGGTGCTGGTCGAAATAGGCAACTTCCAGCTTTGTCCCGACGTGGATGCGGCCACTGTCAGCCTGCAATTGTCCCAGCATCAGCTTAAGCAACGTCGTTTTGCCGCAGCCGTTAGGTCCAATTAAGGCAATTTTGTCGCTGCGCTGCACCTGGGCAGAGAAATCTTTTACCAGTTGCTTCCCGTCAACCTGGTAATCAACATTCTCCATTTCGAAGACAATCTTGCCTGAGCGGCTTGCCTCTTCAACCTGCATCTTCGCGGTACCCATCACTTCACGACGCTCACCGCGCTCCCGACGCATGGCCTTCAGCGCACGCACACGACCTTCATTGCGGGTACGACGCGCCTTGATACCCTGACGGATCCAGACTTCTTCCTGCGCCAGTTTGCGGTCAAATTCCGCATTCTGTAACTCTTCAACCCGCAACGCTTCTTCTTTATCCAGTAAGTACTGATCGTAGTTCCCTGGATATGACACCAGCTTGCCGCGATCGAGGTCGACAATACGTGTCGACATATTGCGAATAAATGAACGGTCGTGCGAAATGAAAATGATCGTGCCGTTGAAAGATTTCAGGAACCCTTCCAGCCAGTCGATGGTTTCAATATCCAGGTGGTTTGTCGGTTCATCCAACAGCAGCACGCGTGGGTTGCTCACTAACGCCCGACCCAGCGCCGCTTTACGCAACCAACCACCAGACAACGAGGACAGCAAAGCATTCGGATCCAGCCCCAGTTGCGCCAGCACTTCATTAATACGACTTTCGAGCTGCCACAGATTGTGGTGATCGAGCATTTCCTGAACACGCGCCATCTCATTGAGGTTTCTGTCGCTGGGATCGGTCATCACCAGACGAGAAATATCGTGATAGCGCTTCAGGTACTCGGCTTGTTCTTCAATGCCTTCCGCAACAAAATCATATACGCTGCCTTCGACATTCCGCGGCGGATCCTGTTGTAGACGAGCAACAACCAGATCCTGCTCATAAATAATACGTCCGTCGTCAAGAGCCTGCTCACGGTTCAGGATCTTCATCAACGTCGATTTGCCCGCACCGTTACGGCCTACCAGACAGACGCGTTCGTTATCCTCGATATGCAATTCTGCATTATCAAGAAGTGGAGCATCGCTGAACGACAGCCATGCGCCATGCATACTGATCAATGACATCTATTTTTCCTTTCAGGCTGCGGTAATCAGCCAGCAGTTGTGGATCTGACGGTTACGGGCAAAGTCCTGGGAAAGCGTTTTTTGGGTAATTTCTTGTGCTTTCAATCCCAGTTCAGCCAGACCGTCGAGATCCATACGGAACCCACGTTTGTTGTTGGAGAACATAATCGTGCCGTCTTTGCGTAGCAGACGTTTCAGATCTTTCATCAGCGCCAGATGATCGCGCTGCACATCAAACGAGTCTTCCATACGCTTAGAGTTAGAGAAGGTCGGTGGATCAATGAAGATCAGATCAAACTGTTCATTGGCATCACGCAACCAGCCCAGGCAGTCGGCCTGAATCAAGCGGTGCGCACGTCCGCTTAGCCCGTTCAGTCGCAGGTTACGTTCCGCCCACTCAAGATAAGTGCGTGACATATCGACTGTTGTAGTGCTGCGGGCACCGCCGAGTCCGGCATGTACGCTCGCGCTACCGGTATAGGAGAACAGGTTAAGGAAGTCTTTCCCTTTGCTCATCTGCCCCAACATGCGGCGTGCAATACGGTGATCAAGGAACAGGCCGGTATCCAGATAATCGGTCAGGTTTACCCACAGGCGTGCGTTATACTCGCTCACCTCAATGAACTCTCCCTTCTCGTTCATCTTCTGGTATTGGTTCTTCCCTTTCTGACGCTCACGGGTTTTCAGCACCAGTTTGTTCGGCGCAATATCCAGTACCGACAGCGTTGCAGCAATAATATCGAACAGGCGCTGACGTGCTTTCTGCGCATCAACCGTCTTCGGCGGCGCATATTCCTGAACCACAATCCAGTCGCCATAGCGGTCAACCGCAACGTTATATTCCGGCAGGTCAGCATCGTACAGGCGATAGCATTCAATCCCTTCCTGGCGCGCCCATTTTTCCAGCTTCTTAATATTCTTACGCAGGCGGTTGGCATAATCTTCCGCCACCGTTGCAGGCTTACTGTCTGCGGTCGTTTCTGCAACGTGATAGTTTTTCTGTACGCAGTCCAGCGGGCCGTTTTTCGCTTTAAACTGCTTATCAGCACGTAATTGCAGGCTGCTGAGCAAATCAGGAGAGGCGCTGAACAGCGACAGATTCCAGCCGCCAAACTGGTTTTTCATCGTACGTCCCAGCAGACTGTGCAGGGCAATCAGCGCGGGTTCGCTATCCAGACGTTCACCGTACGGCGGGTTGCTGATAACCGTACCGTAAGGTCCTTTCGGCAACGGATTGCTCAGTTTGGCAACATCTTTGACTTCAAACGTCATCAGATCGGCAATACCGGCACGGCGGGCGTTACTGCGCGCTTTTTCAATCACGCGGGCATCGCTATCTGAGCCATAGAAGTGCGAGGAATAGTCCGCCAACCCTTTGCGCGCACGCACCTGTGCTTCAGCTTTCACTTCTTGCCAGACGGCTTCATCATGCTGCGCCCAGCCACTGAACCCCCAGTACCCACGGTGCAGACCAGGCGCGCGATCGGTTGCCCACATGGCGGCTTCAATCAGCAACGTACCGGAACCACACATCGGATCGAGCAGCGGCGTACCCGGCTGCCAGCCTGAACGCATCACAATGGCGGCCGCCAGCGTCTCTTTAATCGGTGCCTGACCCGCACGATCACGATAACCACGCTGATGCAGGCCGTCGCCGCTCAGATCGAGTGCGATGCTGGCTGTATCTTTGTTCAGCCAAACGTTAATGCGCAGATCGGGTGATTCACGATCTACGTTCGGACGCGGCAGGTTTTTACGGGTAAAGGCATCGACAATCGCATCCTTTACTTTCAGTGCACCGTACTGGCTATTACGAATCGTCTCGTTCAGCCCGCTAAAATGCACGGCAAAGGTGGCACCAGGATTAAATATCTCTGTCCAGTCGATTGCCTGAACACCGAGGTACAGATCAAGATCGCTATAGACCTTGCACTCTCCCATCGGCAGGATAATGCGCGAGGCCAGGCGGCTCCACATCAGGCTCTGGTAAACAAGCCGTGTGTCGCCCTTAAAATGGACCCCACCCTGAACGACCTGACACTCCAATGCGCCGAGGTTTTCCAGTTCAGTTTTTAACAGCTCTTCCAGCCCGCGGGCCGTACTGGCAAACAGAGAATTCATAATGTCACTTTTACTCCGAGAAAATTGCTGCGCATTATAGCTAATATGGGCTGTATGTCATAAAGTTGAAGGCTTATTTTCATGCGAGAGGCTGTACAGTGGTCACGTTAACCCGACTTTTTATCCATCCGGTTAAATCAATGCGCGGCATTGGGTTAACGCACGCCCTGGCAGATATCAGCGGCCTTGCCTTTGATCGCATATTTATGATCACTGAACCTGACGGAACGTTCATCACCGCCCGACAGTTCCCGCAAATGGTCCGTTTTACCCCATCGCCATTCCATGACGGCCTACATCTTACCGCACCAGATGGCAGCAGTGCGTTAGTGCGCTTTGCCGACTTCGCCACGCAGGATGCGCCAACAGAAGTGTGGGGAAACCATTTTACCGCGCGGGTAGCACCAGCGGATATCAATCGATGGCTCAGCGGTTTCTTTTCCCGTGATGTGCAGTTGCGTTGGGTTGGCCCGCAACTGACGCGCCGGGTAAAACGGCATGATGGCGTGCCGTTATCTTTTGCCGATGGATTTCCCTATCTCCTGACAAACGAGGCCTCTCTGCGCGATCTGCAGCAGCGCTGCCCGGCCAGCATCAAAATGGAACAGTTTCGCCCCAACCTGGTGGTTACAGGGGCTAGCGCCTGGGAAGAAGATACCTGGAAAGTGATACGCATCGGCGACGTTATCTTTGACGTGGCTAAACCCTGTAGTCGCTGTATTTTCACTACCGTTAGCCCGGAGAAAGGCCAGAAACATCCATCTGGCGAGCCACTGGCAACGCTGCAAACCTTCCGTACTGCGCCAGACAACGGTGATGTCGATTTCGGCCAAAATCTCATCGCCCGTAATAGCGGTGTAATTCGTGTGGGTGATGAAGTCGAAATACTGGCAACCGGACCCGCCCGGCTGTACGGCGCGGCGGAATCTGATGATACCGCTTTGCAACAACAACCCGATGCAGAAGTGATGATTGACTGGCAGGGTCAAACGTTTCGCGGAAATAATCAGCAGGTATTGTTGGAACAGCTGGAAAATCAGGGGATCCGTGTTCCCTACTCGTGTCGTGCGGGAATTTGTGGATGCTGCCGGATTCGGCTGGTAGAAGGCGAAGTCAGCCCACTGAAAAAATCAGCGATTGGCGATGACGGAACGATTCTTTGCTGCAGTTGTGTACCCAAAACGGCAATCAGGCTGGAAAGTTAGACCGCCTGCTCAAGGCTGAAACTGTCGACAATCGCCTGCGGTTTCAGTCTGTCATTCATGATTTTAATCGCATCACCAAGTTGCATGGTGCGACCGGCAATGACCACTCCCGGCTGTGCCAGCAGACACAAGGCAGCATTTTCACCCGGCTCAACCACTAACAGATTTACCTGTTCTTCAGTATCGCTCAAATAAACACAGGCGGCGTCACCTACCATTGGCGACCAGTTCACGCCGTGGGCAACAAAGTGCCAGCTTTTTGGCATTTGCGGTTTAAGATACCGAATAGCCACCAACGCATTTAGCACCAGTTCCGCTTTTTGTTCTTTAGCTAAATCCAGGTAACGGCATTTTTCTTCGAAGGAGAAATAAAGCGCAGCGTCATCGACACAAAAACCAGACGGAGAAAATGCATCAGGCGTGAGCATTTTACGCGCAAAACGCGAGCGGAATAACATGCCATTGGCTAAATCGAGCATCATGCGATCGTGCTCTTCATCATAATACCAGCGCCAGTTATCGTCGGGTTTAATTCGCATCAGTTTCTCTCCTTTCCTTAATCATCGCCATTGCGACACTATCCTTTTGCCGCTTCGTTTATTGCCCTAATAATAAAAGCTCAGAATGTTTAAATAAGCAACAGTAAAGGAATATAAAACAACCAGGGCTAGAAATAAAGCCCTGGTTGTCGGATTAAGGCATGGATCAGATATTGCTGACGATTTCTTTAATCAACGGCGGACCTTTAAAAATAAATCCCGAATAAATCTGAACCAGTGAAGCACCGGCAGCCATTTTTTCCCGCGCGGCAATCACCGAGTCGATCCCACCAACACCAATAATCGGCAACTGCCCTTTTAATTCCTGAGACAACTGACGAATAATTTCTGTACTTTTTAATTGCAATGGTCGGCCGCTCAAACCACCCATTTGGTCACAATTCTTCATTCCCTGAACAAGGGAACGATCAAGGGTGGTATTTGTGGCAATAACGCCATCAATATTATGACGAACCAAACTGTCGGCAACCTGGATCAGTTCCTCCACAGAAAGATCCGGCGCGATCTTTACCGCCACCGGCACATATTTATGGTGGATCGCCTGGAGATCGTTTTGCTTATTTTTAATAGCCGCCAGCAGATCATCCAGAGCCTCGCCATATTGTAGCGTACGCAACCCTGGAGTATTTGGTGAAGAGATATTAATCGCAATATAACCAGCATAAGCATAGACTTTTTCCATACAAATCAGATAGTCATCTTTGCCATTCTCTACCGGGGTGTCTTTATTCTTACCAATATTAATCCCCAGAATACCGTCAAAATGCGATTTTTTAACGTTCTCGACCAGGTTATCAACACCCAGGTTATTAAACCCCATGCGGTTGATCAAACCTTCTGCATCGACCAGACGGAACAGACGCGGCTTATCGTTACCCGGCTGCGGACGCGGCGTCACAGTACCGATTTCAATTGAACCGAATCCCATCGCCCCAAGTGCATCAATGCACTCCCCGTCTTTATCCAGTCCGGCAGCAAGACCGAGCGGATTTTTAAACGTCAGCCCCATACAGGTAACCGGTTTTGCGGGTACTTTCTGGCGGACAAGCGCTTCAAGCGGTGTACCCGTAATGCGACGTAATTGCTGGAATGTTAATTCATGAGCGCGCTCTGGATCGAGCTGAAAAAGGGCTTTACGAACGAAGGGGTAGTACATGAACTCTCCTGGATTCCCGGTGTGCAAACCGGGGGCGTATTATGTGCGATCGCGAACAAAAAGGGAATTGACCTGCGGCAATAAAAAGCAAACGTTTTCTTTCCGCTCCTCGTTTTATGCAATTTTCAGCTTTTCTATCCCGCATAAATCATTTCGATAAACAAAACCTCTCTGCCAGACTGCACAAATTGTTATCAATGTTAAATAAAAACGAACAATTGGTTATAAGGAGAGATTGTAAATATGCGCGTTATCACTCTGGCGGGCAGCCCACGCTTCCCCTCTCGCTCCGGCGCCTTACTGGAATATGCGCGAGAAAAACTGAACGGGCAGGAAATCGAGGTTTACCACTGGAATTTGCACAATTTTGCGCCCGATGATCTGATCTATGCGCGATTCGACAGCCCGGCGCTGAAGACGTTTATCGAACAACTGCAGGCCGCCGACGGACTGATTGTCGCCACGCCGGTCTACAAAGCGGCCTATTCCGGCGCATTGAAAACCTTGCTCGATCTGCTCCCTGAACGCGCGCTGGAGGGCAAAGTCGTGTTGCCGCTGGCGACCGGCGGCACCGTGGCGCATTTGCTGGCCGTCGATTACGCCCTGAAACCCGTCCTCAGCGCACTGAAAGCCCAGGAGATCCTGCACGGTGTTTTTGCCGATGATTCGCAGGTCATCGATTATCAGCATAAGCCGCAGTTTACGCCCAACCTGCAACTGCGCCTGGACAGTGCGCTTGATACCTTCTGGCAGGCTTTGCAACGCCGCGATGTCCAGCTTTTGTCCTTGAACGCTCTGCGAGGTGCCGCCCATGCTTAATTTACTTAAACGCCATACGCCATGGCTGGCGCTGACTGGGCTGCTGTCTTTATCGACGCTGGTTCACGCCGCAGATACCGCGCCAGATGCCCTGCGCATTGGTTATCAGAAAGGGAGCATCAGCATGGTGTTGGCAAAAAGCCATCAGTTGCTGGAAAAACGCTACCCACAGACAAAAATCTCATGGATTGAGTTTCCTGCCGGACCACAAATGCTGGAGGCGCTAAATATCGGCAGCATCGATCTGGGCAGCACCGGTGATATCCCGCCGATTTTTGCCCAGGCCGCCGGGGCCGATCTGGTCTACGTAGGCGTCGAGCCGCCCAAACCGAAAGCTGAAGTGGTTCTGGTGCCGAAAAATAGCCCAATCCAGAGCGTCGCAGAGCTTAAAGGACATAAAGTCGCCTTCCAGAAAGGTTCCAGCGCCCACAATTTACTGCTCCGCGCCCTGCAGCAGGCTGGGTTGAATTTTACCGATATCCAGGCCACGTATCTGACACCCGCCGATGCGCGTGCCGCTTTCCAACAAGGAAATGTGGATGCATGGGCAATTTGGGACCCGTACTACTCCGCCGCGTTACTGCAAGGTGACGTACGCGTTTTGAAAGATGGTACCGACCTCAAACAGACCGGTTCGTTTTACCTCGCCGCGCGCCCTTATGCCGAGAAAAACGGCGCTTTTATTCATGGCGTATTAGACACCTTTAGCCAGGCCGATGCCTTAACCCTCAGTCAACGTCAGCAAAGTATCACCCTGCTGGCTAAAACCATGGGGCTGCCTGAACCGGTCATAGCATCTTATCTGGACCATCGCCCGCCAACCACTATTACCCCTGTAAGCGCCTCTGTTGCCGCACTGCAGCAACAAACCGCCGATCTGTTTTATGACAACCGGTTGTTGCCGAAAAAAATCGATATTCGCCAGCGTATCTGGCAGCCCACTCAGCAGGCAGGAGCAAAATTATGAGTCTGAACATGTTCTGGTTTTTACCCACGCACGGTGACGGCCATTATCTGGGAACAGAAGAAGGTTCACGCCCGGTCGATCACAGTTATCTGCAACAAATCGCGCAAACAGCCGATCGTCTGGGGTTTACCGGGGTGCTGATCCCGACCGGTCGCTCCTGCGAAGATGCCTGGCTGGTCGCCGCCTCAATGATCCCGGTCACCCAGCGGTTAAAATTTTTGGTCGCGCTACGTCCCAGCGTAACCTCACCCACGGTTGCGGCACGCCAGGCGGCGACGCTCGACAGACTGTCCAACGGTCGCGCGCTGTTTAACCTGGTAACCGGCAGCGATCCGCAGGAGCTGGCGGGCGATGGCGTGTTCCTCGATCACACAGAACGTTATGAAGCCTCCGCTGAATTCACTCAGGTATGGCGGCGCTTGCTGCAAGGCGAAACCGTGGATTTCAACGGTAAACACGTCCACGTCCGTGGGGCAAAACTCTTTTTCCCGCCTGTGCAACGGCCCCACCCTCCGCTGTACTTCGGCGGTTCTTCCGACGTGGCGCAGGATCTTGCCGCCGAGCAGGTTGATCTCTATCTGACCTGGGGCGAGCCACCTGAACAGGTCAAAGAGAAGATTGAACAGGTGCGGGCTAAAGCGGCGGCGCTCGGGCGCAAGATCCGATTTGGTATTCGCCTGCACGTGATTGTACGCGAAACCACCGCAGAGGCGTGGCAGGCGGCGGATCGCCTGATTGCCCATCTGGATGACGACACCATTGCCAAAGCTCAGGCCGCCTTCGCAAGAACCGACTCTGTGGGTCAACAGCGAATGGCGGCGCTGCACAACGGCAGACGCGATCAACTGGAAATTAGCCCGAACCTGTGGGCTGGTGTAGGGCTGGTACGCGGCGGAGCCGGTACGGCGCTGGTAGGAGATGGTCCAACGGTAGCGGCGCGTATTAACGAGTATGCCACGCTGGGTATCGACAGCTTTGTGCTGTCCGGGTATCCGCACCTTGAAGAAGCGTACAAGGTCGGTGAACTGGTGTTTCCGCATCTGGATGTCGCTATACCAGAAATTCCGCAGCCGCAGCGCCTGCACCAACAAAGCGAAGCAGTGGCGAACGAATTTATCCCGCGCAAAGTAGCGCAAAGCTGAGGAGCCCGATGATGGCAACGCCGAAAAACAGGTGGTTACTGCGCCTTGCTCCGTGGTTTTTACCACTCGCTCTGGTGGCGATCTGGCAGCTCGCGTCATCAATGGGCTGGCTATCCACCCGCATTCTGCCCTCCCCGCAAGGTGTGGTGGAAGCCTTCTGGACACTTTCCGCCAGCGGCGAGCTTTGGCAGCATCTGGCGATCAGTTCCTGGCGGGCTGCGATCGGCTTTTCCATCGGCGGATCGATTGGCCTGACACTGGGATTGATAAGCGGCCTGTCACGCTGGGGCGAACGCTTGCTGGACACCTCAGTGCAAATGCTACGTAACATCCCACATCTGGCACTAATCCCGCTGGTAATTTTGTGGTTCGGTATTGATGAATCCGCCAAGATCTTTCTTGTTGCGCTGGGGACGTTGTTCCCGATTTACATCAACACATGGCATGGGATCCGCAATATCGATCGTGGGCTGGTGGAGATGGCACGCAGCTATGGGTTATCCGGTATTTCGCTGTTTATCCATGTGATCCTGCCCGGTGCCCTGCCCGCGATCATGGTTGGCGTGCGTTTTGCCCTCGGGCTGATGTGGTTGACACTTATCGTCGCGGAAACCATTTCTGCTAATGCTGGCATCGGCTATCTGGCAATGAATGCCCGCGAGTTTTTGCAAACGGATGTAGTGGTAGTGGCCATCATTCTCTACGCCCTGCTCGGTAAGCTTGCCGACGTCAGCGCGCAATTACTGGAACGTATCTGGCTACGCTGGAACCCGGCTTACCATGCGAAGGAGGCCACCGTATGAATACTGCACGTATCAATCAGGGAACACCGCTGCTGCTTAGCGGCGTGACAAAACGCTACGGCGCCAATACGGTGCTCAATCAGTTAGATTTGCACATTCCGGCAGGCCAATTTGTGGCCGTGGTCGGTCGCAGCGGCGGCGGAAAAAGCACATTGCTTCGTCTGCTGGCCGGTCTGGAATCGCCCAACGCAGGGGAATTACTCGCCGGAACCACACCGCTGGTGGATATTCAGGATGATACGCGGATGATGTTCCAGGATGCGCGCCTGCTGCCGTGGAAATCGGTTATCGATAACGTAGGTCTGGGTCTGAAAAGCAACTGGCAAGATGCTGCCCGTGATGCGCTAACTTCCGTTGGGCTGGAAAACCGGGCGCAGGAATGGCCTGCCGCCCTTTCCGGTGGTCAGAAACAACGCGTGGCGCTGGCACGCGCACTGATTCATCGTCCCGGACTGCTGTTGCTGGATGAACCACTCGGCGCGCTGGATGCACTCACCCGCCTGGAAATGCAGGATTTGATTGTCACTTTGTGGCAAGAGCACGGTTTTACCGTACTGCTGGTCACTCATGATGTCAGCGAAGCCGTGGCGATGGCCGATCGCGTGTTGTTGATTGAGGACGGGAAAATCGGTCTGGACTTGACGGTAGATATCCCGCGTCCACGACGGATGGGTTCAGTGCGCCTGGCGGAACTCGAAGCGGAAGTGTTGAATCGGGTGATGCAGAGAGGATATACCGAGCAGGCAGTACGTCGACACGGTTGATAATGCCGGATGGTGACGCAATTGCATCATCATCCGGCAACATTATCAGGCTAATGCTTTGGTTATCTTCTCGAACAGATCGCCGGAGAGATTCTCCAGACCTTTCAGTTGTTCCAATGCTGCCCGCATCTTCGCCTGACGTTTTGCATCATAGCGTTTTAGGCGGATCAGCGGCTCAATCAAACGAGATGCCACCTGAGGATTTCGGCTGTTCAGTTCGGTCAACATGTCGACCAGGAACTGATAGCCGCTACCATCTTCCGCATGGAATGCTGCCGGGTTACTACCCGCAAAGGCACCAATCAGAGAACGAATGCGGTTCGGGTTGCTCATACTGAAGGAGCGATGCTTCAACAGGCCACGTACCGTCTCCAGCACGTTATCTGCCGGGCTGGTAGATTGCAGGATAAACCATTTATCCATCACCAGACCGTCATGGTGCCACTTATCGTCATACTCCTGCATCAGCGCATCACGACATGGCAGTTGCGCCGCAACAGCGGCAGACAGCGCCGCCAGCGCATCGGTCATGTTATTCGCTTCACGGTACTGCTTGCTCACCAGTGTGTCCGCCAGATGCGTTTCGCCAAAGGCGAGGAAGCGCAGGCAGGCATTGCGCAGCGTACGTTTGCCGATATCAGCGTGTTCGACACGGTACTCATCAAGATGATTAGCGTTATAAATAGCCAGGAATTCATCTGCCAGTTCAGCAGCCAGCGTGCGGGTTAAAGCTTCACGTACCTCAGCGATCGCCACCGGATCGATAATCTCAAACAGCTCAGCAATTTCGTTGACGGAAGGCAGCGTCAGGATCTCTGCCGCCAGTGCCGGATCGATTTTCTCATCGAGCAGAATCGCCCGGAATGCGTCAGCAACGTGTACCGGTAGTGACAGCGGCTGTCCCTGCTGATGTCGGGCAACATTCAGCTTAATATAGGTCGCCAACAGGCTCTGAGCTGCATCCCAACGAGAGAAATCGTTACGCGCGTGACGCATCAGGAAGGTCAGTTGCTGATCGCTCCATTTATATTCCAGTTTCACCGGCGCAGAGAACTCACACAGCAGTGCCGGAACCGGCTGGAAGTAGACGTTATCGAAAACAAACGTCTGCTCGGCCTGGGTAACATTGAGGATGGCGTTCACCGGATGCCCGCCTTTTTGCAACGGGATCACTTTGCCTTCGTTGTCATACAACTCAAGGGCAAAAGGAATATGCAAGGGCTGCTTTTCAGCCTGATCCGGCGTGGCTGGCGTACGCTGGCTGATAGTCAGCGTATATTGTTCCGTTGTCGGATTATAGTCATCACGCACAGTCAGTATCGGCGTACCGGACTGGCTGTACCAGCGGCGGAAATGAGACAGATCGACGTTGGAAGCGTCTTCCATCGCCTGTACGAAATCGTCACAGGTCGCGGCGCTACCGTCATGACGTTCGAAATAGAGCTGCATCCCTTTCTGGAAGTTAGCCTCACCCAGCAGGGTGTGGATCATACGAATCACTTCTGCACCCTTTTCGTACACGGTCAGGGTGTAGAAGTTGTTCATTTCAATGACCATATCCGGGCGAATTGGATGCGCCATCGGGCTGGCGTCTTCAGCAAACTGCAAGCCACGCATGGTACGCACGTTGCTAATACGGTTTACCGCGCGAGAGCCAAGATCGGAGCTGAACTCCTGATCGCGGAACACGGTTAAGCCTTCTTTCAGGCTCAACTGGAACCAGTCGCGACAGGTAACACGGTTGCCGGTCCAGTTATGGAAATATTCATGGCCAATGACCCGCTCAATATCGAGATAGTCTTTGTCGGTCGCCGTATCGGTACGCGCCAGCACATACTTGGAGTTAAAGATATTCAGACCTTTATTCTCCATCGCGCCCATATTAAAGAAATCCACCGCGACAATCATATAGATGTCGAGGTCATACTCCAGGCCAAAACGCTCTTCATCCCATTTCATGGAATTTTTCAGCGATGTCATTGCCCACGGAGCACGGTCCAGGTTGCCGCGGTCAACGTACAATTCCAGCGCGACTTCACGCCCGGAGCGGGTGGTAAAGGTGTCGCTCAGGACATCGAAATCACCGGCTACCAGCGCGAACAGATAACACGGTTTCGGGAATGGATCCTGCCACTGCACCCAGTGACGACCGTTATCCAGTTCGCCCTGCGCCACGCGGTTACCATTGGAAAGCAGGAACGGGTATTTGGTTTTATCGGCGATAATTTTGGTGGTAAAGCGCGCCAGCACGTCCGGGCGGTCAAGATACCAGGTAATATGGCGAAACCCTTCCGCTTCGCACTGCGTACAGAGCGCATCGCCGGACTGATACAGCCCTTCCAGTGCGGTGTTAGCCGCTGGGCTGATTTCATTAACGATACGCAGCGTAAAACGTTCCGGCAGGTGGCTGATGACCAGAGCACCCTCTTCTTCTTTATACTCTGTCCACGGTTCGTCGTTCACGTGGATTGACACCAGGGCCAGATCCTCGCCATTCAGGCGTAGGGGAGCATCAGACGCACCTTGACGGACAGCCTGGCTCACGGCAGTGACCACGGTTTTTTCAGCATCCAGGTCAAAGGTCAAGTCAATATCAGTAATCTGGTAATCCGGCGCACGGTAGTCGTGGCGGTATTTGGCTTGTGGCTGTTGTGTCATAAAAAACCTTTAGCATCTTGGGTAGAGTCTCGGGTTCAGTCTATTCCTGTTGCGTAAATCGCGCTACGCAGAATGTTCATCTTTTCAGGTACAAACACCCTTTTTGCTACATTTGTATAACACGAGGCACGAATTGCCCTCGACCAGAAAGACAGCTTATGGTGTGATCGGGGTTCAATAAATCGCTAAACAGGGTATACTCCAGCGGTTTTCTTAGTTGTTTATTGTACTAAACGCTCCCGTGAGAGGATGCTACTGCGCACCTATGACACAATTCGCTTCTCCTGTTCTGCACTCGCTGCTGGATACAGACGCTTATAAGTTGCATATGCAGCAAGCCGTTTTTCACCACTACTATGATGTACAAGTAGCGGCTGAATTTCGTTGCCGTGGCGATGACCTGCTCGGTATTTATGCCGATTCTATTCGCGAGCAGGTGAATGCTATGCAGCACCTGCAACTGCAGGAGGACGAGTACCAGTGGCTCTCCGGCCTGCCTTTCTTTAAAGCTGATTACCTCACCTGGTTACGTGATTTCCGCTACAACCCGCAACAGGTGTGCGTCACCAATGATAACGGTAAGCTGAGCATCCGCTTAACCGGCCCGTGGCGTGAAGTCATCATGTGGGAAGTCCCGCTGCTGGCGGTAATAAGCGAACTGGTACACCGTTACCGTTCACCAGAATCTGGCGTGCCGCAGGCACTGACTGAGCTGGAAAACAAGTTAGCAGAATTCACTACATTAACGAAAGATGTCGATATGTCCCGCTTCCATCTGATGGATTTCGGCACGCGTCGTCGTTTTTCACGCGAAGTGCAGCAAGCTATTGTTAATCGTCTGAAGCAGGAACCGTGGTTTGTTGGCACCAGCAACTACGATCTCGCCCGCCGCCTGTCATTAACCCCAATGGGGACGCAGGCGCATGAATGGTTCCAGGCACACCAGCAAATCAGCCCTGAGCTTGCGACCAGTCAGCGCGTTGCCCTGGCCGCCTGGCTGAACGAATATCCCGACCAACTCGGCATCGCCCTGACCGATTGCATCACTATGGACGCGTTTTTGCGTGACTTTGGCGCTGAGTTTGCAACCCGCTATCAGGGTTTGCGCCACGACTCTGGCGATCCGGTGGAATGGGGTGAGAAAGCCATCGCTCATTATGAAAAACTGGGTATTGACCCGCAAAGCAAAACGCTGGTGTTCTCAGATAACCTCGATCTGAATAAAGCGATTGAGCTCTATCGCCACTTCTCTTCTCGCGTGCAGCTGAGCTTTGGTATCGGGACACGCCTGACGTGTAATATCCCCCAGGTGAAGCCGCTAAATATCGTTATCAAACTGGTCGAATGTAACGGTAAGCCGGTAGCCAAGTTGTCAGATAGTCCAGGCAAAACCATTTGCCACGATAAAGCATTTGTTCGTGCGCTGCGTAAAGCCTTCGATCTTCCGCATATTAAAAAAGCCAGCTAGTCTTCCCAGGGAGCCACTTTGGCTCCCTTTTCACGTTTATTTCCGAAATCTTTCACTCCAGCTACGAATTCTGCTTGTCTGATTGCAGATGCCAGGTAACATAGGTATCCCCCCATTACGGGTGGACATGTGTTTATATATCCGACTATTAACAGAGAGAATATTATGAGCGTTGTGCCTGTAGCCGACGTACTCCAGGGCCGCGTAGCCGTTGACAGCGAAGTCACCGTGCGCGGATGGGTGCGTACCCGCCGAGATTCAAAAGCTGGCATCTCCTTCCTCGCCGTTTATGACGGTTCCTGCTTTGATCCTGTACAGGCCGTCATCAATAATTCTCTGCCCAATTACAATCAGGACGTATTACGCCTGACGACGGGTTGTTCGGTTATCGTAACGGGTAAAGTCGTTGCGTCACCAGGACAAGGACAGAGCTTTGAGATTCAGGCCACCGAGGTTGAAGTGACCGGCTGGGTTGAAGATCCTGATACCTATCCCATGGCTGCGAAGCGTCACAGTATTGAGTACCTGCGTGAAGTCGCACACATGCGTCCGCGTACCAATATGATTGGTGCGGTTGCGCGAGTACGCCATACGTTGGCGCAAGCGCTGCATCGCTTCTTCCATGAGCAGGGTTTCTTTTGGGTTTCCACCCCACTGATCACTGCTTCCGATACCGAAGGTGCCGGTGAAATGTTCCGCGTTTCGACGCTGGATCTGGAAAACCTGCCGCGCAACGATCAGGGTAAAGTCGATTTCGATAAAGACTTCTTTGGTAAAGAAGCCTTCCTGACGGTTTCCGGTCAGTTGAACGGTGAAACCTACGCTTGTGCCCTGTCCAAAATCTACACCTTTGGACCGACTTTCCGTGCGGAAAACTCCAACACCAGTCGTCACCTGGCAGAGTTCTGGATGCTTGAGCCGGAAGTCGCTTTTGCCGATCTGAACGATGTTGCAGGTCTGGCTGAAGCGATGCTGAAATACGCGTTCAAAGCCGTACTGGAAGAACGTGCAGATGATATGAAGTTCTTCGCCGAACGTGTCGACAAAGACGCGGTTTCACGCCTGGAACGTTTCATTGATGCCGACTTCGCGCAGGTGGATTACACCGATGCCGTCAGCATTCTTGAAAAATGCGGCAAACAGTTCGAAAACCCGGTTTACTGGGGTGTCGATCTGTCTTCTGAGCATGAACGCTATCTTGCCGAAGAACACTTTAAAGCGCCGGTGGTTGTTAAAAACTATCCGAAAGATATTAAGGCGTTTTATATGCGCCTTAACGACGACGGTAAAACCGTTGCGGCAATGGACGTACTGGCACCGGGAATCGGTGAAATCATCGGTGGTTCTCAGCGTGAAGAACGTCTGGACGTGCTGGATGCCCGTATGCTGGAGATGGGTCTGAACAAAGAAGATTACTGGTGGTATCGCGATCTGCGTCGCTACGGTACCGTTCCGCATTCCGGTTTTGGTTTGGGCTTTGAGCGTCTGATTGCTTATGTCACCGGCGTACAGAACGTCCGCGATGTGATTCCGTTCCCGCGTACACCGCGTAACGCCAGCTTCTGACGTTATCGTTTTAATCTTAAAGGCCAGCACTGCTGGCCTTTTTACGTTTAGTACATGCTGCATTTGTCGCCTTAGATGGACTCTCATCCGGCCCTAAACTCAACGCTTAAATTCCCCCTTCCTGTTACGCAATGTTTCACTGCAACATTTAAGAACAAAAAATAATCACTATTTTTATTGTGGATTAGCACTTCATGATCAAATAGAACATTTATTACCCATTCGTGCGGCATTCTGGACGTCCAAAATACGCATTTGTAAAAATGGTTCTTTTTTGCGGGGTGAGATAAAAATGTCGTTAGAAAAATTAAGCATAAGAAAATCATATAAATAGATAAAACTGAGCAAAATTCAATCGCAGGGACAGCTGAAATTTGAAGTCGTTCACAAAGTTGCATAAAAATAACATCTTGTTACACATTTTTTCTTTTTGAAACCAAATCTTTATATTTGTAGCACTTTGAGGGTAGCGAAACGGTAGTTTGAATGGAAAGATGCCTGCAGACACATAAAGACACCAAACTCTCATCAATAGTTCCGTAAATTTTTATTGACGGAATTTATTGGCGGCAGTGGCAGGTGTCATATAAAAACCGATGAGGGTAATAAATAATGATGAAGCGCAATATTCTTGCAGTGGTTATCCCTGCTCTGCTGGTAGCCGGGGCAGCTAACGCTGCAGAAGTTTATAACAAAGATGGCAATAAAGTAGATATCTACGGTAAAGCTGTAGGTCTGCACTATTTTTCCAAGCACAACGGTGACAACGCCTACGCCGCTAATGGCGATCAGACTTACGCCCGTCTTGGTTTCAAAGGGGAAACTCAGATTAACGACCAACTGACCGGTTACGGCCAGTGGGAATACCAGTTCAGCGGCAATAACTCTGAAGGCGGTGACGACTCTCAGAAAGGTAACAAAACCCGTCTGGCGTTTGCTGGTCTGAAATTCGGTGACGCAGGCTCCTTCGATTACGGTCGTAACTACGGCGTCGTATACGATGCACTGGGTTATACCGATATGCTGCCAGAATTCGGTGGCGATACTGCAGCTTCCGACCAGTTCTTCTCTCAGCGTAACGGTGGCCTCGCGACTTACCGTAACTCCAACTTCTTCGGTCTGGTTGAAGGCCTGAACTTCGCTGTTCAGTACCTGGGTAAAAACGAGCGTGATGACGTTCGTCGCTCTAATGGTGACGGCGTTGGCGGTTCTGTAAGCTACGAATTCGAAGGCTTCGGTATCGTCGGTGCATACGGCGCGGCTGACCGTACCGATGCCCAGCAAAACCCGCTTCTGCGCGGCCATGGCGACAAAGCTGAGCAGTGGGCTACCGGTGTGAAATACGATGCTAACAACATCTACCTGGCAGCGAACTACAGCGAAACCCGCAACGCAACCCGTATCTCTAACGGTTATGCGAACAAAACTGAAGACGTACTGTTAGTTGCTCAGTATCAGTTCGACTTCGGTCTGCGTCCGTCCATCGCCTATACCAAATCTAAAGGTAAGGATATCGAAGGTATCGGTGACGTAGATCTGGTGAACTACTTCGAAGTGGGTGCGACTTACTACTTCAACAAAAACATGTCCACCTATGTTGATTACATCATCAACCAGATCGATTCTGACAACAAACTGGGCGTAGGCTCTGACGACACCGTTGCAGTGGGTATCGTTTACCAGTTCTAATAGCAGACCTCTTTGCTAAATGCCTAAAAAACAGGACTTCGGTCCTGTTTTTTTATATCCGCCAGCGGATTCTTGCGTCTTCAAAAAACACCCCTGCTTTTCGTCACTAACGGTTGGCATTTTGTAAATCTACCGTTAACCTGATAGCGGACTTCCCTTCTGTAACCACAATGGAACCTCGTCATGTTTGAGAACATTACCGCCGCTCCTGCCGACCCCATTTTGGGCCTGGCTGATTTGTTTCGTGCCGATGACCGCCCGGGGAAAATAAACCTCGGAATCGGTGTATATAAAGATGAGACAGGCAAAACGCCGGTATTGACCAGCGTAAAAAAAGCCGAGCAATATATTCTGGAAAATGAAACCACCAAAAACTATCTTGGCATTGACGGTATTCCAGAGTTTGGCCGCTGCACTCAGGAATTACTGTTTGGTAAAGAAAGTGCACTGATTAATGACAAACGCGCGCGTACAGCACAGACCCCTGGTGGTACGGGTGCCCTGCGTGTGGCCGCTGATTTCCTGGCAAAAAACACCAACGCAAAACGCGTGTGGGTCAGCAACCCAAGCTGGCCGAACCATAAGAGCGTATTTAACTCTGCTGGTCTGGAAGTGCGTGAATATAACTATTACGATGCGGCAAACCATTCACTGGACTTTGATGCGCTGCTGGCAAGCCTGGCTGAAGCACAAGCCGGCGACGTCGTATTATTCCACGGATGCTGCCATAATCCGACTGGTATTGACCCGACGCTGGAGCAATGGCAAACGCTGGCGCAGCTGTCTGTCGAAAAAGGTTGGTTACCACTGTTCGACTTCGCCTACCAGGGCTTTGCTCGTGGTCTGGAAGAAGATGCAGAAGGCCTGCGCGCATTCGCCGCGCTGCATAAAGAGCTGATTGTCGCCAGCTCCTATTCCAAAAACTTTGGTCTGTACAATGAGCGTGTCGGCGCCTGTACGCTGGTCGCTGCCAATGCAGAAACCGTTGACCGTGCCTTTAGCCAGATGAAATCAGTAATTCGTGCGAACTACTCCAACCCACCGGCACACGGTGCCTCAGTGGTCGCGACAATTCTGAGCAACGATGCGCTACGTGCTATCTGGGAACAGGAACTGACAGACATGCGCCAACGTATTCAGCGCATGCGTCTGCTGTTCGTCAACACGTTGCAGGAGAAAGGCGCAAACCGCGATTTCAGCTTTATCATCAAACAGAACGGTATGTTCTCATTCAGCGGCCTGACGAAAGAACAAGTTCTGCGTCTGCGTGAAGAGTTTGGTGTTTATGCTGTTGCTTCCGGACGCGTAAACGTAGCAGGAATGACGCCAGACAACATGGCGCCGTTATGCGAAGCGATTGTCGCTGTTTTGTAAGCGCACCTGAAAAGAGAAAGCCCGCACACTAGCGGGCTTTTTTTTGCCAGACGAAGGCTGGCGTCTTCTCCGGCCTACAGACTGGTTTTACCAAACCGGCATTTCATCCTGCAGGAACGGGTTATGCAACCGCTCGTAGCCCAGCGTAGAGACAGGTCCGTGACCCGGAATAAACGTCACGTCATCACCCAGCGGTAAGAGTTTACGTTTGATCGCGTCAATCAGTTGGCTGTGATCCCCACGCGGGAAATCACTGCGCCCGACGCCACCTTTGAAAATCACGTCGCCGGAAATCAGTAACTTTGATTGTTCATCGAAGAAAACGACATGCCCTGGCGTGTGACCCGGGCAATGTAACACCTGTAGGGTTACGTTGCCGACGCTAATCCGATCGCCTTCGTTTAACCAGCGATCAGGCGTCAGTGGTTCACAGTCACCCAATCCAAACATACGACTTTGCGCAGGCAGCCCCTGCAGCCAGAACTCATCTTCTTTTTCTGGCCCAATAACCGGTACACCGTAATGCTGTGCCAGTTCTGCTGCCGCCCCAACATGGTCAAGATGACCGTGGGTAAGCAGGATCTGCATGAGCGTCAGACCGCTGGCATCCACTTCCTGTTTGATTTTCTCGGCATCACCGCCGGGATCGACCAGTGCGGCCAGACGCGTCTGCTCACACCAGATTAGCGAGCAGTTCTGGGCGAATGCAGTGACCGGAATAATACGATAGTTCATACAGCTCCTGTTTCATTAAGCTTACGGATCACCAGTGCCGTGCAGGACCGGTGTCAATATGCACAAAGTTACTGCTGGGGTAGTATCCTACACCACCTGCGCGCATAGATAACGCAGCTTTGCGAATATTACTTAATGCGATGCCTTCAATATGGAAATCCATTGCCTGTCCTTTCGTGTGGTAGCTTTTCTTTGCCACACCACGACTACGTGCACGGAGTTCGTTATTGGTATCGATGGAGCGATAGCCGGAGATCAGTTGTACGGGTTTACGCGTACCCAGCAGTCCCTGCAGACGGAAGAGTTGATCAAACAATCCCGGGTCGATGGATTTCACTTTATTCGCCCGAAAGTCACGGAAAAAGTGATTAAGTTTTGCTAATTCGTCCTGAATATAGCCCCTGCCATCAAAAAACTCTGCTTTAATTGACTCACCGGTATGCAGGTTATTCAACGTCAATATACGCGGACGTGGGGTGGAGAGTGTTGCAAACGCAGGCGTAGGCAGGATGGCAGCGCCGAGGGCAATGCCACCAAGCGCCAGCAATTTGCGGCGATTAGCGTCAAATTTGTCCATGGTATTAAGGTCTACAGGTCAATGTTATCGTATGTATGCTCTAGCGCACGCGGGAAACCTTATCTGGCTAAGTAGTCCACGTCAAGGCTCCCAAACCCAGGAAATACGGGGCTTACAGCCATCCTGCCCCGTTTTCGTCATAACTTACGACAATCATTTTCCTCGAACTGCTTCATTTATCTGATTAATTGCTCAGCTTTCGACATGATTTGTGCGCTGGATCGCGCTGTCTGATCGTAATTGTAAATATCTGTTCGATACTGCGTACGTCCATCGCTTCCCACAAAGGCGGTCAGATAGTACAGGTTGACCGGAATATTCTGGCGAATATTTACATATCGCGTATCCCCTTGCTTCAGGGCATCCGAGATGCGTGTATCATTCCAGCCAGCATCCTGCAGCAGCATATTCGCCAGTTCCGAGGCCTTATTCACGCGCACACAGCCAGAACTTAGCGCCCGTGTATCCTTCTGGAACAAATTATGGTTTGGCGTATCGTGCAGATAAATGGCGTCAGAACTCGGCATGTTGAATTTATAGCGACCCAGCGAATTACGCGCGCCCGGTGCCTGCTGGAAGCGGAATGGCAGATTCGACGCGGTGATTGTGGCCCAGTCAACCTGCCACGGATCTATCGTCTCTTTGCTGTTCCAGCCGCGCATTACAGTATACCCGTGACGCTCAAGGTACCCCGGATCGTTCCACAATTTAGGCAGTATATCCTTACGCGCCAGCGTCGGTGGCACGTTCCACGGTGGGTTTACAACCACGTTATTCAACGCACTACTCATCATCGGCGTTTTACGATCGGGACGTCCGACGATAACACGGGAAGCCAGCACCTGATTGCCATTCTGGTAATACACCAACGAGTACGCGGGAATATTCACCATGATGCCGGTAGACAACTCACTCGGCAGCAGGCGCAAACGCTGAATATTAAGCGCCAGCACGCCTGCGCGCTGAGCAGGCGTGACATTCAGCCAGTCACGTGTTGCAGGACCAATCGTGCCATCGGCCCCAAGCCCCTGCCATGTCTGAAAACGTTTCACCGCGTCAACAAGTTCGCGATCGTAGGCGCTGCGCCCTTCTTTGGCAGACGTGCTGACACCGGCATTCAGCATCCCGGTGCGGCGCAGAATTTCGCGCAGCGCCGGGATATCATTACTCCACTCACCGGGGCGCAGCGTCGTGGTACTGGTTAATCGTGGCCAGGGTCGCGAATCCCCCACCAGCTTCAGCAACGACTCATGCATCGCAGCATACTGTGGATGCTGAGGTGTAAGGCTGGTGATAAATGAAGTTAGCTGACCATTGTCCAGCGCCACTTGCCATTGATTAACAACGGAGAGCGGTGGCGTTACCAGTGCATAAGGCTTATCGCTATAGAGCCAGCGGCTACCTTTGACGGGGATATTGGCAATGAAGTGGAGATAGCCCATCATCGCATCAGAAAGAACGGTATCACGTGCCAGGCCAGTGACTGCCGGGTCAGTCAGTAACGCGACCCAGGCGTTAAACTGCGGCTGAAAACCGGCAATAGCCACCTCGGCTAACTGTTGTTGAAAGGCTTTTACCGCATCACGATTTTCCCACATCGGTTTCATTTCGCGTGCGGCATACAGCAATTCCAGCTGGCTCAGATAGACCGGCGTATAGCCTGCTGGTAGTTGAGATTGCAATTCAGCGCGGACTTTGTCCACAGATGTGCCATTGGGCAGAGGCTGAATTCCCGCCATCACACCCGTCGCGTAAGATTGTACCTGCGGTTGAGATAACGCTGTAGGTTGTTCGCTGACGGCAGCAGAGCTGTCGCCAGGAATCATTTCAGGCTCATCAGCCTGCGCATTGAACAGTGGAGCGAATGTTACGGCCAGGCACAAACTGATTGCCGACAGCCGACGACCACACATTTTATTAAGCAACATCCCTTGCCCCCTGTTTTCTTTATCATACTTAAATAGCCAGACCGCCTGTATTATCCCGACTGTTTCGGGGCGGGCCTGTAAAACGCCAATACACTCTGAAGTATGACGAGCAAGCCCGGTGACGCGTCAGGCTTACCTTCAGTATATAAACATCAAATCGTTTTTGCCTAACCTAATGTAAAGAAGTCTAAAGAAATTACATCAGGTATCATGTGCATATCGGTGACTAGTCCTGATATAAGTTGACAGTTTTCTGTCTGTAAAACGCCTGATGAACATCATCGGGCGTTTTGTATTTCAGGGCCAGGTGCGGCCGCTCATGGTTATAGATTGCCACGGATTCTTTTACCATTTCCCGCGCCTGCGCCAGGTCTGCAGGGCGCGAGAGTAAAAATTCATTTTTCAGGATCCCGTTTACCCGCTCAGCCAGCGCATTCTGGTAGCAGTCATAACCATCGGTCATTGAACAGGTTATTCCGTTTCTTTCATGAACTGACTGATAAAGTACCGAACAGTATTGCAGTCCTCTGTCAGAGTGATGTACCAGCGGACCTGTCGTTTTTCTCCGCCTCAGCGCCTGTCTGAACGCTTTTACCACGTTTTCTGTCTGCAGGTTTTCCCCGACATGGTAACCCATGATTTTTCTGGAACAGGCATCCGTGACCAGACTCAGATAAGCTGTACCGCTGCGCAGAGGAAGGTAAGTAATATCGGCGACCCAGACCTGTTCTGGCTCAAGGGCAGTAACCTGTTCACGACCGGGTTTCAGCAGATTAGGATGCCGGTAAAAGCGATGATGGCTGTTAGTGGTTTTGTGATATGCCCGTTTCACTGGCACCAGAAGCCGGTATTCATCCAGCAGGTTAAACAGACGGTCTCGTCCGATATTCAGCCGTTTATCGGCCTGAGTATTCAGCAGATAGTGCAGTTTACGCGTGCCGATTCGCGGCTGACGACACCTGACGCGGGCAACAAAATCAAGAATCTGAGCATGATTTTCCTGTCGTTTTCTGCGCCTTGTGTTGTCCTGATACCATGCCTGTCTGCTGTGCCCCAGGAACTGGCACACGCGTGTAACGGTTATTTTTGGGGCCGGACTTTGCGCGAGGACTTGCCGGGCCGCTTTTTTACGAGACTCACCCCGTAATCATTTTTCAGGACATTGATAACCGACTCAAAAAACTCAGCTTTCTGGTTTGCCAGCTCAAGCTGTTCTTCAAGTTCCCTGATTCTTTGCTCGGGTGTAAGTGGGACAGTCGTCTGAGCCACAGGCAGTTTCCTCTTCACCAGGTCAGGAAGTCCGGGGCTCCAGTCAAGGTGGCCATATTTACGCAGCCAGACAAGAACGGTGGAACGCCCCTGAATGCCATACCGCTGCTGGGCCTGCCTGTAGGCCATCTCGCCTTTTTCAACCTGCTCAACAACAGCTATTTTAAAGGATAGAGGATAATCGCGTTGGGTGCGTTTGAACTCAGTCATCATCACGTTCTCCGTATTTAAGTCAGGAACGTGTCAACGCTATTCAGGACGGGTCACGGAAAAGAAAAAGGCGGCTTTAGCGCCGCCTTTTTACTTAGCTTGCCTGCGAAGAGGCATCATCTATCCCGGGCAACGGCTCAGGTAACTGAGGGGCAAAACCACGCAGCCCCACCACATGAACGTGTTCGGTATTCTGGAAGACTTTACGCACCAGTTTGTAGGTTGTGCCTTTCTCCGGGCTAATGTTTTCCGGCGCTGCAATAATCAGCTGCATCTGCAAACGCTCGCACAGTTCAAACAGGGTTGCGATGGAGCGGGCATCAAGTCGTGCGGCTTCATCAAGGAACAACAGGCGGCATGGCGAGATATCTTTCCCACGCAGTCTGCGACCTTCATCTTCCCAGCTTTGTACAACCATCACGAGGATCGACATCCCGGTACCAATCGCTTCCCCCGTGGACAACGCGCCCGATTCGGCACGTAACCAACCGTCAGAACCACGGTTAACCTCAACTTCCATTTCCAGGTAGTTGCGGTAATCCAGCAGTTCTTCACCAATGGTTTGTGGCGTACGCTGCCCCATGTCGATCTGCGGATTCAGGCGCTGATACAGCTTCGCCAGTGCTTCCGAGAAGGTCAGACGGTTGCTGTTAAACAGATCCTGGTGCTGCTCGTGCTGCTCGGACAGGACATCCAACAAAGTAGCGTGCGTTTCTCGCACGTTTACGTTCAGACGAACGCTGTTTACCTGACCAAACGACACGCTTTGCAGACCCTGGTTCAACATACGAATACGGTTCTGCTCACGCTGGATAGTCTTACGGATGATGTTCGCCACGCTTCGCGAGCTGATAGCCAGCTTCTGCTCACGCGAGGTTAACTCTTCCGTCAGACGGCTCAATTCAATCTCCATCTGCTCGATGGCTTCAACCGGATCGTCTGTGCGAATAATATCCTGGCGAATACGTTCACGCAGATGCTGGTAGACCGCCACGAAGAACTGGATTTTACGTTCTGGTCGCTTGGGATCTTCAGACATGCGCAGCACATCGCGCAGATGCTCGTTATCCGCCACCGCCAGACGCAGTGCACCGAGCGCCTTATCCGACATCGAACGCAGCTCATCACCGGAAAGATAAGCCAGCTCACGACGGTGCAGACGACGCTCAACGCCGTTATCTTTTACCATCCGCATCACAGCACACCAGCCGGCTTTCGCGGTCACCACCTGCTCACGCATTTCATGGTAATCGCGCTCAAGCTTGCGCAATCTGCGAGTCAGGTTTTCCATCTCGGCTTCGCAGAAGGTTAGCGCTTTTTCCAGTTGATTACGGCGAGCGCGGTTATTACTGAGCTGCGCATGCAGTTCATCACGACGAATACGCGCACGTTCTTCTGCGCCGCTATCAGCACGAACGCCGATATCCTGCAGTTCGCGTTGTAAATCGTTCAGCAGCTCTTTCTTGGTGTCATAAGAGCTTTTCAGCGAGGCCATAACCTGATTGTACTGGCTCAACTGCGCGGCATGGCTGCGCAAAGCTTCACGAGCACGGGTACGTTCAGCTTCGGCGTGTTCCAGACGCTCACGCAGTTTCTCATTCAGATCGCTGTTACCGCTGAGCATTTCGGCGGAGTCGGAATAACTAAAATGCGCCCGACGCTGAACGACTTCAGTTAGTGCAAAGGCCTGCTGACGCGCATCACGCTGCATCTGCTGAGAATACGCGTAGTCTTCTTTCAGTTGCTCAAACTGCTCTGGGTCATTTTGCAGAACGGAAACCATCGGTTCCAGTTTGGCCAGCTGATTACCATGTTGTTGAATAAAACGCGCCGCTTCCTGAGCTTCATCCAGGCGTTCGCGAATTTCGTCCACGCGATCGGCTAATGTGTCATCCGCCAGCAAATTTAAACGCGGCAGCAGACGGTTCAGTGCAGAAACACCTTCTTTCGCTTGTTCAAACTGCGTACGGCTTTGCTGGTTATCATTTTCATGGTTGGTGAGCGCACGTTCGAGTTCAACGCGACGGCTGTTCAACTGACGAATTTCAGCTTCTGGATCGGCCTCAAACGCTACCGACAGATGGCTGCCGATAAAGCGACTAAATGCCTGATGCAGACGCTGTGTTTTCTGTACGTCAAATGAAAGCGTCGCAAAACGTTCAGACAGCCCCTCACGCTCAGCGTGCAGCGTTTCGATACGGCTTTCACGCGCGGCACGACCAAAAATCGGCACCGTTGGGAAGCGGGAGTAACGCCACTGGCGCTCGGCGGTTTTCACCACCACCGCTTTTTCAAGTTCATCGACGCTGAAGACGCTGTCATCAAACGACTGCGGGTCCCCTTCGATGAAGTAGAGATCTTCAGGGCAATCCGTCAGCCCTTCAAGTTGCTCAGTAATTAGCGACAGATCCGGCACCACGATAGCATGTCGCGAAGGGCCATACAGTGCAGAGAAGTACGGCGCATCTTCGAGGCTAACATCGTCATAGATTTCAGACAGCAGCACGCCGCCGAAACGCTCTGCCAGTGCGTTCAGACGCTGATCTTCCGCCCCGCCCGGCTGGCTTAGACGTTCAATCTCTTCATCAACTGCATTTTTACGCGCGCCGACTTCATCGCGTTCAACAATGGCCTCACGCTCACGTTCCAGCAACTGTTGCAGATACTCCGTTACATCCTGGCTGGACGTAAATTCTTCACCGCACTGTTCGCTCAGTTGGTTGAGGCTATTTTGCGCAGCCAGCCAGACCGGAGCTCGTTGCATCAAATGCTGAATGCGGGATTGCAGCTGTTCCTGTTCCTGACGCAGCGCCATTCGCTGTTCGCTGGCAGACGATACGCTATCTGACAAGGCGGCAATACGCGCTTCCAGCTCCTGATGCAGAGCCTCAAGCTCATCGATATCGAAATGCTTACCCTGACGCTTACAAAATTCAGCCAGCAGACGCTCGGCTTCCTGCTGTTCGCGCAGACGCTGTTCCAGCTCGCTCAGACGCATGCGCAATGGCTGAACTTGTTCCGCCAGATGACGCTGTTCAACGCCTTCGCGCAGCAGCTCACGTGCGACGCCCCAGGCATCACCACGCGCCAATGGACCATTAATAGCCGCCACCAGCTGATAAGCCTGCTCGAACTGGCTGTGCGCAGTTTGCGCCACGCTCATTTTTTGTTCCAGCGTCAGCAACTTCTCGGTCGCTTCCTGCTCTTTGGCCTGGAAGGTTTCCAGCCATTCAGCGGCACTGTCTGCGGTAAGATCCGGTAAATGGCAAAGCGCTTTGGCTCGGCTCAGTGCCTGAATCGCCTGAGTATACTGGATGGCTCGCGTTTGCTGGACGTCCAGCGCTTGCTGGTAATCGGCCAACTGGCTTTTCAGCTCATCCACTTCCAGCTCGGCGGCTTCCGCACGGGCTTCATTTTCATCCTGACGATCGGCAGCTTCTGCCACGACTTCATTTTGTTCTTCGAGGCGAATCTGCAACTCTTCAAGATCCGCTTCGTAACGTTCAATCTTTTCCTGCTGACGCAGCGCAGTTTGCACCAGATTGAGGTGATCGCTTGCCGCCTGATAATCAGCTTCAAGATCGCCTTCCGCACCGTTATGCTCACCCAGCTCGCGCGCCATATCCACGTGCTTATACTGCTCAGCCGCTAACTGCTGGCGCGAAGTGTACAGTTCACGACGATATTCCAGCGCTTTGTCGAGATGAATACGACGTTCATTAGCGTGGCGCATATAATCTGCTGCCACATAGTTAGTCGCTTCGCTGATCAAATGCTTAAACAGGTCACGATCTGACTGGGTGACGCGAATGGCTTCCAGCGTCATGCGGTTTTCACGCAACGCCGCTTCCATATCCTGGAACGCTTTACGCACACCGCTGTTTTCTGGCAGCAGGTAATCGCGCAGTGAGCGAGTAATGGCGCTGGAGATACCGCCGTACAATGAGGCTTCAATCAGGCGATAGAATTTACTACGGTCGGACGCAGAGCGCAGACGACGGGCAATGATGCCCAAATCGAACATCAACGAGTGATAATCGGTGATTGAGTTAAATTGCTTAAACTGCACACCTTCCATCTCATCAAGCTTCTCTTTCAGCTCCGCGAGAGACAGAACGCGAGCCTGGCGTTCGTTCAGGGTTTCCGTAACCAGTTGGGTTGGTTGCACCGACATCGGCAACCCCTGAATCGCAAACGGCTTGATGTCCACTTTACGATCGCGCCCGGCAACCTGCTGCAGACGCACGCCAACGACCACACGCTGATGCCGCGAGTTGAGCACATCAAGCATCGAGTAACAGACACCTGCTTTCAGCTTTCCGTGCAGACCTTTATCGCGTGAGCCGCTGGTTGCACCAGCTTCGGTGGTATTACGAAAATGCAGCAGGGTTAAATCCGGGATAAGCGCTGTAACGAATGCCGCCATGGTAGTGGATTTACCCGCCCCGTTCCCACCCGACAGCGTGGTAACCAGCTCATCAAGGTCAAACGTACGAGCAAAAAAACCATTCCAGTTAATCAGCGTAAGTGAGCGAAATTTACCGCGTTCAATCATTATTCTTCCTCTCCACTGTCCGGCTGATTATCTTCTGGCTCATCATTGAGCTGCAGGCGGTTCTCGACCGACATCGCCTCACCATCACGAATTAAGCGACGCTGCGCTTCGCGTGGATCGTCGCCGCTGCGCACATCCGCGCCAAAACGGAACACGGACTCCGTAATACGGAATTTGCTGCTGTCATGGCCCATAAACCACACCATGCCTAAACGGCGCAGGCGGTTAAGTGAAGAACGCACCTTTTCCTGTAGTTTCTGGCGGTCAACGTCTGAACCGGTTGAACGGTTGTTCACTAGCTTCAGCAATTTGGCTTCATCAGCCAGCGTTAGCAGCTCGTCGTACAGTTCTTGCTGGGTAAAGATCCCTTCATTCGCCAGACGTTCCGGGCTGAGATAGAGATAGCAAAGAATTTTACCGACCATCATGTCCAGTTCAGACAAGACCGAGCGCGGAATAAGCGTGGTTGAACGCGGGCGTAGATAGAAGAACCCCTCCGGTGCACGAATCAATTCCACGTTATAGCGGCTGTAAAACTCTTCAAAATATTCCTGAAAATCCATCAGGAAGGCATGATTATCCAGTTCATCCAGGCCGATATGGCGACCCGAACGTAAGGCGCTATCCAGCGCCGGAAATAACGGATTCGCCAGCGCCTGCGCCAGCTTGACCGGCATCACTTGTTCAATATTTGTCAATGACATGCGCCTGTACCTTGGCTCCGTAATCATTAATCGGCTGCCATTTGGCTGGCAGTCCGGTGAAGTCTGCTTGCGCTACGCCAAGACGTACCGCCTGATCGATAACAATACGCGCAACGTCGAAGTGACGCGCACGTGGGTATTGCGCCAGATACTCGCGCACGACCAATCCGAGATCCAGTGGCGTTTGTCTGGATTTATAGATAGCCAACTGTTCTTCGATAATTGCCGCCAGCTGTTCGCGGATCTCATTAAATTCTTCATATTCAAGATCGGCAGGCAACTCACCGGTGACTTCTTCATCACGCAGTACCATCTCTTCGTCACGCATATCCAGCAGACGATCGGCATTGGCATAGGTCAACGCCCACGGATCGTCAAAATAGCTCTGGACAGACTGACGTAAACGCTGTGCAAAGACGCGATTTTTGTCCATATCAATAGCGGTACGGATAAACTTGTGCACGTGTCGATCGTAGCCGATCCACAAATCGATGGATTGCTGACCCCAACTGATAATACGGTCGAGCTTGCTTTGCAGGTCGAACACCAGCCTGTCGACGAAATGCAAATCGTCATGTGCCATCGTCGCATCCTGAATGCGTAACAGGTTCGCCTGGAGCTTATCGCCTGCGGCTTCCAGCGTATCCTGCAGCTCACGCAGCGTACCAGACGTTTCAGACAACAGCATTTCACAGCTGGAAATTGCCGCCCGCCAGTCTTTGTTCAGCAACTGGGCGATATCGTCTTTTACCTGCTGCTGCTGCTCATCCATAATGCGCTGAGTCAAATCGATACTGTCGAAAATTTCCGCTACCGAATACTTCAATGGCGCATAGACGTTGCGGTGCCAGTGAAATTCATCACCACCTTCCGCGGCGGCATCTGCCGCGCGCTTCAGCTCACCAGCAACAATCGACAACTGCATCGACAAACGCAATGTAGAGAATTCGCGCTGGCGGATATAGTAATCCGTGATGCCAATCCCCAGCGGCGTTAAACGATAAATAGCGTTACCTTCCGCCTGCTCGCTGGTAAAGCGGTTCAGCAGACGTTGACGTACCATGTCGTTAATCGCGTTATTGGCGCGAACACCGATGGTTTCGCTGGTTTGCTCAAACGCATCACTCACATGGCGGAACGCATCCACCAGTTCGCCTTCGCTCATCTCACCGTCAAGTCGCTCACCGTTCAGCGTGGCGACCGCCAGCAGGAACGAAAGTCTGTCTACCGGCAGAGAGATGGAGAAGTCATTTTTTCTGGCCCAGGCAACCAGTTCGGGGACTGTCTGGGAAAATTCACTCATAGGTTATCCTTGCATCTGCGGTTTGCGCGCGGTGACATGAATATAGCGGCCAAGGCTAATATACGGCTCCTGGCGGCAATAGCGCGTTTCTAACTCAAGTAACATTTCATAACCGTCACGCTGTTGATGCTTATCTCGCAGATAATCATGAAACACGCGTACGCCTGTCTTACCGGTTATCTGCCAACCGATCTCTTCCAGCCACTGATAAACCTGTCCGGGTTCACGCGGATAGTCTGGTGAAAGCGTACGTTTTTTACGTTTTGGCATCCCAACCTGCACATAGTCAAAATTCCCTGCGACCATGTTGTGCATCAGCAGACCGTTAGCATTGTAGAACATTAACGATAACGCGCCGCCGGGACGTAATACCGACCACAGGGTTTGCAGCACGCAAACCGGTTCGGCCACCCATTCCAGCACAGCATGAAACAATATCAGATCAACCGGGCTTTCCAAATGCGCAGCAACATCCTGAGCGGCGCATTGTATGAAATGCATGTTTCCGCTCACACCTTTTGCCTCTGCTGCCTGTTGCGCACGGGTGATCATCTCACCGGACAGGTCGCATAATGTCACGAAGTGACCGCGCTCCGCCATTTTGATGGCCGTTTGCCCTTCGCCCCCCCCGGCATCCAGAATATGTAATTTCTGTTCACCGAGCGTGGGCAGTAAGCGATCCAAATCCTGCCAAAGAATAGCCTGTCTTAATTGACCTTTGGTGGTGCCGTAAATGTTACGGGAAAACTTCTCTGCAATGTCATCAAAATTGCGATCCCGCATCGGGCTCTCCACTGGCTGGCTTTAGGGCGACTAAGTAAAACCGCTATTTTGTCACACCCACGCCGAGAATGAACCTTCCTGGTGTAATATCGCTGCAGATCCCCTGCTGTATGGTTAAAAAAGGAACCAAAAAGGATGCTTTTTACGCTGAAGAAAGTGATTGGCGGTATGATGCTGCCACTTCCGTTGATGCTGATTGTGATGGGCATCGGCCTGGGATTGATCTGGTTTAGCCGCTTTCAGAAAACGGGGAAAGTGTGTATCAGCCTGAGTTGGCTCGCACTGTTACTGCTTAGCCTGCAACCTGTCGCCGATCGCCTGCTGAAACCGCTTGAGGACAGTTATCCTACCTGGCAGGATACGCAAAAAGTGCACTATATCGTGGTGCTGGGTGGGGGGTACACCTGGAATCCGCAGTGGGCACCGAGTTCTAACCTCATCAGTAATAGTCTTCCGCGTCTGAATGAAGGTATTCGTTTGTGGCGGGCGAATCCCGGATCAAAGCTGATTTTTACCGGCGCTGCCGCGAAAACCAATAACGTCAGCACGGCCGAAGTCGGTGCTCGCGTGGCGCAGTCGCTGGGCGTTCCCCGCAGCGAGATCATTACGCTGGATAAACCCAAAGATACCGAAGAAGAAGCGACTGCAGTAAAACAGGCTATTGGCGATGCGCCGTTCCTGCTGGTGACATCCGCATCGCACTTGCCGCGTGCGATGATTTTCTTCCAGCAGGCTGGACTGCATCCTTTGCCAGCCCCCGCTAATCAACTGGCCATCGATTCACCGCTCAATCCGTGGGAGCGAGCAATTCCTTCACCTGTCTGGCTGATGCATAGCGATCGTGTTGGTTACGAAACGTTAGGGCGCATCTGGCAGTGGCTGAAGGGATCGTCAGGCGAGCCACGGCAGCAATGATTTTGTTGCAAGATCAAAATTGGAACGACTGAAACGCCCGGTATTGACCAGCTGCGCAACTTCATCCCACAACACATATAGCCAGCGCCGCCAGATAAATGATTCTGCCACCGGCGCGCGTTGTAAATATTGCCACAACAGGCTTTCCGCCAGCGCATTGTCCATCAAGCGGAACAATTCATACTCTCTCGGCGCCCACAGCATTAAGCCAGGTCCCACCATTGCCAGAAGTTGATCGCTACGGGCATCTTTGAGCATACTGCGTAAACTGAAATTACCGTGGATCAGAACGCAATTATCATTAAAGCCTTCAAACAAGGCGGGTAAGCATTCCCGGGTACGAAACAAAATCCGCTTGTCCTGCATCGTCAGTCCGGTGTTGTTGAACTGGTTTAACGTGCTCCATAGCACTTCAACACGCTGCCGATACCAGGATGGCCAGAGGTTCTCTTGCGTATTGTCCACCGCCCCCACACAGCCACGACTGTCCTGACGGTGCCACGATAACAAGCCTTCCACGATCTGATCTTTTAAATGCTCCCAGCGTTCCGGGGTTCGGGCAGGCGCTTCTACCGGCACACCGCGTAAACGCTCAAGCAACAGGACATCAGGGCCGGGATGCTCTTCGTGCGTTAAGACCCCATAAATGACTGGCATACGTACCGTCCCGCTGCGTGCCAGCATAGTGGTTTTCCATGCTAACTGCTGCGCCATCCCCGGTGTGGTGAAACTTCTCGCCATCAGTGGCATCGGATTTCCCTGGCTGTCATACAGTGACCACAGGGCCGTATCCACTTTTTCATTTACGCATTCAATACGACTGAGTTTTTCACCCAGCAGATGGCTGAGTTCGGCACGCAACTGTTCCATTTCAGATTGCCCTCATAAATGCTACTGCTTTCATAATGAGCGTCGTGCAGACAGATGTCACCCGGATGAGATCAATTGATGAAAAGAAAAGTGGAGGAAAAGCGTAACGATACGATACGCCTCCCAAAAATACGCGTCATACTTCAAGCTGCAGGTGAGTAAAGCCTCCTGCAACTTAAATTATTCAGCGTATCTTGATGGAGAATCGTGAGAAAAACTAACGCATCTCAGCGCGAACACGCTCAAGATCTTCAGCGGTATCAACCCCTGTGCCAGGAACTTCCTTAGCAACGGCGACGTGAATTTTTTCGCCGTACCACAGCACACGCAGTTGCTCCAGCATTTCAATATGCTCAAGCGGACTCGGTTGCCAGTTTACATAGCGGCGAATAAATCCGGCGCGATAACCGTAAATGCCCAGGTGACGCAGGAAGGTATTGCCCACCGTTTCGAGGCTTTTGGCAAAACGGTCGCGATCCCATGGGATCGTCGCACGGGAAAAATAGAGTGCATAGCCTTCGGCATCCAGCACAACTTTTACCGCATTCGGATTAAACGCTTCTTCCGCACTATGAATGGGGGCTGCCAGCGTCGCCATTCCAACCTGACGTTGCGCCAGATTTTCTGCCACCTGACGAATAATGACCGCAGGGATCATCGGCTCATCACCCTGTACGTTCACGATAACAGTATCATCGCTAAAACCACATTTCTCGACAACTTCCGCCAGGCGCTCCGTACCAGACTGGTGATCGGCACGTGTCATGCACACTTCGCCACCCACCGCTTCTACCGCACGAGCGACATCTTCATGATCGGTGGCAACAATAATACGCTCAGCGCCAGATTCACGCGCACGCTCCAGCACATGCACAATCATGGGCTTGCCGTTGATATCCAGCAGCGGCTTACCCGGCAAACGTGTGGACGCATAACGCGCAGGAATAATGACCACAAAACTCATGATTTACTCTCATCAGCAGTCAGAACGCGGGCTTCGGTTTCCAGCAAAACGGGAATACCATCGCGCAGTGGGAAAGCAAGGTTATCCAGTTTACAAATCAGTTCCTGTTTTTCCTGGTTAAACCAGAGTTTTCCATTGCATACCGGGCAGGCAATGATTTCAAGCAGACGATGATCCATAGTTCCTCCAGATGGACCGGATTGTGAATCCGTAAATATTAACATAATCAATTAAGAGGCTGGGTCTATTTCCCAACCGTGCCGAGAGTCAGCAAATAAACCGTCCGGGCAATTCCCCAATGTCACTCGCGTCGCCTGCTGCCAGCGAGCAAAATCACTGATAGCCTGGAGCAAACCTTTTTGCAGCATCCCCCCGGGCCTGACGCCATCCTGTAACCACAGTGAAATGACTTCCAGCACACCGGTTTTACGGTGCATTTTGGCATCTATACGTCCAACCAACTGGCCGCGATGCAGCAGAGGTAAGACAAAATAGCCATACTGACGTTTGGCCGCTGGCGTATAGCATTCCAGTCGGTAGTTAAAATCAAACAGCTGTTCAGCCCGTTTACGATCCCAGATCACCGGATCAAACGGGGATAAAACAGCGCTGTGAGTGGCAGTCAACTTTCCTGCTAACGCAAGTTCCAGTTGCGGCTGAAGGTTGCTATGCAGCCACAGGGTGCCCAGCCCTTCTACATCAACAGGAATTATATGTCGCTGTTCCCTTCGCATATCGCACCAGTTTTTTAACGCCGGACGCTTCAGTCGATAGTAGTCCGCCAACCACTGCTCACGGAAAATACCCAAACTACGAGCGCTATTATCCAGCATCACAATTTCGGCTTCATCCTGCGACAGCCGGTCACGCTCGTCATCCCAATGAGGCATGACGCGATGCGTTAAATCATACACTCGCTGAAAATTACGCCGTTCCACCACCATCACTTTCCCGGATGTAAAAAGCCCTTCCAGATGCCGCTTTTGTGGTTTCCATTCCCACCAGCCGCTGGCCCCCTTACGTGGATGCTCAAAATCGGCTGAACGTACCGGCCCGTTATGCTGGATATGCTGTAACAGTTGCTCAATCTCATGCGCATGTTCTTTCATCCACGCCGCTTTGTATTTCCAGCCCATTTTTTCCGGAGCCAACATACGATGGCGTATCAGCATAAAGTCGCTGCGCGGTAAAAAACAGGCTTCATGCGCCCAGTACTCCATCAGTTCGCCCTGCCGTAAGGAGTCATCGAGCCATTGGGGAGAATAGTCGCCCAAACGGCTAAACAGCACCAGATAGGGACTGCGCGCGACAATGTTGATGGTATCGATTTGCAATAAGGACATGCGAGAAATGGTCGCCAGAATATCCGCCGGCGTTGCCCGACGACGTGTTTTTTTCAGCAGACCCTGTGCAGCAAGGTGAAGATGACGGGCATCCGTCAAAGAAAGGTGCGGCAACGACATTTATGGCCTCATAAATGATTCGCTGCCGCAGCTTGAATCTGTTAGCGAGTCAGCGAGATTAAGCTATCCAGCAACACATCAGGTCGTTCGCCTGACAGATGTGCGTCAACGGGTAAATACCACCAGTTATCATCGGCAAATGCGCGGCATTTCACGGCATCTTTTTCCGTCATCACCAGCGTTTGTCCTGCGGCCACCAACGCACTGACGTCACTGTAGGTCAGAGACTGATGGTCCGCCAGTGCGACACATTTTTGTGGCCTGGCGCCACATGCCTCAAGCGTGGCAAAAAAACGTGGTGGATGGCCGATACCCGCCATGGCGACGATATCAGGCAGTTGCGCGACATCGCGGCGTTCACCGGTACGTAAATTAACGGCCAGCCCCGGCTCAAGATGCATGGGAATTTCACCCGGTCGCGCAACGCCGCCATTAACGATCGTGGCATCCACCGATTTCAGCCGACCAGCACGTTCACGCATTGGACCCGCAGGAAGCCACCAGCCGTTACCAAACCGACGCACACCGTCAATCACCACGATTTCAACATCACGTGCCAGACGATAGTGCTGTAACCCATCGTCCGTCACAATAATCTGCACGTCATGATGAGCAAGGATCGCTTTTACCGCATCCGATCTTACCGGAGAAACCGCTACGGGTACGCCAGTACGCTGAAAGATAAGCACAGGCTCATCCCCCGCTTCTGCGGTAGTGGTGTCTGCCGTTAGCAATAGCGGATAAGTCGCGGCTTTCCCGCCATAACCGCGAGACACCACCCCCACACGAATACCGCGTTGCTGCAACCGTTCAACCAGCCAGATGACTACCGGTGTTTTACCATTGCCGCCTGCGGTAAGATTACCGACCACCACCACCGGGACTGGCGCGCGCCACGCACGTTTAAGCCCAAGCTTGTAGCATAGACGGATCCCTCCACTCACCAGGCCATACAGCCAGGAAAGTGGCAGCAATAATCGCCATAACGGCGATTCACCGGACCAGATACGAGCGATCATTGACCAAATTGCATTTTATGTAATTGCGCATAAACCCCACGCTGCTCAAGCAGTTCGCTATGGGTTCCGCGCTCAACAATCAGCCCGTCTTCCACCACGATGATCTCGTCCGCCTGTTCAATGGTAGAAAGACGGTGAGCAATGACCAGAGAGGTACGGTTTTTCTGTAACTCATCAAGTGCAGACTGAATCGCGCGTTCGGATTCGGTATCCAGCGCCGACGTAGCCTCATCGAGGATCAGGATCGGACTGTCGCGCAGCAAGGCGCGAGCGATGGCGATACGCTGGCGCTGACCACCTGAAAGCAGCACACCGTTTTCGCCAATCACCGTATCCAGACCATCATCCATCTTGTTGATGAAATCCATGGCGTAGGCCATCTGTGCAGCTTTTTCGATCTGCTCACGGCTATACATATCGGTACGCGCGTAGGCGATATTGTTGGCAACCGTATCGTTGAACAGGTGAACGTTCTGCGATACCAGGGCCACCTGATCGCGCAGAGATGACAGGGTATATTCACGCAGGTCGTGCCCATCCATCAGAATCTGCCCTTCATCGATATCGTAGAAGCGCGTGATCAGGCTGGCGATCGTGGATTTACCAGAACCAGAACGCCCAACCAGGGCAACGGTTTTGCCCGCCGGGATATTCAGGTTGATATTACGTAACGCGGGAATGTCACGGCCTGGGTAGGTAAAGGTCACATTACGGAACTCCAGATCGCCGGAAGCGCGCTCAATGACGCGTTTACCCTCATCTTTCTCTTGTTCGCTATCCAGAATCGTAAATAAGGTCTGGCATGCCGCCATACCGCGCTGGAACTGTGCATTGACGTTAGTCAGTGACTTCAGCGGACGCATCAGGGCGATCATTGAAGAGAAGACAACTGTAATTGTCCCTGCTGTCAGGTTTTCCATCACGCTTGGGAAACTGGCCGCATATAACACGAAGGCCAAAGCCAGAGAAGCGATCAACTGGATGATAGGATCGGAGATAGAAGAGGCAGAAACCATCTTCATACCCTGCAAACGCATCTTGTTGCTGACTTTATCAAAACGCTTGGTTTCAACTTCCTGACCACCAAAAATCAACACTTCTTTGTGGCCTTTCAGCATCTGCTCTGCACTGGTGGTCACCTGTCCCATGGTGTTTTGCATATTTTTACTGATGCTACGAAAACGCCTGGAGACCACGCGAATGGCCACCGACACGATAGGCGCCAGCACAATCAGGATCAATGACAACTGCCAACTGTAGTAGAACATCATGATAAACAGGCCAATAATTGAGGCCCCTTCACGTACCACAGTGATCAATGCGCCTGAAGACGAAGACGCGACCTGCTCTGAATCATAGGTAATACGAGACAGCAGCGTACCGGTAGACTGTTTATCAAAAAAGGCGACGGGCATGCCCATCATATGACCGAACAAGCGGCGGCGCATGGTCATGACCACTTTGCCTGACACCCATGAAATACAGTAGCTGGAGACATAGCTCGTAATACCACGAACTATCATCAGCCCAATGACCACCAGCGGCATCCACAGCAGCACAGAGCGATCAGTTTTACCAAAACCATCATCCAGTAATGGTTTGAGGAGCGATAACATGAAGGTATCGCTGGCCGCGTTAAGGACTAACGCTATACCCGCCACGATCAGACCCGATTTAAAAGGCGCTATGGTTGGCCATAGTCGGCGAAACGTCTGCCACGTAGAGAGATCTTTATCGTTATGCATTCAAAAAACCAGCATTTGTTAGAATAGCCGCATATTCTACCCGTTATCCTCCAACACGCCAAACCACTGATGATACCAACGGGGTAAAATCTGATCCCGTAAGCTGCGTATTCGCCAACTTTTCTGATAAACATCCAGCGTGATTTGCCCCTGGTGGGGGGTGTCCAGCCACTGATAATTTTGTTGCCGGTAACGCTGTCGGACTTTCCATGACGGTAGACGCCAGGCATTGTAGCGGGATGCAGAGGCTATTGCGGCCTGTCCGCCAATGCGTTGAATCAGCGCCAGTGAGGATGAAGTGTTACTACCATGGTGTGGAACCTGCACAAACGTAGCCTGCAGATACTGCCAGTAGTGACTTAGCATTTTCTGTTCAGCGGGGGATTCAATATCACCTGTCAGAAGAATACTCTGATGTCCGTCATCCACTTTTACCACACAGGAATGGTTATTCCCCTGCTCTTTATTTCCACTCACTGGCCAATGTGCGCTAAATGTTAATCCCTGCCACTGCCAGCGCTCCCCGCGAAAACAAGGGAGATGGCCTTTCCAGCCCAACGGACTTCTAATCCACAGCGACGGCCAGGCTTGCTGTAGTGATTGCAGCCCTCCCCGATGATCCAAATGTTCGTGGCTTAGAATTACCCCTTGCGGTTCCAGGTTGTGCCAACGTAGCCAGGGAATGATCAACTGCTGCGCACTATCGCCCTCGGGCCAGGCCAACCCGGTATCATAGAGAATCGCTTTGCCATTACGGGCAATCACCATTGCCAGCCCCTGCCCTACATCCAGCATATGTACCTGCCACAAATCAGCGCGGGGTGTTCTCCAGAACGGTCCACTCAATAACAAAAGCCCGGTAAAACAGACAACCGGTAGCGTTTTCCAGGCATTTAATCGCCATGCAATAAGCATCAGCCATGGGGACAGCGCAAGCCATTGCCAACGTCCATCAATGTTGATCCATCCTTCCGGTAAACTATTGAGTCCCCAAAATAACAGGGCCAGAGAACGGTCAGCGAAATACCACAGCCCCGCCTCAATCATCACCTGACCGGTTAAATGCACGACCATCCCCGCTAATATCAGGGGAACTGAAACAAATGTGACCAGCGGTACCGCAAATAAATTGGCCAGGAATGAGGTCAGGCTAATACCGTGAAATAATGCGATTTGGACAGGCAGAAGCAGCACCGTGATACCCAACTGAAGATGAGCAAGCGCCAGTACTGCACGCCCTATACGTGGGAGTGGCCAGTACGGCATCGGCATCCACTGATACCAGAATATCAGCGCCGCTACGGCGAAAGCAGACAACCACAGGCTTTGTGAAAGCACCGCGACCGGATCCACGACCACAATTGCTGCCAGGCAGGTAATCCAGACCGCCCATCCACTCCACTGCCTGCCGCTTAGTTTTAGTCCCCCCCATACCATTAGCGCGGTAACTGTGCGTAATGCCGGTGGTTGCAGCCCCGTCAGCCAGGCATAAAATGCAGCGCAGAGCACGCCCCCGACTAGCGGAGCCTGCCAGCAGATCCAGCGTGCCGGCATTAAAAATTGTCCACCACGTATCAGTCCGCCAGCGAGGAGTGCGGCAAAAGCAATATGCAGCCCGGAAATGGCCATCAAATGTGCTGTTCCGGTATCACGCATTATATTTTTTACCGCCTGCGATACAAAGACACGTTCCCCCATCCCCAGCCCCAGTATGACTTGCTGCCAGGGATAGGCGGCAAGCGTCGTATTTAGCGAGGAGAGATAACGTGCACGCAGACTGCATTGCGGTGTAATCACTGAGGCCTGCAGAAAACGCCCCGTCAGCGACTGATGCTGTGCCAAGGCATAGCGCTGGCTATCAAATCCACCTTCATTCAGTTGCCCATGCACAGCGCGAACTTTCAACGTCATCGCCCATGTCTGACCTGCGCAAACATCGCCGGGTAAGTACTGCCCATACAGTACGACGCCAACGGCAGGAAATATCCGTCTCCCCTGAAGGTGTGTAATCTGACCGTAGTGCGTGGTCATATTGTCAGTCCCGGTTATTTGAACGATAGCCTGCTGCGTTTTGGCCGGGAGCGTATCGCCAGCCCAGATAACCTCCTTCGCTGCCAGTATTCCCCACAGGAAAAACAGCAGGACTAATCCGGCGTAATGCATATATTGATGAGGAATGAGACAAAGCAGACATGCCAGGCCAAATACAAGGCTGATACACAGCATGTCAGGTAATACGGGTAATATCGTCAGCGGGAGAATGCCGCATAACGCACACGTACTGATTGTTGTTATTTTCATATGACACCTCCCTGTGACAGGGAGTGTGCAGGACAACTCAGCAGATGTCTGGCAACCATTTACCGGTAAACGAGGTGCATTCCGCTGTTATTTAACTGCGGATGTAACATACAAAGAAGTTGGGAGAGAGATTCCAGTACAGAGAGGTAAAAATGAAAAAAGCACCCATACAGGTGCTTTTCTCGGGGCTAAGTCTTGCTGAGCACTTAACCGTAAATATTGGCGCGATCGCGCAGTTCTTTACCCGGCTTAAAGTGCGGAACATATTTTCCTTCCAGATCCACTTTATCGCCAGTCTTCGGATTACGTCCGGTGCGTGGTGCGCGGTAATGCAAAGAAAAACTACCGAAACCGCGGATTTCAATACGCTCGCCCTGCGCAAGAGTCGAGGCCATATGTTCCAGCATCTCTTTTACTGCATCTTCAACCGCTTTCGCGGGAATATGAGGTTGCTGGGTTGCAAGTCTTTCAATCAATTCTGACTTGGTCATGATTCCTCCGGTTCCTTAAAGGCAAAATTAGCTGCTGCATTGATTAAGGGCGGCCGTAGCCGCCCTTTGTCATTGATTACAGGACGAATCCTGTAATCTGTCAAGCTACTCGTCACCCTTTGTGCTGTTAATAGCACAAAGGATTTGGAGCACTCGATATTACTCGCCTTTAGCTGCTTTGAAAGCTTCAGCCATTGCGTTGTTAGAGAAGTTTGCATCTTCCTGTTTGTTAACAGTTGCGATTGCATCTTTCTCATCAGCTTCGTCTTTAGCACGAACAGACAGGCTGATTGCACGGTTCTTACGATCAACGCCGGTGAATTTAGCTTCAACGTCGTCGCCTACGCTCAGAACCAGAGTTGCATCTTCAACGCGGTCGCGGGAAGCTTCAGAAGCGCGCAGGTAACCTTCAACGCCGTCAGCCAGTTCTACGGTTGCGCCTTTAGCGTCAACTGCAGTGACTTTACCGTTTACGATTGCGCCTTTCTTGTTCAGTGCAACCCAGTTGTTGAACGGATCTTCTGCGAGCTGTTTAACGCCCAGAGAGATACGCTCACGTTCTGCATCAACCTGCAGAACAACTGCTGCGATTTCGTCGCCTTTTTTGTATTCACGTACTGCTTCTTCGCCTGCAACGTTCCAGGAGATGTCAGACAGGTGAACCAGGCCGTCGATGCCGCCGTCCAGGCCGATGAAGATACCGAAGTCGGTGATAGACTTGATTTTACCTTCAACACGGTCGCCCTTGTTGTGGGTTTCCGCGAACTGCTGCCATGGGTTGTTTTTGCACTGCTTCAGACCCAGGGAGATACGACGACGTTCTTCGTCGATATCCAGAACCATAACTTCCACTACATCGCCAACGTTAACAACTTTGGACGGGTGGATGTTTTTGTTGGTCCAATCCATTTCGGAAACGTGAACCAGGCCTTCAACGCCTTCTTCGATTTCAACGAAGCAGCCGTAGTCGGTCAGGTTGGTCACGCGACCAGTCAGTTTGGTACCTTCCGGATAACGCTTAGCAATAGCTACCCATGGATCTTCGCCCAGCTGTTTCAGGCCCAGAGATACACGAGTACGCTCGCGGTCGAACTTCAGCACTTTAACAGTGATTTCGTCGCCAACGTTTACGATTTCGCTCGGATGCTTAACGCGTTTCCATGCCATGTCGGTGATGTGCAGCAGGCCGTCAACGCCACCCAGATCAACGAATGCACCGTAGTCAGTGAGGTTCTTAACGATACCTTTAACTTCCATGCCTTCCTGCAGGTTTTCCAGCAGCTGATCGCGTTCTGCGCTGTTTTCGGATTCGATAACGGCACGACGGGAAACAACAACGTTGTTACGCTTCTGATCCAGCTTGATTACTTTGAATTCAAGCTCTTTGCCTTCCAGGTGCAGCGTGTCGCGGACCGGACGAACGTCTACCAGGGAACCCGGCAGGAACGCGCGAATACCATTCAGCTCAACAGTGAAGCCACCCTTGACTTTGCCATTGATAACACCAGTAACGGTTGCAGCTTCTTCGTAAGCTTTTTCCAGCGTGATCCAAGCTTCGTGACGTTTAGCTTTTTCACGGGACAGCAGAGTTTCACCGAAGCCGTCTTCTACTGCATCCAGAGCAACGTCAACTTCGTCACCAACCTGGATTTCCAGCTCGCCCTGGGCGTTTTTGAACTGCTCTGCCGGAATGGCGGACTCAGATTTCAGACCGGCGTCAACCAGTACTACGTCTTTGTCGATAGCAACAACAACACCACGAACGATGGAACCCGGACGGGTTTCGATTTCTTTTAAGGATTCTTCAAACAGTTGAGCAAAAGATTCAGTCATGTTTAATCTTCAGGTTTCATATTTAACGTCCACCTGGCTCCATGCCGGATGGGGTTGTTTAACATACCCGCTGTCAATCCATTGCAACGGGGGTACTGCAAATTCGGTCGCACTTATGCGAGAGCCAGTTTTTGGCGCGCGTATTGTAACGCTTTTTCAATCACTTGCTCAATGCTTAATCGGGTTGAATCCAAAACTAAAGCATCAGCAGCGGGAACCAGCGGCGCTACGGCACGGTTGCGATCACGATCATCGCGTTCTTCGATCTCGGCCAAAAGGCGTTCAAAGTTAACACTAAAGCCCTTCTCCTGCAACTGTAGCATACGTCGATGCGCACGTTCTTGCGAGGAGGCGTCCAGAAAAATTTTTACTGGCGCATCAGGGAATACCACAGTGCCCATATCGCGTCCGTCAGCGATCAGGCCCGGTGCTTCGCGGAAGGCGCGCTGGCGCCGTAAAAGCGCTTCGCGCACACGGGGAAATGCAGCCACCTGGGATGCGGCATTTGCCACTTCCTGAGTGCGGATTTCACCACTGACATCTTCGCCTTCCAGAATAACTTCCAGATTGCCGTCTGTTGAGATAAAACGCACATCCAGATGCGACGCAAGCGGTACCAGAGCATCTTCAGAAGTCACATCAACATGATGATGCAACGCCGCAAGCGCCAGTACACGGTAGATCGCGCCTGAATCTAACAGATGCCACTGCAATGCTTCCGCCATTGCCTTGCACAAGGTGCCTTTACCTGCACCACTTGGGCCATCAATGGTAATAACCGGGGCAATTGCCGTCATCTTTTTCTCCTTAAACAGGCATACGTTAACGTGAACGCCGCGCATTATACGCGCCAACGTCTACGAACGTTATCTTTGTGTGAAAAATACAGACTCATTGAAGCTGAGTGTAGAATAAATGGGCAATCGGAGATGACGGAATGTGCCGCATCCAAAGATGCGGCAATAAAGTCAGGCAGGTGTGCTGATACGGGCCAGTTGTTCGAAGTAATCCGGGAAGGTTTTCGCGGTACATTTCGGGTCAAGAATGGTAACGGGTGTGTCAGACAGCGCCACCAGCGAGAAACACATCGCCATACGGTGATCGTTATAGGTCGCAATATCCGCAAACCGCAGCTTAAGCGGCGGAGTGATACGGATAAAATCATGCCCCTCTTCAACTTCCGCACCCACTTTCCGCAGCTCGGTTGCCATAGCAAACAGACGGTCAGTCTCTTTGACACGCCAGTTGTAAATGTTCCGTAAAGTCGTTGTGCCCTTTGCAAACAGCGCGGCGGTCGCAATGGTCATTGCCGCATCAGGAATATGATTCATATCCATATCAACAGCGTTCAACTCACCGCGAGTACAGGCAATAAAATCATCACCCCATGTCACGGTCGCGCCCATTTTTTCCAGCACATCGGCAAAGCGAATATCACCCTGCATGCTATGACGCCCAATTCCGGTCACCTTCACCGTACCGCCTTTGATCGCGCCGGCCGCGAGAAAATACGAGGCCGATGAAGCATCGCCTTCTACCAGATAGGCGCCCGGAGACTGGTACTGTTGGTTGCCCTGCACGACGAAACGTTGGTAGTTCTGGTTTTCAATGTCAACACCAAACGTTTTCATCAGGTTCAGTGTAATGTCAATGTACGGTTTTGACACAAGATCGCCTTTAATCGCGATTGTCGTATCCTGCGGCGCAAGCGGTGCCGTCATCAGCAGCGCGGTCAGGAACTGGCTGGAAACGCTGCCGTCAACGTCAACCTGCCCTCCGTTGAAGCCACCATACAGACGTAAAGGCGGGTAATTCTCCTGCTCCAGATATTCAATTTTTGCCCCCCCCTGGCGCAGTGCGTCAACCAGGTGGCCAATCGGGCGCTCTTTCATACGTGGCTCGCCGGTCAGCACGATATCATTGCTGCCCAGGCACAGCGCAGCGGCCAGCGGGCGCATTGCGGTTCCTGCGTTACCAAGGAACAGCTCTACAGCGCCTTCGGCATGCAGTGGGCCACCATTCCCCGTAATTTCACAGCGGGTACGATCGGCCGAAAGGGTATAGTTAATCCCCAACGCATTCAGCGCATTCAGCATATGGCGGACATCATCACTGTCCAGCAGGTTTGTCAGGACAGTGGTGCCATTTGCTAATGCAGCCAGCAGCAAAGCGCGGTTAGAAACACTTTTGGATCCAGGCAGATTGATGGTGCCATCCACCCGCGCAATGGGTTGTAACGTCAGGGATTCCATGAAACTCAACTCTCAAAAACAGACATAAAAACCCCACAGGCTGGCTGCGGGGATGAAAAGTACAGCAGATTAGCCGCGGCGACGCTCAAAATCGACCATGAAATCGGTCAGTGCTTTTACGCCTTCCAGCGGCATAGCGTTATAGATTGAAGCCCGCATTCCGCCAACCACACGGTGTCCCTTCAGTGCATGCAGGCCCGCAGCAAACGACTCGTCCAGGAAGAGTTTATCGAGCGCGCTGTCAGCCAACTGGAACGGTACGTTCATACGTGAACGGTTCGACTTCGCCACATCGTTGCGGTAGAAATCGCTGTTATCAATCACGCCGTACAGCAGTTCTGCTTTTTGCTGGTTAATTTTATCCATTGCACTGACGCCGCCCTGTTTTTTCAGCCATTTAAAGACCAGTCCTGACAGATACCAGGCAAAGGTCGGTGGCGTGTTAAACATGGAGTCGTTGTCATTCAGTACGGTATAGTCAAGGATCGACGGGCAAGACACGTGGGCTTTACCCAGTAAATCTTCACGTACGATGACAATGGTCAGCCCAGCAGGGCCAATATTTTTCTGCGCACCCGCGTAGATAACGCCATAGCGGCTAACATCAAGCGGCGCGGAAAGAATGGTAGAAGACAGATCCGCCGTGACCACCACATTGCTGGCAAAATTCGGCGTTTCATCAATCGCAATACCGTCGATGGTTTCGTTCGGGCAATAGTGCAGATACGCCGCGTTGTCAGAAAGCTGCCATTCGCTCATCGGCTTAACAGCGCGCAGGCCGTCAACGGTGACTTTGGCATCAATAACGTTTGGCGTGCAGTACTTTTTCGCTTCTTTAATCGCGCTGGCTGCCCAGTAACCGGCATCAACGTAATCTGCCGTCGTTTTATCACCCAGAATATTTAACGGGATACCCGCAAACTGTCCACGACCACCGCCATGACAGAACAACACTTTATAGTTGGAGGGGATATTGAGAAGATCGCGAAAATCCTGCTCTGCTTCCTCTGCAACCTGGATGAACTCTTTACCTCGGTGGCTAATTTCCATCACCGACGTGCCAAGACCGTTCCAGTCACAAAGATCCTGTTGAGCCAGTTTAAGTACTTCCGCCGGAAGCATTGCCGGACCTGAACTAAAATTGAAGACCTGAGCCATTTCCCCTCACCACGTTGTGTTGTTATCCAATCAACATCCTGTCGTTTACGATAATTCCTGTGACAGACATTGGGTATAAGTTATTCCTGTGGATATCGGTTTTATCATTCAGTGACACGCGCCGCAATGGGTAAAACTGGTCAGGGCAAAAATGAGCGATGCGTCACACAACAGAATCTATCGGATTGACGGATAAAAACCGAGATTTTCGCTATCAGGAGGCGCATTTTGCCCAGCCGACCTTCGACCATTCTGGTTTTGCCTCGCGCAGAGATATATTAAAGAAAGAAGCCCCCCTTCCCTTCAGCAGATAGTCCGCGAACATTCGACTGCATACGCCACGGTGTGAATCAAATGCTTTATTTACGCCGAGGCTCCGGCGGCGATAGCGCCATTCATTGAAAACCCGTATCATTGCGCGCTTTCCGTACGACAAAAGTGATTTTCATGACGCAAACATTTATCCCCGGCAAAGATGCCGCACTGGAAGATTCCATCGCTCGCTTCCAGCAAAAATTACTCGACCTCGGTTTTCAAATTGAAGAAGCCTCATGGTTGAATCCCGTTCCTAACGTCTGGTCTGTACATATTCGCGACAAAGAATGCGCGCTGTGCTTTACCAACGGTAAAGGTGCGACTAAAAAAGCGGCACTGGCCTCCGCACTGGGCGAATATTTTGAGCGTCTGTCCACGAATTACTTCTTTGCGGATTTCTGGCTGGGCGAAACCATCGCTAACGGCCCGTTCGTACATTACCCGAACGAAAAATGGTTCCCACTGACTGAAGATGATGACGTACCTGAAGGTTTGCTGGATGCGCGTCTGCGTGCGTTCTACGATCCAGACAATGAACTGACCGGTAGCATGCTTATCGATCTGCAATCCGGCAATGAAGAACGCGGCGTTTGTGGCCTGCCGTTTACCCGTCAGTCAGATAATCAGACCGTTTACATTCCGATGAACATTATCGGTAACCTGTACGTATCTAACGGTATGTCTGCGGGTAACACACCGAATGAAGCCCGCGTTCAGGGACTGTCTGAAGTTTTTGAGCGCTATGTGAAGAACCGCATTATCGCGGAAAGCATCAGCCTGCCGGAAATTCCGGCCGAAGTGATGTCGCGTTACCCGGCAGTCGTTGAATCCATTGCAAAGCTGGAAGCCGAAGGATTCCCAATCTTCGCGTACGACGGCTCGCTGGGCGGCAAATACCCGGTTATCTGCGTGGTACTGTTCAACCCGGCTAACGGTACCTGTTTTGCCTCTTTCGGTGCGCACCCGGATTTCGGTGTTGCACTGGAGCGTACCGTCACTGAACTGTTGCAGGGCCGTGGTCTGAAAGATCTTGATGTCTTCACTCCCCCAACCTTCGACGATGAAGAAGTGGCTGAGCACACTAACCTTGAAACACACTTCATCGATTCCAGCGGTCTGATCTCCTGGGATCTGTTCAAGCAGGATGCCGATTACCCGTTCGTTGACTGGAATTTCTCCGGTACAACGGAAGAAGAGTTTGCAACCCTGATGGCCATCTTCAAAGCGGAAGATAAAGAAGTCTACATCGCCGACTACGAGCATCTGAGCGTTTACGCTTGCCGCATTATCGTCCCGGGTATGTCTGACATCTACCCAGCAGAAGATTTGTGGTTAGCCAACAACAGCATGGGAGCACACCTGCGTGATACCATTCTCTCTCTGCCAGGCAGCGAATGGGAAAAAGAAGACTACCTCAACCTGCTCGCACAGCTGGATGAAGAAGGGTTCGACGATTTCACTCGCGTACGTGAACTGCTGGGTTTGGCGACCGGAGCGGATAATGGCTGGTATACCCTGCGCATTGGCGAGCTCAAAGTAATGCTGGCTCTGGCGGGTGGTGACCTTGAGCAGGCACTGATCTGGACGGAATGGACGATGGAATTTAACGCATCCGTCTTTAGTGCTGAACGCGCAAACTATTACCGCTGCCTGCAAACCCTGTTGCTGTTGTCACAGGAAGAGGACCGCCAGCCGCTGCAGTATCTTAACGCATTTGTTCGTATGTACGGTGCAGAGGCAGTTGAAGCAGCAAGTGCAGCAATGAGCGGAGAAGCGCCATTCTACGGATTACAAACGGTTGATAGCGATCTGCAGGCTTTCCCGGCACATCAGTCTCTGCTGAAAGCCTATGAGAAGCTGCAACGTGCGAAAGCAACGCACTGGTCAAAATAGTGGCAAACAGCCTGTGTTGAGTAGGCTAAACGTATTGTCTGGGCTATATTACGGGGCGCTTTAAGCGCCCTGTTTTTTTATTTTTGTTTACTCAGAAATAAATGTAAAAGCAAGGTTAAATATTAGTAGTTGATATTAAAAATTTTAGTTTATTAATGTCGCTATTTATCTCAATTACTCCATTTTAATTAACCGTCCGACTGGAGGCATAAAGAAAAAATTCAACTCACTTTATAATTTTTAAAATTTATTTTTATATGGATAATCAACAAGTTACACCGTAATCGCATAAAAACCATGCGTCTTGCGGGCCTATAAGCCAGGCGAGATATGATCTATATCAAATTCTCATCTATAATGCTTTGTTAGTATCTCGTCGCCGACTTAATAAAGAGAGAGTTAGTGTGAAAGCTGACAACCCTTTTGATCTTATACTTCCTGCTGCTATGGCCAAAGTTGCCGAAGAAGCAGGCGTCTATAAAGCAACGAAACATCCGCTTAAGACGTTCTATCTGGCAATTACTGCCGGTGTGTTCATTTCAATTGCCTTTGTTTTCTATATCACTGCCACAACCGGTACCGGCACAATGCCTTTCGGCATGGCAAAATTGGTGGGTGGTATCTGCTTTTCCCTGGGGCTGATCCTTTGCGTTGTCTGCGGCGCTGACCTCTTCACTTCAACCGTACTGATTGTCGTCGCTAAAGCCAGTGGTCGTATTACCTGGGGTCAGTTAGCGAAGAACTGGCTTAACGTTTATGTCGGTAACCTGATTGGTGCGCTGATCTTTGTGTTACTCATGTGGCTTTCTGGCGAGTATATGACCGCCAACGGCGCGTGGGGACTCAACGTCCTGCAAACGGCCGACCACAAAGTGCACCATACTTTTGTTGAAGCTGTAAGCCTTGGTATTCTGGCTAACCTAATGGTGTGTCTGGCCGTCTGGATGAGCTACTCTGGCCGCAGCCTGATGGACAAAGCGTTTATCATGGTATTACCGGTCGCAATGTTTGTTGCCAGCGGTTTTGAGCACAGTATCGCAAACATGTTTATGATCCCTATGGGTATCGTAATACGCGATTTCGCCACCCCGGAATTCTGGACCGCTGTCGGTTCTTCTCCGGAGAATTTTTCTCACCTGACCGTGATGAATTTCATCACCGATAACCTGATTCCGGTTACGATCGGTAACATTATCGGCGGCGGTTTGTTGGTCGGGTTGACATACTGGGTCATTTACCTGCGTGGTAACGATCATCATTAATCTGTTGATGTTCATTACACGTAGTAAATAAAAAATCCACTTAAGAAGGTAGGTGTTACATGTCCGAGCTTAATGAAAAGTTAGCCACAGCCTGGGAAGGTTTTACCAAAGGTGATTGGCAGAATGAAGTAAACGTCCGTGACTTCATTCAGAAAAACTACACTCCGTATGAGGGTGACGAGTCCTTCCTGGCTGGCGCAACTGAAGCGACCACTGCACTGTGGGACAGCGTAATGGAAGGCGTTAAACAGGAAAACCGCACTCACGCGCCTGTTGACTTTGACACCTCCGTTGCTTCTACCATCACTTCTCACGACGCTGGCTACATCAACAAAGCGCTCGAGAAAATTGTTGGTCTGCAGACTGAAGCTCCGCTGAAACGTGCGATCATCCCGTTTGGCGGTATCAAAATGGTTGAAGGTTCCTGCAAAGCGTACAATCGCGAACTGGACCCGATGCTGAAAAAAATCTTCACCGAATACCGTAAAACCCACAACCAGGGTGTATTCGATGTTTATACCAAAGACATTCTGAACTGCCGTAAATCTGGTGTTCTGACTGGTCTGCCAGATGCGTATGGCCGTGGCCGTATCATCGGTGACTACCGTCGCGTTGCGCTGTACGGTATCGACTACCTGATGAAAGACAAATACGCTCAGTTCGTCTCTCTGCAATCAGACCTGGAAAATGGCGTAAACCTGGAAGCGACTATCCGTCTGCGTGAAGAAATCGCTGAACAGCACCGCGCTCTGGGTCAGATCAAAGAAATGGCTGCTAAATATGGCTGCGATATCTCTGGTCCGGCTACCAACGCTCAGGAAGCTATCCAGTGGACTTACTTCGGCTACCTGGCCGCTGTTAAATCTCAGAACGGTGCAGCAATGTCCTTCGGTCGTGTATCCACCTTCCTGGATGCTTACATCGAACGTGATATCAAAGCCGGCAAAATCACCGAGCAAGACGCTCAGGAAATGATTGACCACCTGGTCATGAAACTGCGTATGGTTCGTTTCCTGCGTACTCCTGAATATGATGAACTGTTCTCCGGTGACCCGATTTGGGCAACTGAATCTATCGGTGGTATGGGCGTTGACGGCCGTACTCTGGTTACCAAAAACAGCTTCCGCTTCCTGAACACCCTGTACACCATGGGTCCTTCTCCGGAGCCGAACATCACTGTTCTGTGGTCTGAAAAACTGCCTCTGAACTTCAAGAAATTCGCCGCTAAAGTGTCCATCGACACCTCTTCTCTGCAGTACGAGAACGATGACCTGATGCGTCCGGACTTCAACAACGACGACTACGCTATCGCTTGCTGCGTAAGCCCAATGGTTGTTGGTAAACAAATGCAGTTCTTCGGTGCGCGTGCTAACCTGGCGAAAACCATGCTGTACGCAATCAACGGCGGCGTTGATGAAAAACTGAAAATGCAGGTTGGTCCTAAATCTGAACCGATCAAAGGCGATGTTCTGAACTTCGACGAAGTCATGGATCGCATGGATCACTTCATGGACTGGCTGGCTAAACAGTACGTCACTGCACTGAACGTTATCCACTACATGCACGACAAGTACAGCTACGAAGCCTCTCTGATGGCGCTGCACGACCGTGACGTTATCCGCACCATGGCGTGTGGTATCGCTGGTCTGTCCGTTGCTGCTGACTCCCTGTCTGCAATCAAATATGCGAAAGTAAAACCGATTCGTGACGAAGACGGCCTGGCTGTTGACTTCGAAATCGAAGGCGAATACCCGCAGTTCGGTAACAACGACTCTCGCGTGGATGACATGGCGGTTGATCTGGTAGAACGTTTCATGAAGAAAATTCAGAAACTGACTACTTACCGTAACGCTATCCCAACTCAGTCTGTTCTGACCATCACTTCTAACGTTGTGTATGGTAAGAAAACCGGTAACACCCCAGATGGTCGTCGTGCTGGCGCGCCGTTCGGACCGGGTGCTAACCCAATGCACGGTCGTGACCAGAAAGGTGCTGTTGCCTCTCTGACCTCCGTTGCTAAACTGCCGTTTGCTTACGCTAAAGATGGTATCTCTTACACCTTCTCTATCGTTCCGAACGCACTGGGTAAAGACGACGAAGTTCGTAAGACCAACCTGGCGGGTCTGATGGATGGTTACTTCCACCATGAAGCGTCCATCGAAGGTGGTCAGCACCTGAACGTGAACGTCATGAACCGTGAAATGCTGCTGGATGCGATGGAACATCCGGAAAAATATCCGCAGCTGACCATCCGTGTTTCTGGCTACGCAGTACGTTTTAACTCCCTGACTAAAGAACAGCAGCAGGACGTTATTACTCGTACCTTCACTCAGACCATGTAATTGGTTTTGACTGAAATCGTACTTTAAAAAGCGTACAATAAAGGCTCCACGTAAGTGGGGCCTTTTTAATAGCCTGCTTTGTCAGCTATCTATACTTATGGATAACAGCCAAAACAGACTCGACACAGTTAATAACTGTGCACTAACACTGGCCCCGGATGGGCCACACCTGGAGAAACACCGCAATGTCAGTTATTGGTCGCATTCACTCCTTTGAATCCTGTGGCACTGTAGATGGCCCGGGCATCCGATTTATTACCTTCTTCCAGGGCTGCCTGATGCGCTGCCTGTACTGCCACAACCGTGACACATGGGATACGCACGGCGGTAAAGAAGTCACCGTCGATGAATTAATGAAAGAAGTCGTGACCTATCGTCACTTTATGAACGCATCCGGTGGTGGCGTAACGGCATCCGGCGGAGAGGCCATTCTCCAGGCTGAATTCGTCCGTGACTGGTTCCGTGCCTGTAAGAAAGAAGGTATTCATACCTGTCTTGATACTAACGGTTTTGTCCGCCGCTACGACCCGGTGATTGATGAGTTGCTGGAAGTGACCGATCTGGTGATGCTCGATCTGAAACAGATGAACGACGAGATCCACCAGAACCTGGTCGGCGTATCTAACCATCGCACACTGGAGTTTGCCCGCTACCTGTCCAACAAAGATATCAAAGTGTGGATCCGCTATGTTGTCGTACCTGGCTGGTCCGATGATGATGATTCAGCACACCGTTTGGGCGAATTTACCCGCGATATGGGCAATGTCGAAAAAATTGAACTGCTGCCATACCACGAGTTGGGTAAACACAAATGGGTGGCGATGGGTGAAGAATACAAACTGGATGGCGTGAAGCCCCCGAAAAAAGAGACCATGGAGCGCGTCAAAGGCATCCTTGAACAGTATGGTCATAAAGTGATGTACTAAGTTTACATCCCTGCAAAACGGCTGCCCAAAATGGCGGCCGTTTTGTTATCTACGCTCTCATATCCGGCAAACGAGCCATATCACAGGAAAGGACGTCATGCGGTTATTCATCTTGAGTGTTTATCAAAAGACACAAACCAGGCCGACAACATCGCTCCGATATGATGACAAGCAATATATCGTACCCAAGTACCTTATGCCTCTGGAATAAGAACACCATAACGCCGGAAAACAAGACGATGGAATGCGGAAAAAAGTAATATGGACAGAAAGTGATATCCTCACTCTTCCGCCATCATTTTTGTCTTACAGACGGGACGCCAGAATCCAATCCTTACGACATGAAGTATTCCGACAGTTTATTGGTCACACTTTCGATTGAGAAAATACGTTTCTGATGCGCTTTACGGCACTGCACATAGCGTTCGTCCTGTTCTTCCAGCGCGCTCAGCATACGATCCGCCACCATCATCGCCCCGGCTATCTCCGCAAAACCCGATTCCCCTTCCCCCTGTAGCGCAACAGCCGCCTGCAAGTTCCAGTCCGAAAGCCGGTTTAATGGCGCAAACGATCCCCGCGTCAGTGAGACAATTTTAATCCCTTGTTCTTTCGCCAGCGCCAGTGCCTGCATCATATCGGTGGACACCTGCTCAGTATGGATAACAATAATCCCAGTCTTTTGGCTGTCGGCCAACGGCGAGATCGCCGCCGGATAGAATCTGTCGATATAACTGGCGACTTTCCCCATCTGCACCAGGTTTATCTGTAGAAACAACGCTACGGGTACAGCCGTCCCAACCGCATAAATCGCAATATTGCTGAGTGAGTTAAGCCAGGCCGCCACCGCCTGTAACTCGATGCTGTCGATAATTGCATTGCTGTCACGGACGCTGTCCAGTACCGCAGCCGTCTCTTCACACGCCCCGTCATCCGAGCGCGCCGCGCCCTGCTCTAACGCCAGCGCCGTTCTGAAATCAGAGAATCCTTTAAAGCCAAAAGCACGGCAGAACCGGGTGATACTGCCCTCGCTGGTATCAATAGAATCCGCCAGCTCCGTTATCGTGTGCCGCATCACAAAATCAGGATTTTCCGTGATGAAACGCCCCACCTTTTCCAGGATCGGACTCAACCCTGAAGCCTCGTTTCTTATGTTAATCAACAAATTAGTGTCTATCTGACTCATTTTTGGCCTTTTTGCACAAAATGCAAATGCTGTCACATACTTCGCTCTGCTTTGCGATAATAATTTTTATCGCACCATAATAATTAAAAATAATTATTTTTACAAACAGGAGAACGTCTCATGAAAGGTCTGATCGTCTGCCGTACCGGTATGGGTAGCTCGCTAATGCTCAAAATAAAAGCGCAAAGAATTATCGATAAGCATAGCTGGGATATCGATCTTGAACATGATGTGCTGTCAGGCTTAAGGACCTGGCAGAACATCGACTTCGTGATCACTATGAGCGACCTCACCGACGAAGTTGAAGCCGCCGGGTTCAGGGCAATCGGCATTACCGATCTGATGAACAGCGAAGAGATGGAATCCGCGCTCACCAGCATCGTTCAAAATCACTAACCTCTCCGGGGGAAATATGGATTTCCTTAAGTTCATTGTATTCGACATTCTGGGTGTAACCCCACTTTTAGTTGGCTTTATTGCGTTAATCGGCTTGCTAATCCAGCGCAAACCTATCGAAAAGGTCCTTTCAGGCACCTTTAAAACCATCGTCGGATTTCTGGTCTTTGCCGGTGGCGCAGGACTAGCAGTGACCTCTCTCGGTAATTTTCAGACATTATTCAGCGATGGATTTGGTCTGAAAGGTGTGATGCCACTGGCAGAAGCATTAACCGGGCTGGCGCAAACAAAATTTGCCATGTGCGTTTCGCTCATTATGGTCGTCGGTTTTGGCTGGAATCTGTTTTTTGCACGCTTCACGCCGTTCAAGTACATCTTCCTGACAGGCCAGCATAATCTTTATCTTTCCGCCTTATTAACCGTCACACTCAAAGCCCTCGGCTACAGTGATATGACAACAATTATTGTCGGCTCAGTATTACTGGGGCTGGCAGCCTGCATTTATCCTGCTATCGCCCAACCCTGGATGCGCAAAATCACGGGTAATGATGAAATTGCCATGGGCCATTACGTCACCCTGGCCTATGCGCTTTCAGGATGGATTGGCTCTAAAGTTGGTGACCCTAAGCAGTCAACCGAAAAACTGAATCTTCCCGGGTGGTTGGGGATTTTTAAAGACTATATCGTCTCCGTTTCCATCTCCGTCAGTATTTTCTACTACATCGCGGCGCTTGCCGCAGGTAAAGAAGCGGTGACTGCCGCAGCGGGAGGAATGCACTGGCTGGTCTATCCGTTATTCCAGTCGCTCACGTTTACGGCATCGCTCTATATCATCATCACCGGCGTTCGTTTGTTATTGTCGGAAATCGTCCCAGCCTTTTTAGGCATCTCTGAAAAATTTATACCCAATGCCAAACCTGCGCTGGATTGTCCTGTGGTCTTTCCTTACGCCCCTACTGCCACGGTTTTAGGCTTTATTTCCTCTTTTATAGGGGGACTCGTGGTCATGGGCATACTCGCGTTAATTGGGCAAACGGTCATCATCCCCGTGGCTATTCCCTACTTCTTCATTGGTGCCACCGCCGCAGTATTTGGCAACGCATCCGGTGGCTGGAAAGGGGCAATTGCCGGGAGTTTCGTCACCGGCATATTAATTGGCATCGGCCCGGCACTCATCTACCCGATTATGGAATCAGTCGGTTTGTCCGGAACCAGCTTCCCGGAAACCGACTTCGTTGCACTCGGTTTAGTGGTGTATTACATCGGCAAAATGTTGCCTTGATAAGGAATGAACATGAATATTGACGAACTAAAATCCCACGCGCTGGCCGCTCGCCGGGATATTGTCTCCATGATTTATGAATCAGGCATTGGCCACCCTGGCGGTGCGTTATCCATTATCGATATTCTGACCTGGATTTACGATCAGGAAGTAGATTTGACCGCATCGCCCCGTGCCCGTGTAGTGATGAGTAAAGGCCATGCCGTGGCTGCCCAATACGCCCTGCTGCATCAAAAAGGCAACATTGCACGTAGCGAATTTAAGTCCTTCCGGCAGATTAACTCGCGTTTACAAGGGCATCCCAGCATCAAATCTATGCCAGAGGTGGATGCCACAACGGGTCTGTTGGGCCAGGGATTATCCATTGCTTTCGGTATGGCGGCAGCGAAAAAGCAACATGGTGAACTGCAGCGCGTCTTCGCCATTATCGGCGATGGTGAAATGCACGAAGGCCAAATCTGGGAAACGTTGCAACAGGCCGGTCATATGAAAATGGATAACCTGGTGGCAATTATCGACTACAACGGTTTCTCTTCCCATGACCCGGTCAATCAGGTGGTGAATCTGGAGCCGCTGGCCGACAAAGTACGCCTTTTTGGCTGGCATGTACTCGAACTTCATAATGGCAATGACATGCATCAGGTGGCCGACACCTTCATGCTATCACGGCATCTGAAAGGGAAACCCATCGCGATTATTGCACATACCACCAAAGGCAGCGGCGTTAGCTACATGGAAAATAACGGCGACTGGCATTCAAAAACCCCAACCACCGAACAATATCAACAGGCTATGGAGGAGCTGCAATGATGAAAGCACCCCGCGATGAAATCGGTAACGCCCTGATTGCGCTGAAACAGCAAGGCTATCCCATTGTCGCCATCGACAGCGATTTAGCCAGCTCAACGCGGACCGACCAGTTTCAGGCAGCCTATCCGGACGCGTTCTTTGAAATGGGGATCGCCGAAGGTTCAGCAATGAGCTTTGCTGTGGGCCAGGCACTGGAAGGCAATATTCCTTTCTATGTGAACTTCGCCATGTTTGTGACAGGCACGGCCTGGACTCAACTACGTCAGGCCTGCTATGCCAATGCCAATATTAAACTGGTCGGCAGTCATCCCGGGATGGATGATGGCCCGGATGGTGCCTCCCATCACGCCCTGGAAGATCTCGCATTAACCCGTGTTTTACCCGGGATCACCATTCTGACGCCTGCTGATGCCGAAGAAGTTGCAGGAGCCTTTGAGCAAGCAGTGAGAATTGCTGGACCGGTTTATATTCGCGTTGCTCGCGAACCGATGCCCGTGCGCGATAAATCTATTGTTCCCCGAGTGACTGATATTGACGCCGTGGAGAACGCAGGCAACGACTTTGCCATTCTTTATGAAGGGACCGTGCTTGAACAAGCGAGTACAGGTTACACCCAACTAAGCACGCAAGGGAAACGGGGAAAACTCATTCATGTCGCCACGCTAAAACCGTTTAACCGCCAGCGTTTCCTGCAGCTGGTTGCCGATTGTCCGCGTATCGTCACGATTGAAAACCATACCATTACGGGTGGGCTTGGCGGACAAATTGCTGAAGTTCTGGCCGAGGAGGGATTAAGTACGCGATTACACCGTCTTGGGACTCGGGACACATTTACCGAATCGGGCAACAGCCGACAGCTAAAAGAGAAATACGGAATTTCAGCCTCTGCAATTTGCGAAGTACTCAAATAATCGGCTGGGCAGACCGTAACACGGTCTGCCCACTGAGATAAGGATAAAATGATGGTCTCTACGCTGTTTTCAGCCTGTCAGTTTCAGGAACAATGCCACACCTGGCAGGAGGCAGTACAACTGGCTTGTCATCCTCTGGAAGAACAAGGGGCAATTACAAATGGGTATACTCAGGCGATCATCCGTGAAACAGAACGACACGGTCCATGGTATATATTAAGCCCGGAGTTTGCCCTGCCTCATGCTCGCCCGGAAGAAGGTGTGCTCAGCAGTAAAACGCACCTGTCGCTTCTGTGCCTGAAAGAGGCAGTACCATTTCCTGGACACCCGGATGTACGGCTAATAATTATTCTTGCTGCAGCCAACAGCACTCAACATATCGAAATGATTCAGCAGTTGGTGTGCTGGCTGGATGAAGCTGAGCGCTTACAGCAGTTATCCCATACTACCAGCCTGGCGCAACTTCACTCCACTCTTGAAGAGCGTTAGTTCATTATAGTTTCCTACGTGCCAGCAACGGGAAAATTAAGCCCAGTCCGACCAGCACAAACGGCGTCACAATGTTCAGCGTGAGCTGGAATGTCCACTCTGGAGTAAAGGCTTCCATTTTCGGAAAGATCCCCGTGAGGCAGGCAAACGCAGTAAACGCAAAACACCAAATTCCCACCGTCATCGCCAGAGGGCGGTTACGAATGAAGACATATTCCGGTTTATATTTCTGCGCCAGACGAATAACGGCAATAAATGCCACAAACACCCACAGATAGCGCAGAGGCATCACCACTGAATTCAGATTCAGCAACCATTTATACAAATTGTTCATGTCACCGATACCCAGCGTTGGCAACATAATCAAAATGGCCACCAGCACCAGTGTCAGAATATAGCCATTCACCGGTGTACCAGAGGCATTCGTTTTACACAGGCTTTCAGGAATATATTTGCGATCGGCATCGCCCAGTAAAACTTTAAGCGGCGCATCAATAGAAAACACCAAAGCCGCAATTTGACCTAATGTGTTGGCAACTGCATAAATAACCATCAATGTGTTACCCATGCCGTAATACTCCCCGAGTTTCTGGAAAGCGTAATACTGGCCATTCGTCATTAAGTCATCAGGAATATGCTGAGAGTCAAACATCATCCCCATTGCCAGAGAACCCAGGATAGCACACACCGCTACCATAACCGCCAGAACTAACATCCCTTTCGGGAACTCTTTGCCAGGGTTACGCGTCTGGTTAACGTATGGAGAAATTTTCTCCGCGCCACCGACTGCAAAGACCAGCATCGAGATCGTTGTGATATAGGTAAAATCGATATGCGGGATAAAAGATTCCCAGGTGATATTGGTTGTGGCGATCTGCACATCAGTAATCGCCGGAGCGGTGACGGCCATTACGACATACAGAATGGACATCACAAACATCGCGATCCCCGCGACCGATCCAACGATTTTAAGCGATTTCATGCCACGGGATGCAACCCACATGAAAAAGACAAACAGCGCTAACGTCAGCCCCTGCAACGCCACCACGGTGTACTCTTTAATCAGCGAGCCATCGCCTTTCAGCGCCCATCCCAGAGCAATCAGAATAGCCTGTGGCTTTTGCGCCAGATAAGGGATATGCACCACCCAATAGGTCCACGCTGCAAGATAAGCCAGCCCCGGTCCCATTGTGTGTTTAATCCATGTACTAACCCCACCTTTACCGTCTTTAAACGTGGAGCCAAGTTGTCCGACAATCAGTGCATAAGGGATAAAATAGAGGGCGAAAATAAATATCCATGAAGAGACAACCACTAATCCCTGATTAGCATAGTTGTTTACAACATTGCCGAATCCCCACACGGTAATAAAAGACATCAATGCGATGTTGTACCACCGCAATTGTTTTTCCTGCACACTTGCCATTGGCGATCCTTCGTAGACGCTATTTTTGATACTCAATAAATGAAGCGAAGGATTATGCGCGGTAAAATGGACAAGCGGAAACGGCAGAATGTAAAACTATAATCTTCTGCACATTTTATTTTCAGGAAAGAATAGCGATGATTAAATAAAACAGGCTCCCATAAAGTATACATAAACAGCATGTATGGGAACCTGTTTTTATCCTGTTAAATCAGATCAGATATGCGCCACAGAATTCGGTGTATGCCCAGTCTTACGCAGCAGCATCAGTAAATAAATAAACGATACGCTGGCAATCATGATAAACAGTAAACTGTCAGAATAATTTTGCATCAGCATGGCGGTAAATGACGGCCCAAGCAGGCTACCCACGGTATAGCTTAATAATAATGCCTGGTTCATCGCGACCAACTGATGATGTTCTACTTTCTCGCATGCCCAGGCCATCGCGACCGGATAAAGGGTGAAACCTGCCGCGCCCAGCATAAACAATGCAGGTGCCATCGCCGCCTGATTTAGCATGGCGATACTCCCGACGATCACTACAAATACCTGGACGCGCAAAACCAGCAGACGACCTAACTTATCGGCCAGGCGACCAATTGGCCATTGTCCCAGAATACCTGCACTGACCAGTACCGCCATCCAGAAACCAATGCTGGCATTGCTGACACCCTGATGGTTGAGGTACAGCGGCATCAGACCATACAATGACCCCAGCACAATCCCGGAGATAATGCAGCCATTCACACCCAGACGGGCCTGGCGAAGCTTCAGCATAGAGACAATGGGGGGTGACTGTTGTTCATCACCCTGCTGATTCACAATGCGGGTAAAGAGCAGCGGTAATACTCCGGCAAGGATAGTGCCGGTCACCCACGGCAGAATATTCATTAATTCTGTCGAGACTTTACTGACCAATAATTGCCCCAAAAACGTCCCCACGTAATAGACCATCATATAGGCGGCAAGTAAGCGTCCACGGTTACGCGACGTCCCGCTGCACATCAACGCACTTTCCACCACCACCCAGATCATGGCACAACCGATCCCCGCAATAAAACGCCAGGTCATCCAGCTCCAAAAACCGACCATGACACCCAGCCCGACACAGCCCGCGGCAAAAATAAGCGAAGCGATGTAATAGCTGCGGTTAAAACCGAGGTGTTTAATTAAGTACCCGGTCAATAACGTCCCAACCAAATTTCCGGTGAAATAAGACGAACTGACCACGCCTACCTGCCAGGTTGGCAGATTTTCATGGGCGAGCCAAAGCGGGACGAGCGTGTTTAACACGGCGATCGCCAGGGTCAACAGAAGCAGCCCGCACAGCAATAGCATAACGGGACGGGTATAGGTGGACATGAATAAAAACCGTGAGGAAGTTCAAATTTCATGCGCATCATGCCACTGCAAAAAACATTGTCAATCGGCGCAATCAGGGACCTGAGGCGCTTTCAGGGGGATCGATTCGTATTACTGATTCTTAACGCGGATTGATAAAAAATGGGAAAATACATCTATTTGTTTTAATTGATCTAAAACAAAATTGCCCCGCTACGTTCAGTCGAAAAAATTCATGGATAATCGGCATCTTTTATTTGCGAGATGACCGTATTAACGCCTTATCCGACCTACAAGTTCCGAACTGCAATTTGTAGGCCGGACAAGCGCGATGCCATTCGCATTTTCAGGTTAGCTGGCGACCGCCATGCCGACGGTCATATGCAGACCATAGAACACGCCGCGGCCAATCAGCTCACCGACTAACAGCAGAATAAACGCGACGGAAAGCAGCGGTATTGCCGGTTGGTAGCCCTTCACCTGCGGAACAATCCAGCAGCACAACGCTAAAGCCAGTGCCACAATCCGCCATGCCATCAGCGAACCGTAGTCCGGTACCAGCGCAGACGCCTGCTGAATGGAACTGTGGATTGTCGCCAGTTCGGCCCCCTGCATCACGGACATGATGCCGCTTACGACCAGCGCAAGCACTGAAATAGCAGGCAGCAGTCGCATCGCCCAGCCGTCAATTCTGGCAACGCGTAATAGCAGATATCCCAGCAGCGGACCTCCCATGAACAACGTCAGGAAGAACCCAATCGGCGTCCAGACACTATACCAGGTAGGCACCGTATCAATAGTGTTATATACGCGCACCATCATCCAGACAAAAACTACGCCCAGCACCATGGTGAGAACTAACCACAGATTGCGTAGCGCTGGCGACATTTTTTTCAACACCGCCAGTAGCCAGCCAAGACCACCAACGGCAAAGAAGATCGAGCCACTGGCGATTTCGTTACTTAGCGCAGAAGAACCGACACGGTTGAGGGAGTTAAACGCCCGCATCGGTGAGCCCAGGTGAAGCATGGAAGCAATAAAACCGATACCCATCAATACCCACAGGCCAAACATGCAGGCAACCACACGCTGTTGTGAATCAGTGCGTAAGTCCCCTTTCATCAGCGCCAGCGCCAGAACAATAAAGCCACCCACCACACACTGCCCGAAAACAGTGAAGATCATCAGCGGCCACTCATGCCATCCACTTCCCATCTTACACCTCCTTCGGATTAGCCAGATAACCCGTGGTATCCCCGGTCGGGCGGCTATTGGCATTGGGTTTGATGACGATGCTCGGTTTGGTAAAGTGCGCACCAGGTAACGGCGCAACCGCAGCCAGGGTGCCGTGTTTTTTACGCAGTTCCTCTATCGGGCCGAAGTCCAACGCACGCAGCGGGCAGGATTCGACACAGATGGGTTTCTTACCCTCAGCAACGCGTTCATGACAGCCATCGCACTTGGTCATGTGTCCTTTGGCCGCATTGTATTGCGGTGCGCCATACGGGCAGGCCATGTGGCAATAGCGGCAGCCAATGCACACGTCCTCATCCACGACCACAAAACCATCTTCACGTTTGTGCATCGCGCCGCTTGGACAAACCTTGGTACAGGCCGGGTCTTCACAGTGGTTACACGCAATGGAGAGGTAGTAGGCAAAAACGTTCTGGTGCCAGACACCGTTATCTTCCTGCCAGTCACCGCCAGCGTATTCGTATATACGGCGGAAACTGACGTCCGGCGTTAAATTTTTGAAGTCTTTGCAGGCCAGTTCGCAAGTTTTGCAACCGGTGCAACGGCTGGAATCAATAAAAAATCCATACTGGGTTGTCATCGGTTACTCCTTACACCTTTTCAACCTGAACAAGGTTCGTATGTGATGGGTTCCCCTTAGCGAGAGGAGAAGGTCGCTGGGTCGTCAGCACGTTAATACAACCGCCCTGATCCACACGCTTCACATCCGGGTCATACCAGGCGCCCTCACCCAACGCTACAACGCCAGGCATCATACGCGGGGTAACTTTAGCCTCAATATGCACTTCACCACGGTCGTTAAAGATACGAACCTTGTCACCGTTGTTAATACCACGTCGCTGTGCATCCATCGGGTTAATCCACATTTCCTGGCGACAGGACGCTTTCAGAACGTCAACGTTGCCATAGGTCGAATGGACGCGAGATTTGTAGTGGAAACCCGTCAATTGCAGAGGGAATTTTTCCACCAGTGGATCGTTTAAGCTTTCAAAGCCCGGTGTATAAATCGGTAATGGATCGATCACATCGCCTTCCGGCAGTTCCCAGGTTGCGGCGATTTCTGCCAGCGCTTGAGAATAAATTTCAATCTTACCTGACGGCGTGGTCAGCGGATTGGCTTTGGGATCTTCACGAAACGCTTTATACGCCACGTGATGTCCTTCAGGATCACGCTGCTTGAAAATGCCCTGCTTACGGAACTCTTCAAATGTCGGCAGTTCCGGTATAGCCTTGCGCGACTGTTCATACAGATGACGCATCCACTCTTCCTGAGTACGGCCTTCCGTAAACTGTTGCTCGACGCCAAGGCGTTTTGCCAGCTCGCTTGTCATTTGGTAGATAGTCTTGCATTCAAAACGTGGCTTGATTGCTTGATCGGTGAAAATCACGTAGGACATATTCCCGCAAGATGCATCCAGTGCGAAGTCCATTTGCTCAGAAGCCGTGCAGTCTGGCAGCAGAATATCGGCATATTTCGCCGAGGAGGTCATATGACAGTCGATAACGACGATCATTTCGCACTTCTTATCATCCTGCAGGATTTCATGCGTGCGGTTGATATCAGAGTGCTGATTAATAAGACAGTTACCGGCATAGTTCCAGATCATCTTAATCGGAACGTCGAGCTTATCCTTACCACGAATACCGTCGCGCAGCGCCGTCATTTCCGGACCACGCTCAATGGCATCCGTCCACATAAACATTGAGATGCTGGTTTCAACAGGGTTTTCCAGCGTTGGCATACGCTCAAACGGCAAATCGTAGGATCCCTCGCGTGCACCGCTGTTGCCGCCGTTAATACCAACGTTGCCGGTCAGAATGGCCAACATCGAAATGGCACGGGTCGCAATCTCACCGTTGGCGTGACGCTGCGGCCCCCAGCCCTGGCTAATGTAGGCGGGTTTCGCACTACCAATTTCACGTGCCAACTTAACAATTCGCTCAGCAGGAATACCGGTTATCTGCGCAGCCCATTCCGGGGTCTTCGCGATACCGTCTTTACCCTGACCGAGAATATACGCCTTATAGTGACCGTTCTTCGGCGCACCCGCCGGGAGGGTTTTTTCGTCATAGCCCACGCAGTACTTATCGAGGAACGGTTGATCAACCATATTCTCGCTGATCAGCACATAGGCAATACCGTTAACCAGCGCGGCATCCGTACCCGGTCGAATGGGGATCCATTCATCTTCGCGTCCCGCACCGGTATCCGTGTAGCGGGGATCGATGATGATCATGCGGGCATTAGATTTCTGCCGCGCCTGTTCAAGGTAATAGGTCACCCCACCACCGCTCATACGAGTTTCGCCTGGGTTATTACCAAACAAGACAACGAGCTTACTGTTTTCAATGTCAGATGGGCTGTTACCATCTGCCCAGCCGCCATAGGTATAGTTCAGCCCTGCCGCGATTTGCGCAGAAGAATAATCCCCATAGTGGTTCAGGTAACCGCCGCAACAGTTCATTAAACGTGCCACCAGCGTTTTACCCGGTGGCCATGAGCGTGTCATCGTGCCGCCCAGCGTACCGGTCCCATAGTTAAGATAGATAGACTCGTTACCGTAGTCTTTAATCAGACGCTGCATATTGCTGGCGATGATATCGTAGGCTTCATCCCAACTGATGCGCTCAAATTTACCTTCTCCGCGTTTGCCGACACGCTTCATTGGGTATTTCAGACGATCGGGATTATAAACTCGACGGCGCATGGACCGACCACGCAGGCAGGCACGAACCTGATGCAAGCCGTCATAGTTATCATCGCCCGTGTTGTCGGTCTCGACATATTTGATTTCACCGTCTACGACATGCATACGTAGCGGACAGCGGCTACCGCAGTTTACCGTACACGCACTCCAGATCACTTTCTCATTGATCGGTGACGGGTTAATGGCATCTGCTGCATTGGCAATACGGGTAAATGGCAGGGTAAACGCGCTACTGGCTACTGCCAGTCCGCCTATCGCCGTCGTTTTTACCAAACTGCGACGACTCACCTCAGCTGCCAGCACGGCATCGGGGATCTTAGTTTTCATAGTGGCTCACTCTGCTGCTCACAATAAACAAAAAGGGAATGTTCGTTGTATAGTCGTTTATATATCGACATTATCGTTATACAGACCGTTATATAGCGAATTTATGCAAAGACAGAGATAAATACTGACTTTCATTCGAAGGTAGTATTACCACCAATGGAGTAAGGGTTATTGTCCGGCATCAAACGGGCGTAAAAAAAGCGCCCTGAGGCGCTTTTTTAGCAAGGAAAAATGACTTAACCGATGAATTCCAGGCCATTCATGTACGGACGTAATACTTCCGGTACCTGAATACGGCCATCAGCTTGCTGGTAGTTTTCCATAACGGCAACCAGCGTACGTCCCACTGCCAGACCAGAACCGTTCAGCGTATGCACTAAACGTGTTTTCTTGTCAGATTTGCTACGACAACGCGCCTGCATGCGGCGAGCCTGGAAATCCCACACGTTGGAGCAGGAGGAAATTTCACGATAGGTATTCTGTGCCGGGATCCACACTTCCAGATCGTAGGTTTTGCATGCGCCGAAGCCCATGTCACCAGTACACAGAATGATCTTACGGTACGGCAGACCCAGCAGCTGAAGGACTTTTTCAGCATGACCGGTCATCTCTTCCAGCGCGTCCATAGAATCTTCAGGACGAACAATCTGCACCATCTCAACTTTGTCGAACTGGTGCATACGGATCAGACCGCGGGTATCACGACCGTAAGAACCGGCTTCAGAACGGAAGCATGGCGTATGCGCAGTCATTTTGATTGGCAACGCGTCTTCGTCAATGATTTCATCGCGTACCAGGTTGGTCAGCGGAACTTCTGCCGTTGGGATCAGCGCATAGTTGCTGCTGTCGGCTTCTTCATCCAGCGGACGCGTATGGAACAGATCGCCAGCAAATTTCGGCAACTGACCGGTACCGTACAGCGTGTCATGGTTGACCAGATACGGAACGTAGTTTTCACTGTAGCCATGTTGTTCAGTATGCAGATCCAGCATGAACTGAGACAGCGCACGGTGCATACGTGCAATCTGCCCTTTCATGACAACAAAACGAGAGCCGGTCAGTTTAACCGCAGCGGCGAAATCAAGACCTGTGTGCATTTCACCCAGCGTAACGTGATCGCGCACTTCGAAATCGAACTCACGCGGGGTACCCCAGCGGCTAACTTCAACGTTGTCATTCTCATCTTTACCTACCGGAACCTCGTCCGCTGGCAGGTTAGGAATGGTCAGCGCAATGTCGCGGATCTCGGCCTGTAAGGTATCAAGTTCAGCTTTCGCGGCATCCAGCTCTTCGCCCAGTTTGTTCACTTCCAGACGTAAAGACTCGATATCTTCCCCGCGCGCTTTTGCCTGGCCGATGGATTTCGATCGAGAGTTACGCTCTGCCTGCAGGTTTTCAGTTTGTACCTGCAAAACTTTACGACGCTCTTCAAGAGCGCGCAGCTTATCTACATCCAGCTTAAAGCCCCGGCTTGCCAGTTTTTCTGCGACTGCGTCTGGCTCATTACGCAGCAGATTGGGATCGAGCATGCTTATCCTGTGCTTATCGAATTAAAATAGGAGAAAGTGACCACAGCCTGCGATCACAGGGATACATCGACAACATTACCGCAACGATAACACTAACGGTAGCGTTTTATAGGGCTATTTTGATCCTGTCCGGCGAGCCAGGCGAGCTTTTCGCCAATCTTGCCCTCAAGACCTCTGTTTGTCGGGTGATAATAGCGCGTTTGTGCCATTTCCTGCGGGAAGTATTCTTCGCCGGCAGCGTAGGCATTTGGCTCATCATGGGCGTAACGATATTCCTGGCCATAACCCATCTCTTTCATGAGCTTCGTCGGCGCGTTGCGCAAGTGCACCGGTACGTCGTAATCTGGGCGTTCACGGGCATCTGCCAGAGCGGCTTTAAAGGCGGTGTATACCGCATTACTTTTCGGCGCGCAGGCCAGATAGACAATCGCCTGAGCAATCGCTCGTTCACCTTCCGCAGGACCTACGCGGGTGAAACAATCCCATGCCGAAATGGCCACTTGCATAGCGCGAGGGTCGGCATTTCCCACATCTTCAGAGGCAATTGCCAAACAGCGCCGGGCAACGTAGAGCGGGTCACCGCCTGCGCTAATGATGCGGGCATACCAGTAAAGAGCCGCATCCGGTGCACTACCGCGGACCGACTTATGTAATGCTGAGATCAGGTCGTAAAAACGATCGCCTTTATTATCGAAACGCGCGCTACGTTCACCGGCAATCTCAGTCAGCAATGTAGCGTGTAAAACGCGTTTTCCGCTGTCATCCACTTCGGCCATGTCGGCCATCATTTCCAGCGTATTTAACGCCCGCCGCGCGTCACCGTTTACCAGTTCAGCAATCGCCCGACGCGTTTCGTCCGGCAAAACGATATCCTGACCGCCATAACCTCGCGCTTTATCTGACATCGCCTGATCCAACACCTGCTCGATATCTTCGGTGGTCAATGATTTCAGTAAATAAACGCGCGCCCGCGACAGTAGCGCCGAGTTCAGTTCAAATGAGGGATTTTCGGTGGTCGCCCCAATAAACGTAATCGTGCCATCTTCAATATGCGGAAGAAAAGCGTCCTGCTGGCTTTTATTAAAGCGGTGAACTTCGTCCACGAACAGTATTGTACGTCGGCCGGCATTACGGTTCTGACGTGCACGTTCAATCGCTTCGCGAATTTCCTTCACACCCGAGGTGACGGCTGAAATACGTTCAACATCAGCGTTCGCATAACGGGCAATTACTTCGGCAAGCGTGGTCTTTCCCGTTCCTGGCGGTCCCCATAAAATCATGGAGTGCAGGTGTCCGGCCTCGATGGCGCGCGGCAAGGGCTTACCCGCAGCCAGCAGATGTTGTTGGCCGATATACTGCGCTAAATTTTCTGGCCGCATACGCGCGGCCAGGGGTTGAAAAGTATTATCAGAAAAATCGAGCGACAGGTTGCCCACTCACGCGCCTCTACTTACGTTGATCGTCTACCGTTACGCCCTGTGGCGGGGTAAAGGTGAATTTTGATGGTTCGATCGCGCCGTTCTGCTGCGATTTCAACTGGTAGCTACTACGCTGATCGTCCTGTTCAACAGCACTAAACTGATGAATTGTTCCGTCGCGTCCAACATTGATGGTGAACTGCTTCAGGTTGCCGCTGCTGGTTTTAGGCGTCAGCACAAAATCATCGCCGTTTTGCTTAATATTGTACTGCTGCCAGTCGCTGGACTGGTTACGCGCAATCAGCATAAACGGCGTGTTACCTGTGGCATCTTTCAGCCAGGTCGCCGTCGCCTGCTCAACAAACGGGTTGAAGAACCACAGTGTTTTACCATCAGAGACCAGAATGCTTTCGTCAGGCTGTGTCATATGCCAGTTAAACAGATTTGGACGTTTAACCCATAAATCACCCTGGCCTTCCTGTACCGCTGCGCCGCTACCATCCGTTACTTTCTGGGTAAAACTGGCGTGGAAGCTGCTGACTTTATCCAGACGGCTTTTCAGGTCGCTGGCGGCGTCAGCCCAAACGCTGCTCACCACAAAGCCCGACAATAATGCACAGGTGATTGCGATTCTTTTCATCGTTATTCCTCAAAATACGTCACTCCCAACGGGGAGCTCCTTCTGCTATCCATTTCAGGCCAAAAATCAGCATGAGGAAAGTAGAAAATACTGAATTACTTAACTTTGCAATCAATCAAAGGGCGGTGGAGCCAGCACTTCACGATTGCCATTATGTCCCTGCTCGCTGACAATTCCCTGCGCTTCCATCTGTTCGATGATGCGCGCCGCACGGTTATAACCAATGCGGAACTGGCGCTGGACACCGGAGATGGAAGCTTTGCGTTTCTGGGTAACAAAATTCACCGCCTGATCGAACAACGGATCCAGCTCTTCCCCACCGTCAAAACCACCGCCACCACCTTCACTTTCGGTGTCCGAGGTAATGCCTTCCACATACTGCGGACGGCCACGCGCTTTCCAGTCTTGGACGACCGCGTGAACCTCCTCATCGCGCACAAAGGCACCATGTACACGCACCGGGATCGTTGAGTTTGGTGCAGAATAGAGCATATCGCCCATGCCCAACAGGGATTCAGCCCCCCCCTGATCAAGAATGGTGCGAGAGTCAATCTTACTCGAAACAGTAAACGCTATACGCGTTGGGATATTTGCTTTGATAAGCCCAGTGATAACGTCAACCGACGGACGCTGGGTTGCCAGCACCAGGTGGATACCTGCCGCACGCGCTTTTTGCGCCAGACGGGCAATCAGTTCTTCCACTTTTTTACCGACAGTCATCATCAGATCAGCAAATTCATCGACCAGAACCACAATATACGGCTCTTTTTTCAGCACCGGATGAGTGACATCCATGCTATCGCCAGGTTTCCAGTACGGATCCGGGATTGGACGTCCCATACGATCTGCTTCCGCAATCTTCTCGTTGTAGCCCGCAAGGTTACGCACGCCCAGCGCTGACATCAGCTTATAGCGGCGTTCCATTTCATTAACGCTCCAGCGCAAGGCATTGGCTGCGTCTTTCATATCCGTAACAACTTCAGTCAACAGATGCGGGATACCTTCATAAACCGACAGCTCGAGCATTTTCGGGTCGATCATGATAAAGCGAACATCTTCCGGCTGCGCTTTGTAGAGCATGCTGAGGATCATGGCGTTGACCCCAACAGACTTACCGGAACCCGTGGTACCTGCCACCAACAGATGCGGCATCTTCGCCAAATCAGCAGTAACCGGTTCGCCCGCAATGTCCTTGCCGAGAACAACAGTAAGCGGTGACGGATTATCACGGAATTTCGCGTTATCCAGTACTTCGCGCAAATAGACGGTCTGGCGTTTTTTGTTCGGTAACTCCAGTCCTACATACGGTTTACCCGGGATAACCTCCACCACACGAACTGCCGCGGTCGACAATGAACGCGCCAGGTCACGGGAGAGGTTAGAAATCCGCGCAGCTTTAACACCCGGCGCCAGATTCAGTTCAAAACGGGTAATCACCGGGCCCGGCGAATAGTTCACCACATCGGCTTTAATGCGAAAATCTGCTAAGCGCGCTTCCACCAGACGTGCCATTTGCTCCAGCGCGAACGTATCTATTGGCTCAACTTCCGCCGGTGGTGGGGTGAGCAGATCCAGCGATGGCAGCAGTGTCGTCGGACGCTGTACAGGGCGGCTGTCGCCATTACGCATCAATAACGGATGGATCAGGCTTTCCTGCGGCGGCGGTGTGACAGGCTGCGATGGTTGCTGATAGTGCTGCTGCGGTGCGACAGGCTGTGGCGGCTGCTGGTAATGCTGCTGCGATGCAACAGGCTGTGGCGGCTGCTGATAGTGCTGCTGCGGTGCAACAGGCTGTGGCGGCTGCTGGTAATGCTGCTGCGGTGCAACAGGCTGTGGCGGCTGCTGATAGTGCTGCTGCGGTGCAACAGGCTGTGGCGGCTGCTGGTAATGCTGCTGCGGTGCGACAGGCTGTGGCGACTGCTGGTAATGTTGCTGCGGTGCGACAGGCTGTTGATACTGTGGAGCAGGTTCCGGCATCACGCTTGGGGTAAACAACGGCTCATGCGGACCATCATCCACTAACGCTTTCATTGGTGAGAATTCAAAATCATCAAGCGAGAATGGATTCGCCCCGGCAGGCTGCGCGCCGGAATAACGTTGCTGCAGGGAAGAAGCAAACTGACGGGCCAGTTCAGCTTCTGCTGCTGAATCTTCATCATCAGCATGCGCAGTGTCATCCTGATACTCTTCGCCATAACGATGCTGCTGCGACTGGGCAAATTGACGCGCCAGTTCATCCTGCTGCATTGCATCAATTTCATCGTCACTGTATTGCGCATCCGTATCAAGCTGCTCTTCGCGCGCTTTCTCTTCAGCCATACGTTGTGAAGGCAACTTAATGCCATATGAAGCTAACTCTCGGCGTGTCGGGACACGCACACGATTTGGACGTGGCAGTTGCGGGCCTATTCCCTCTTTCACCTGCGGACGCGGCGCACCACTCCCTGCAAGACTAAATACCGGTGCGGCAACGGCTGCACCGGCACCCAATGCAGCGTTTTTCACCCCAGCAGCCAGCGGCGCTGCGGCAGCCGCAGACTCAACGGGTGGTATGGATGCTGTTGGCATAGACGGTGCAACGGGTTTCACCCGTTCTGGCTCTTGCACAGGTTCTGGAATCTGTTGATACCAGGCAGCTAGCTGCTCACGCTCACGCGCGCGTTTTTCTTCCACTTCTTCAAAATAGTAGAGCGGTGGACGCGCTGGCTTCACTTCTTCAACGACAGGTTCAGGCTCGGCAACCGGCGGCTGTTCGACAACAGGCTGCTGATGAACCACGGGTTGTTGCTGCACGATGTCTTGCTGATAGACAGGCTGCGGTTCAAGCGGCGCACTCTGCTGGTAAACCGGTTCTGGTTGCCAGGCGTGTTCCACCACCGGCTCAGGTGCTTGCCACGGCATCGTCGGCTGTTCATAGCCAGCGTCGGCAACTGGCGGTACAGAATATGGCATTGGCGGTTCAACCGGTGCAGGTTGCTGCCAGGGTTCATAAGGCTGAACCGGTGGCTGTGCGTACTGAACGGGCTGTGGGTAACCTTCCGGTACGGGCGCGATAACCGCTTCACCGGTTTGCGGAGCCGGTGCGGATTGCCATGCTACAGCAGGAACGGGTTGTTCTAAAACGGTTCCCGGTACTGACGCAGGTTGCAACAGCGGATCGACTGGCGCACTCCAGGCCTGCGTTGCCGCAGTGGCAGTGGCGGCCGCCGCCGCAGTGACCGGCTCAGTCACTGAATGGCCGTTTAATAGCGGGTCGAATTCATCGTATTCAGGCAGTGTGGCTCGGTTGCCAGAGAACAAGACATCGTTAGGATCGGCTACAACGCCACGCGCGCTGTACTCAATTTCTTCCTCATCATCCATGCGTTTGCCGGAGAACAACGCTGCATCAGTATGGCGGCCGAGTGGATTGGTGAACTTCTCTGCCAGCCGTTTACGGCGCGCTAACGCTCCGCGCAGAATACGTGCCCGTCGAGACTCGTGTGGGGTGCCATCAACGGCGTCGACAGACTCTTCATCATCTTCATATTCTTCGTCATCAACCCAGGTATCATCGCGACGAGTACGGTTGCTGGCAAATGTCAGGATATTCAGTAACCAGCCACCCAGTTTCTCGGCAATGCTCACCCATGACCAGCCAGTAAACAGCGTTAAACCCGCGGCCCAGATACATAACAGCGCAAGCGTACCACCACTGCTGTGCAACAAGGGTTGCAGCGTGGTACTGAGCAGACTGCCAATAACGCCGCCAGAGGCAAAATACCAGATGTCATCGGCATTGATTGCGGCAAGCCCGCAAGATGTGAGGATCAGCGCCAGAACGCCAATAATACGCAGCGATACAGCGAAGTAATCGACGTATTCGTCGCTGGCCTGATGTCGCCAGGCAAACCAGCAGCCGCCGACAATTATCACGGGGATGGTGTAAGCCATGACACCAAAAATAAAGAACAGCGTATCCGCCAGCCATGCTCCAGGTATTCCACCCAGATTATGGATAGGCTCGTGCCATGCGGTTTGCGACCAACTGGGGTCCGAAGGGTTAAAGCTGAGTAAGGCAGCCATCAACCAGACGGCAAAAAGGGCAATAAGGATCAGCAACGCTTCCAGAAGTCGGCGCCCGCTGCTTAACTTCGTCAATGTGACGTCTTTGTCTTCAGTGTATTCCTGGCTCAAAAACGGCTCTCCAGGTTTCAGGCTTTTCCTGCCCGATGCTAAAACGGACAACAGCACCGGGTTACCCCGGCACTGCTGCTGTATGGATTAACAGGAGTGTAATCAAACTGCGTCGATTTTGCACCTGTTCCGTGTTAGCGCGTCTTAATTACCAGACGATTGCTCTGTTTGACTTCTTCCATTACCACGTAAGTACGTGTGTCATTCACGCCAGGCAGACGCAGCAGGGTTTCCCCCAGCAGCTTACGGTATGCCGACATATCCGGTACGCGTGTTTTCAGCAGATAGTCGAAATCACCGGAAACCAAATGACACTCTTGAATTTCTTCAAGTTTTTGTACTGCAGAGTTAAATTGCTCAAACACATCCGGGGCGCCACGATTCAGAGTAATCTCAACAAAAACCAGAAGTGATGCATCCAGATAATGCGGGTTCAACAGTGCTGTATAGCCCTGAATAAAACCCTGTCTTTCCAACCGACGCACACGCTCAAGGCAGGGCGTTGGTGAAAGTCCCACTCGTTTTGAAAGCTCGACGTTAGAAATACGCCCATCCTTTTGCAGCTCATTAAGAATGTTACGATCGATACGGTCGAGATCTTTGCCAGGGCGCTTCTTACTATCTACCATTATTATTGTCTCTCTGTATTCCTTCCCTACTCCTGCCTGACTCTACTAACATCACTGTTCAGAGTCGCTACCCATCACAATAAACCGCAACCCAGAGGGATTTACGGTGCGCAATGCCTGGGTTTATGGTGAGAAGACCGTTGCCTGTCGGCGGCTATCGACATCACGAATGGCATCTGTCCACACCATGCGTAGATTTCACTAACCCGGTAAACATGGTATCTACATGCATGATTATGCAGCATATACATGACACAGTTTTTTTCTTCCTTGAATGTTTTCGCAAAACAGCAGGTGATTGTCAAAGCAAAACATCGATTTTTAGTACAACATGCCAGTTATTCATTGGGAGTGATGGAAAATCGTCATTTTATCACCTTATAACTGACCGATTTTAAGTAGAAATCATTATATTCCCGTCATAGTTCACGTTGTCTGTGCGTTGGCTTCACGCGTCCACTCAACTCGAAAGAGTTAGGGAAGCGTAGTACCATCAATTTTGCCCATCATCGGTTTCCGCTATTACACATATTGTTAACAAAATCGCCATACTCTTTTTTTACGTCTGCAAATTCCCTACAATCCTGCCCATTGCCTACCAACAACTATGGGGATCTCATGGGCACAACCAAACACAGTAAACTTCTTATTCTGGGTTCAGGCCCTGCGGGCTATACCGCCGCCGTCTACGCTGCGCGCGCAAACCTGCAGCCGGTGCTGATTACCGGTATGGAAAAAGGCGGTCAGCTGACCACGACAACAGAAGTGGAGAACTGGCCTGGCGATCCAAACGATCTCACTGGCCCGCTGCTGATGGAGCGCATGCACGAGCACGCAACGAAATTTGAAACTGAGATCATCTTCGATCACATCAGCAAGGTTGATCTGCAAAACCGCCCTTTCCGTCTCACCGGAGACAGCGGCGAATACACCTGTGACGCACTGATCATCGCCACTGGCGCTTCAGCACGCTATCTGGGCTTACCTTCAGAAGAAGCCTTTAAAGGCCGCGGCGTCTCCGCCTGTGCAACCTGCGATGGTTTCTTCTATCGTAACCAAAAAGTGGCGGTGATCGGCGGCGGCAACACCGCTGTGGAAGAAGCGTTGTACCTGGCGAATATCGCCGCCGAAGTTCACTTGATTCACCGCCGCGACAGTTTCCGTGCCGAGAAAATCCTCATCAAACGTTTGATGGATAAAGTTGAAAACGGCAACATCGTCCTGCACACACATCGCACACTGGAAGAAGTGACTGGCGATCAAATGGGTGTAACCGGATTGCGCCTGCGCGATACGCAAAACACTGACAACGTTGAATCTCTCGACGTCGCCGGATTGTTTGTCGCCATCGGCCACAGCCCGAACACGGCTATTTTCGATGGTCAACTTGAACTGGAAAACGGCTATATCAAAGTTCAGTCCGGTATTCACGGCAATGCGACACAAACCAGCATTCCAGGTGTGTTCGCTGCCGGTGACGTGATGGACCATATTTATCGTCAGGCGATTACCTCAGCTGGCACTGGTTGTATGGCTGCCCTGGATGCTGAACGTTATCTCGACGGTCTGGCTGACGCCTGCAAATAGTTTTTACAAATCAGTAACAAAAGTAAAAAAGGCGACTATAAGTCGCCTTTATTTTTGCCCCGTTGTAACATTGTCCTGCCCAAAAATTCCAATAACTCACCTGCTAAGCGTGCAATGAATAAAACCCGTCAAAAAGAGCTTACCCGCTGGTTAAAACAGCAAAGTGTCATTTCTCAACGCTGGCTGAATATTTCACGCCTGTTGGGGTTCGTGAGTGGCCTGTTAATTGTCGCTCAAGCCTGGCTCATGGCTCGAATTCTGCAGCACATGATCATGGAAAATATTCCCCGTGAAGCGCTGCTGTTCCCTTTTATCGTGCTGGTCTTGATTTTTATCCTGCGGGCGTGGGTTGTCTGGTTACGTGAGCGAATAGGGTTTCACGCGGGCCAACATATTCGCTTTGAGATTCGTCGCCAGGTTCTGGACCGTCTGCAACAGGCGGGGCCAGCATGGATACAGGGGAAGCCTGCCGGAAGCTGGGCCACGCTGATTCTGGAACAGATTGACGATATGCATGACTACTATGCGCGTTATTTGCCGCAAATGGCGCTTGCTGTATGCGTCCCGTTATTGATTGTGGCTGCCATTTTTCCGTCAAACTGGGTTGCAGCCCTTATCCTGCTGGGAACCGCACCACTGATCCCTCTGTTTATGGCGATGGTCGGTATGGGCGCTGCCGATGCCAACCGGCGTAACTTTCAGGCACTTGCCCGACTCAGCGGTCACTTCCTCGATCGCTTGCGCGGCATGGAGACACTGAGAATTTTTGGTCGCGGCGAAGCGGAGACGGAAAGCATCCGGGCAGCATCGCAGGATTTCCGTCAGCGCACGATGGAAGTGCTTCGCCTGGCATTCCTGTCTTCAGGCGTGCTGGAGTTTTTCACTTCGCTCTCCATTGCCCTGGTCGCCGTGTACTTCGGTTTTTCTTATCTCGGCGAGCTTGATTTCGGCCACTACGGAACCGGCGTCACGCTGGCGGCAGGTTTCCTGGCGCTGATTCTGGCACCGGAATTTTTCCAGCCGCTGCGCGATCTGGGGACGTTTTACCATGCCAAGGCGCAAGCGGTAGGCGCTGCCGATAGTCTGAAAACATTCATGGAAACCCCGCTCGCGCATCCTGAGCGTGGCGATATTGAGCTGGCGACCAAAGACGCGGTTTCAATTGAAGCCGAAGATCTGATCATCACCTCACCTGAAGGCAAAATTCTGGCTGGTCCGCTTAACTTCTCCCTACCAGCAGGCCAGCGCGCAGTGCTGGTTGGGCGTAGTGGTTCCGGTAAGAGCTCGTTGCTGAATGTCCTGTCCGGTTTTCTCTCGTATCAGGGCTCATTGCGTATTAATGGCTTTGAACTTCGTGACTTGTCGCCTGACGCCTGGCGTAAACAGCTTTCATGGGTTGGGCAAAACCCGCAGCTTCCGGCTGTTACATTGCGTGAAAATGTGCTGCTGGCATGCCCTGATGCCAGCGAAGAACAGCTACAGGCCGCGCTCGATAGCGCCTGGGTCAGTGAGTTTTTACCGCAGCTTCCTCAGGGTGTGGATACCCCTGTGGGCGACCAGGCAGGTCGACTTTCTGTCGGGCAAGCGCAGCGTGTTGCCGTTGCCCGTGCCTTACTCAACCCGTGCCAGTTACTGCTGCTCGACGAACCCGCAGCCAGTCTTGATGCGCACAGCGAACAACGTGTGATGCAGGCATTGAATGCGGCATCGCGCCGCCAGAGCACACTGATGGTTACGCACCAGCTGGAAGATCTTGCCGACTGGGACACTATCTGGGTCATGCAAGACGGTAAGATTGTCGAACAAGGTACCTATGCTCAACTTAGCGCAGCCAACGGGACTTTTGCGACATTACTGGCTCACCGTCAGGAGGACATCTAAATGCGCGCGTTGCTACCCTATCTGACACTGTATAAACGTCATAAATGGATGTTAACACTGGGGATTGTTCTGGCGATTGTTACATTATTGGCAAGCATTGGTTTACTGACGCTTTCAGGCTGGTTCCTGTCTGCTTCCGCCGTTGTCGGTGTCACCGGGATCTACAGTTTTAACTACATGCTCCCGGCGGCTGGCGTTCGCGGGGCGGCAATTACCCGAACCGCAGGTCGTTATTTTGAACGACTGGTCAGTCACGACGCGACGTTTCGTGTATTGCAACATTTGCGTATTTACACCTTCAGCAAATTGCTGCCACTCTCCCCTGCCGGGCTCGCCCGATACGGTCAGGGCGAACTGCTCAACCGCGTTGTGGCGGATGTCGACACGCTCGATCATCTCTATTTACGCGTGCTCTCCCCGCTGGTTGGTGCGTTTGTCGTTATTGTGGTGGTCACGCTAGGATTAAGCGTTCTCGATCTCACGCTCGCCATCACCCTTGGTGGCATTATGCTACTTACTCTGTTTATCTTGCCCCCGTTGTTTTACCAGGCAGGTAAAAGCACCGGGCAGAACCTGACTCATCTGCGCGGGCAATATCGTCAGCAGTTGACCTCCTGGTTACAGGGTCAGGCTGAGCTGACCATTTTTGGTGCCAGCGTTCGCTATCGCACGCAAATGGAAACCACCGAATTACAGTGGCACGAAGCTCAGCGTCGTCAGTCCGAATTAACGGCCTTGTCTCAGGCTGTCATGCTGCTGATTGGCGCTCTGGCTGTGGTGATGATGTTATGGATGGCTTCAGGTGGCGTAGGCGGAAACGCACAACCTGGTGCATTGATAGCGTTGTTTGTGTTCTGTGCGCTGGCCGCTTTCGAAGCGCTGGCCCCTGTTACCGGCGCATTTCAACATCTCGGCCAGGTGATTGCTTCAGCACTACGTATTACCGAACTGACAGAACAGAAACCGGAAGTCACCTTCCCGGATACGGAATCTACCGTTTCGGAACAAATTACTCTGACATTGCGTGAGGTGTCTTTCAGCTATCCCGGGCAAACACAAAAAGCTCTCGACACCCTTTCTTTGCTCGCTAAACCCGGTGAACACATTGCGATTCTGGGTCGGACAGGCTGTGGGAAATCAACGTTACTGCAATTATTGACCCGTGCATGGGATCCACAAAGCGGCGAAATTCTGATTAATGACCATCCGATTTCAACGCTGAACGAAGCCGCTTTGCGCCAATGCATCAGCGTCGTACCACAGCGAGTGCATCTGTTCAGTGCGACATTGCGCGATAACCTGCTTCTGGCTGCGCCGCACGCCAGCGATGAAGCGCTATCCGGGATGCTGTGCCGTGTCGGTCTGGAAAAACTGCTGGAAGGTGATGGACTCAATGCCTGGCTGGGTGAAGGCGGTCGTCAGCTTTCAGGCGGAGAGCTACGCCGTCTGGCTATCGCGCGCGCCTTGCTGCACGATGCGCCACTGATGCTTCTGGATGAACCTACTGAGGGTCTGGATGCGACAACGGAAAGCCAAATGCTTGAATTGATTAACGATGTGATGCGCAATAAAACCGTACTCATGGTCACACATCGCCTGCGCGGGCTGTCGCGATTTAATCAAATAATAGTGATGGACAACGGACACATAATTGAGCAAGGTAATCACGCAGATCTGTTAGCCAGGCAGGGGCGTTATTACCAGTTTAAGCAACGTCTGTAAGCTATTATTGAACGATCCAACTCGCGTAGTGGAGTTTCGCTGTCATGCGCCTGGTGCAACTGTCCCGCCATTCTATCGCCTTCCCCTCACCGGAAGGCGCTTTACGCGAGCCTAACGGTTTGTTAGCACTGGGGGGCGATCTCAGCCCTGCCCGCCTGCTAATGGCCTACCAACGCGGTATTTTCCCGTGGTTTTCCCCAGGCGACCCTATCCTCTGGTGGTCGCCCGACCCGCGCGCCATTCTTTGGCCTGACAAATTTCACTTAAGTCGCAGCATGAAGCGCTTTCATAAACACTCACCGTATCACGTGACACTTAATTACGCGTTTGGTCAGGTCATTGAAGGATGTGCAAACGACCGGGAAGAAGGCACCTGGATAACGCATGATGTAGTGGATGCCTATCATCGGTTGCATGAACTTGGACACGCGCACTCGATTGAAGTATGGCGACAAAACGAATTAGTCGGCGGGATGTACGGCGTTGCGCAAGGTACCCTTTTCTGCGGTGAATCGATGTTCAGTCGCCAGGAAAATGCCTCCAAAACCGCACTGCTTGTTTTTTGCGCTGAATTTATCCGTCAGGGCGGAAAATTAATCGATTGCCAGGTGTTAAATACCCACACCGCGTCACTGGGAGCCATTGAGACTCCGCGCAGGGACTACCTTGAACATTTAAGCAGGCTACGCCAGCAGCGCCTACCGAGCCACTTCTGGGTGCCCAGGACGTTATTTTCGCCTCAGGAGTGAATGTTTTCGGCACATTTTTTGTCGGGGTGTTATAATTGGTGCCGCAGAGTCGGTTTAGCCCATTACCCCGCCGCCGTTAAGGAACAGTTCGCGTCAGGCAACGCCTATCGTTTATCTCATCGTTCCCTTACACGTTGCGCTTTTAGTGCAGCTTTGTTGTGTGTGGTTAGAGTAATGCGCCAAACCCGATTTGCTGCGTTTTAAACGCACAAATCTTTACTTATTAAAAGAACTTCGGCATTATCTTGCCGGTTCAAATTACGGTAGTGATACCCCAGAGGATTAGATGGCCAAAGAAGACAATATTGAAATGCAGGGTACCGTTCTCGATACGTTACCTAATACCATGTTCCGCGTAGAGTTAGAAAACGGTCACGTGGTTACTGCACACATCTCCGGTAAAATGCGTAAAAACTATATCCGCATCCTGACGGGCGACAAAGTGACTGTTGAACTAACCCCGTACGACCTGAGCAAAGGCCGCATTGTCTTCCGTAGTCGCTGATTGTTTTAACGCCTGAATGGCGTCCAGATAATAAAAGGTCGGTTTAACCGGCCTTTTTTGTGGACTGATATTACGTATTTAATCCTCGATCATTCGTGCATATTCTTCCGTGAGGAAATCCACCAATGCACGAACCGACGGTAATAACCCCCTGCGCGATGGAAAGACCGCGTGAATGATCTCTCGCTTTGGTTCCCAGCCATCCAGTAATGCCACCAATTCGCCCGCTGCTATTTGCTCTTTTACCATCAATTGCGGGAGCTGAACGACCCCTACACCTGCCACTGCCGCTTCGCGTAAAGCCAGCATATCGGTGGTGATCATACGCGGTGTGTAATGTACCTCTGCTCGCGCACCCTGTGGGCCAAATAATTCCCAGCGATGCACATGCTTACCCGTAGCCAGGCTCAGACCAGGCCATCGGGTCAGCTCCGCTGGCGCATGTAAAGTGCCCATCTGCTCGATCAATAGCGGGCTGGCATATAGGCGATGCCCCCTGTCAGCAAGTACACGCATTACCAAATCGCTATCCTCAAAAGGACGGGGTCTGACGCGAATCGCGACATCAAGCCCTTCACCTACCACATCAACCCGACGATTTGTAGCCTCAAGCTGTACGGATACATCGGGATAACGTGCCATGAAACGGGCGAGCATGGAGCCGACATGCACGTGCAGTAAAGTGACCGGACAGGTCAGCTTCACAATACCTCGCGGCTCAACCTGCAACGCCGCAATGGCATCCTGCGCTGCCTGCGCTTCCACCAGCATAGCCTTACAGTGTTCGTAGAATGTCTGCCCAACTTCAGTAACATTAAACTGCCGGGTAGTTCGCTGAATCAACCGAACCCCCAGCCTCTCCTCCAGTTGTGCAATTCGGCGGCTCAGTTTTGATTTCGGTTCATCGAGCGCCCGACCGGCCGCAGCGAATCCTCCTTCTTCAACTACGTGAACAAACCACGCGAAATCATTGAGATCCAGCTTAGTCATCTTATTGTCCTATTTATGAGACTGTGAGGGCTATTTTAGCTACTACTCAGCCCTCTGTCATGAATATAAGCTTATTCACATCAAGATAACGCCACTGAGGAGACACATATGAAACAAGTAACAGGCGTCTACACCGCACCTCGCCCACACTGGGTTGGCGATGGATTCCCGGTTCGTTCGATGTTCTCTTACCAGTCTCATGCTGAACAATTAAGTCCGTTCCTGCTGCTGGATTACGCCGGGCCACATACCTTCACCCCAGGTAATGAAAAACGTGGTGTGGGTGAGCACCCTCACCGTGGTTTCGAAACGGTGACCATCGTTTACAGCGGTGAAGTTGAACATCGTGACTCAACCGGCCGTGGTGGGATTATCGGCCCAGGCGACGTGCAGTGGATGACTGCAGGTGCAGGCATTTTACATGAAGAATTCCATTCTCCGGAATTTACCCGGAAGGGTGGCGAGCTGGAAATGGTGCAACTTTGGGTCAACCTACCAGCGAAAGACAAAATGACCGTACCAGGATATCAGGGCATTAGTAGTGATGTTATCCCTACTGTCACGCTGCCAGATGACGCCGGCACTCTCCGTGTCATTGCGGGCAGCTATCAGGAGACAAAAGGTCCGGCACATACCTTCTCGCCGCTGAATGTCTGGGATATGCGTCTGCAGCGTAATCATCAGTTCACGCTGTCTCAGCCGGAAGGATGGAGCACCGCGCTGGTCGTACTGAAAGGCAACATCACCATAAACGGCACCACCCCCGTCAGCGAGGCACAGCTGGTGGTATTAAGCCAGCAGGGTAAAACATTGCATATTGAAGCCAGTAGCGATGCCAGCGTATTGCTGTTGGCAGGCGAACCGTTGAATGAGCCGATTGTTGGTTACGGTCCGTTTGTGATGAACACGAAACAAGAAATCGCAGAAGCCGTACGCGATTTTAACTCCGGCCGCTTTGGCCAAATCTGAGTCAAAGGAGAATACTATGTCCAGTCCTGCAAACTTTAATGGTTCACGCCCGGTCATCGATGTAAATGATTCCGTTATGCTACTTATCGATCACCAGAGCGGACTTTTCCAGACCGTAGGCGATATGCCAATGCCAGAACTGCGTGCGCGTGCTGCCGCGCTGGCTAAAATGGCCTCCCTGGCGAAGATGCCGGTGATTACCACCGCATCAGTACCGCAGGGACCTAATGGCCCGTTGATCCCTGAGATCCACGCCAATGCGCCTCATGCTCAATACGTGGCGCGTAAAGGTGAAATCAACGCCTGGGATAACGAAGATTTTGTTAAAGCAGTGAAAGCGACCGGTCGTAAAACGCTGATTATTGCTGGTACCATCACCAGTGTATGCATGGCATTCCCGGCCATTAGCGCGGTAGCTGAAGGTTACAAAGTGTTCGCAGTTATCGATGCTTCCGGCACCTACAGTAAAATGGCGCAGGAAATTACCCTGGCACGTGTCGTTCAGGCAGGCGTAGTACCGATGGATACCGCCGCGGTTGCTTCCGAATTGCAGGGAACATGGAACCGTGAAGATGCCGCAGAGTGGGCAGAAGTGTACACGAAAGTCTTCCCGGCATATCAGTTGCTGATTGAGAGCTACAGCAAAGCTCAGGAAGTCGTCACCAACGGTGAAAAACTGGACTCTCAGCGCTAATCCTCTCCCCCACGCCTGTCCGGGTGGGGGAATATGTACATTGCGTAACCAAACGAATATGAACATGTAAATTCTGCTTGACCGTTTTAGCGCAACTCCCTATAGTAGCGCCCCGTTGCCCCCCATGAGGTCAGGCAGCAATACAATATGGTGAGGTGTCCGAGTGGCTGAAGGAGCACGCCTGGAAAGTGTGTATACGGCAACGTATCGGGGGTTCGAATCCCCCCCTCACCGCCATATTCAAGAGAGAGCTCGTACGCAAGTACGGGCTTTTTTTTTCGCATATTGCGCCTGCCGGGGGGATGAGAAGCCCCGACCGGGGTTCGACAACTGGCGCAGCCAGTTGGACAGACTGAGAGCGCAGCGAACAGGCTGCCCGCAGGGCGAGCAACGCGAGTCAATCCCCCCCTCACCGCCATATTCAAGAGAGAGCTCGTACGTAAGTACGGGCTTTTTTTTCGCATGTTGCATTTGCCAGATGTGACGCAAGCACCTTATCCGGCCTACATTTCTGCATCTCGTCGTAGGCCTGATAAGCAAAACGCCATCAGGCATGCCATTTATCGTCGACTAAGCAGCGTCAACACTTCGTAGTGTGCAGTATGTGGAAACATATCGAAAAGCTGGACGCGTTCAATGTGATACCCTGGCAACTCGTGAATATCCTTCGCCATGGTTTGCGCATTACAGCTGGAATAAACAATAAAACGTGGTGCCATTTGGGAAAGAAAATCGCACAGCGGTTTGCCAATACCCCGGCGCGGTGGGTTTACCAGCACCAGGTCCGGCACTTCGCCCTGAGCAGTAGCAAACTGAGTTGAATCCAGCGCCTGAAAATGCAGATTCTGCAACCCAAGCTCCTGTGCCGACTGTTTCGCACAGGCGATCGCCTCTGGCGCGATTTCAATCCCTGTCAGTTTCATCTGCGGCGTGGCGCAGTGCAGACCAAAACCCCCAACACCGCAAAACAGATCCCACATGTGATTAACAGGCAGCTGACGCACCCAGTCACGGGCGGTGGCATATAAACGTCCTGCTACTACCGGATTGGTCTGGAAGAAACTCTGCGGGCGGATCCACAGCGGCACATCGTTAAAACGTTCGGCCAGTGCCTGCTGTTCGGTCAGGAAGATTTCTGTCTCCCCTTCCATAATCGCCATATGCACAGGCTGGATATTGACGCTAATGACTTTTAACTGCGGTAATTGTGCCTGCAGCCACGGTAGCGCCGTACGCAGCTGTGCCAGTTTCGCGTCAGAACGTAAAACAAAACGCAGCATCATGCCACCGTCAAACTGGCTTTCCGTTAACAGCAGATATTTAAGCTCACCCCGTTTGCGCGCCACGTTGTAAGGCGTAAGCCCCGCGCGGGCAATAAACGGCTTTAGCACGGTAAATATGGGTGCAAAAGAAGCGGGATACAGCGGACAATCGCACAAATCTTCAGATGTACCGTCGCGATGCAGCATGCCCAGCAGCGGTTTTTCCACGCTGCCACTGACCACCATTTTAGCTTTATTTCGAAAAGCGTTTTCCGCACCACCGATCGGCGCACACCATTCCCCGACCGAAAAATCGGCCAGCAGATGCTGGAGATTGGTTGTTTTAGCAGAGAGTTGTTCGGCGATGGGCTGTGTTATCCACTGACAGGAACGACAGCGTTCAGCGTCATAAAGTGCGCACTGCATACGGAAACCTTCAAATTAACAGGGGCGAAGATTATACACGTTATTGCAAACGGAAGAACCGCCGACTGGACGCCGGAACAAACAGCAACAGCAGCACCAACATATCGGGCAATTTTTGCATCACCAGCGTACGGAAGATTTCACGTCTGGATTCCCCCGCAATGCTGAACAGCTCGGGATAGCCATAACCTAACGATGCCGCCCACAGATATCCACTGGCAATAATTTGGGTTAGCAGATAGATCCAGCGGGCCCAGTTACGCCCTTTAACCAGTGAAAAGGCACAATAAATTTCAATAAAAAGCAGCACCAGACTGCCCAGAAACACCAGCGTCAAATCCCAGGTCTGTACACTGCGATGAATAAACTCGCTCACCCCTTTCAGGCCAAGGGTGTTGAAGATCATCAGCAGGTCGAGACAGCGGATCATAATAATAGCCAGCGCCGCCACCTGCACCAAAGCAGGGACGTTTAAGCGAGCATGTGAGGTGGATGATTTCTTAAAAAATCCCAACGCGTCGTCTTCCTTGAAAACGGCGCAACCACCACAGTTGCGCCGTATAGACAGGTTGGCAGATTTTAGTTTTTTCAGCCGCGTCTTGCACGTTGGATATCGCGTATCCGTTGTTTTTCTGTTCGTGCCATCAGATACCACGCGATAAATCCGATAATTCCTACCACGCCGAGGATCAACGTCGCCAGTGCGTTGATCTCTGGGTTAACCCCCATACGCACACTGGAGAATACCAGCATTGGCAAGGTGGTCGCCCCTGGGCCAGAAACGAAACTGGCGATAACCAAATCATCCAGCGATAGCGTAAAGGCCAGCAACCAACCGGAAATGACCGCCGGCATAATCATCGGTAACGTGATGACGAAAAACACCTTCAGCGGCGTCGCGCCGAGATCCATCGCCGCTTCCTCAATAGAGTGATCCAGTTCGCGCAGACGCGACGAAATCACTACCGCGACATAAGCGGTACAGAAGGTGACGTGCGCAAGCCAGATAGTCAGCATACCGCGATCGGCTGGCCAGCCAATCGCATGTCCGAGGGCCACAAACAGCAATAACAATGATAAACCCGTAATCACATCCGGCATAACCAGCGGCGCGGTGATCATAAAGGCAAAACCGTTTGAACCACGAAAACGGCCAAAACGAACCATCACCACGGCAGCAATCGTACCAAGAATGGCCGCCATCGTCGCAGCACAGGCAGCAATCGTTAAACTCATGCCGACGGCACTCATCATTGCAGTATCGTGGAAAAGTTCACCGTACCAGCGTGTTGACCAACCCGCCCACACCGTCACCAGCCTGGAGCTGTTGAACGAATAGATAACTAACATCAGCATGGGGGCGTACAGGAAAGTAAACCCCACGACCAGGATAAAGGTCCGCCACGGCGAGCGAATGACCGGTAAGTTATTCATCCGTGTTCCCCCACGCTTTTCTGCTGATATTTATGGAACCACATGATTGGCACAATCAGTAACAGCAACATGATGATGGCAACAGCAGACGCCACCGGCCAGTCACGGTTATTGAAAAACTCCTGCCATAGCACGCGGCCGATCATAATGCTGTCCGGCCCCCCAAGCAGTTCCGGAATAACAAATTCCCCTACTGCCGGGATAAACACCAGCATTGAACCGGCGATAATCCCGCCTTTGGTCAAAGGCACAATCACGCTAAAAAAGGTTTTCAACGGCCGTGCGCCCAGATCCAATGCAGCCTCCACCAGCGAATAGTCAATGCGCGTCAGTGCGGTATAAATCGGCAGCACCATAAAGGGCAAATAGGCATAAACAATACCGATATAAACCGCCAGGTTGGTATGCAGGATCGTCAATGGCTGATCGATAACGCCCAGCCACATCAGGAAGTTGTTCAGCACCCCGTTATTTTTCAGGATCCCCATCCAGGCATAGACGCGAATCAAGAAAGAGGTCCAGGAAGGCAGGATCACCAACAACAGCAAAATATTACGTGTAGAAGGTTTACTGTGTGCCACGGCCCACGCCAGTGGGTACCCCAACAGCAGACAGCAGATCGTCGAAATCCCCGCGACCTGCAAAGACTGCAGGTAAGCATCGAAATAGAGCGGGTCGTCCGTCAGTTGCAGGAAGTTACCTAAATTGAGCGTAATAGATAGCTGACCATCGGCCCATGCCACAAGGTCAGTGTACGGCGGTATCGCCCTGGCCATCTCGGACAGGCTTATCTTGAAGACAATCAGAAACGGCAATAAAAACAGGAGAACCAGCCACACATACGGCAGCGCGATCACCAGCTTGCGACCATGTTTCATTTGCAGCCGCGACATATACAGCGTGAAACGGCTCGCTTTTTCGGCACGTGCCGGAGGTTCAAGTGTACTCATCTTTACTCCTTAAACCGTCAACACCACACAGCTGTCCGCATCCCAACACAAACGTACCTCGTCACCCCAGGTCGGTAGCCCCTTACGATAGCGATGTTCGTTTTGCAACTGGGCACTCAACATCTGGCCGCTTTTTAAACGCACGTGATAGACAGACAAATCACCCAGGTAGGCAATATGCACCACCTCGCCCACCGCAAAGTTATAGCCATCCGGCGGAGGGGCATCACAGAGCATGATTTTTTCCGGACGAAGCGCGACATACACCGGTACGTTATCGACAATGGAAGTATCAGCATCCACTTTTAGCGGATGCACCAGCCCCGGAGAATCAATCACCAGACCGTCCTCCTGACGCTCCTTTAGCAGCCCTTCAAAAACGTTTACCGAACCGATAAATTCAGCGCTGTAGCGGGTGGTCGGGTGCTCGTAGATCTCTTCCGGCTCGCCAATCTGCACAAATTTTCCGCGGTTCATGATGGCTATACGGCCCGCCATGGTCATGGCTTCTTCCTGGTCGTGTGTCACCATCACGCAGGTCACCCCTACACGCTCAAGAATATCAACCACTTCCAGCTGCATGCGGTCACGCAGTTTTTTATCCAAAGCGCCCATCGGTTCATCCAGTAACAGCAGCTTAGGGCGTTTGGCCAGGCTCCGGGCCAGTGCCACACGTTGACGCTGACCGCCTGAAAGCTGATGTGGCTTACGTTTGGCGAACTCCTGCATGTGCACCAGTCCGAGCATCTCATTCACCCGGCTAGCGATTTCCGCTTTCGGCAGCTTGTCCTGTTTGAGCCCAAAGGCAATATTCTGTTCCACCGTCATATGTGGAAACAGAGCATAGGACTGAAACATCATATTAATGGGACGCAGATAAGGTGGAACGTGCGCCAGATCGACACCGTCCAGCATGATTTGCCCAGTGGTTGGCAGCTCAAACCCCGCCAGCATGCGCAGCAGGGTTGATTTACCACAACCAGACGCACCAAGCAGGGCAAATATTTCGCCTTTGTAGATAGTGAGATTGACGTCATCGACGGCATGCTGACCGTCAAATGACTTCGTCAGGTTGCGAATTTCAAGCAGCGGGGTCAGCGCCTTACGGATTTTCGCTTGTGGGCGTGGGGTTGCATCATTCACTTAAGTGCTCTCCGGCATAAAACAAAGAAACGGTGCAAATAACGCACCTTATTGGTGCGTATTGCCGGGTTTTGTGTGTTCGGGATCGCGACATCCCCGGCAGGCACAAGCACCGCCGGGTCGTGTCCAGAACATCGGGTTATTTTCCGCTTTTTACCTTCGTCCAGGCGCGGGTACGTACACGATCGATCTTCGGATCCTGTACTTTCAGTGTGAACAGTTTGGCGCGCACGTCCGCTGGCGGATAGATACCTGGGTTATCACGAACTTCCGGGCTGACCAGCGCCGTCGCTTCTTTGTTAGCATTGGCGTAGAACACGTGATCGGAAATATGCGCAATCACATCAGGACGCAGCAAGTAATTGAGGAACTGGTAGGCTTCGTCTTTGTTTTTCGCATCTGCAGGCATCGCGAACACATCAAAGAACGCCATCGCCCCCTCTTTTGGAATAGAGAAGGAGATATTGACGCCATTTTTCGCTTCTTTCGCACGGTTTGCGGCCTGCCATACATCCCCTGCCCAGCCAATTGCTACACAGGTATCACCATTTGCCAGATCGTTAATGTATTGCGAGGAGTGGAAATAACGAATATTCGGACGCAGTTTCAACAGCAAATCGGTTGCCGGCCCGGTGTAATCATCTGCTTTCGTGCTGTTTGGATCTTTACCCAAATAATTCAGCACGGTAGCAAACACTTCTTCAGGCGCATCGAGGAAAGAGACACCGCAGCTTTTGAGTTTTTCCAGATTCTCCGGTTTCAGGATCAAATCCCAACTGTTAACCGGAGCATCCGCGCCCAGCACCGCTTTAACTTTATCCACGTTGTAGCCAATACCGGTGGTTGCCCACATATACGGCATAGCAAACTTATTGTCGGGATCGTGTTTACCCACCAGTTTCAGCAGTTCAGGATCGAGGTTTTTCCAGCCCGGCAGTTTGCTCTTATCCAGGGGCTGGAATACACCCGCAGTCAGTTGCCGTTCGAGGAAGCTGGCTGACGGGACAACGAGGTCAAAACCGGTGCTGCCAGCCATTAGCTTACCTTCCAGCACCTCATTAGAGTCAAATACATCATAAATGACTTTAATGCCGGTCTCTTTCTCAAAATTAGCCACCGTGTCCGGAGCAATATAGTCAGACCAGTTATAAATATGCAGTGTTTTTTGTTCAGCAGCGAGCGTGCCGGCAGAGAGGGTCATCAGAGCACCTGCAACCAGGCCTGATAACCATTTTTTATTTAAGGCGGTCATAATCTCTTTCCTTCTGAAAGTTCGTTAACAAACGAACAAAAAAGTCACACTCTAATGATATGCAAGAAACGTGCATATTATTTCATGCGGCATCAATGAAAGAGAGGTCTCTCTCCCCGCCGCTATTGCTCGCTGATATCCGCTGACTCATTCAACATGCATACAGCTACAGATAGCTCATAATGAGCAAATTGAACGGTGACGTTTATAAGCCTTGCAAGAATAACTTTAGCCAGGATTTGTGGATATAGCCCAGATAAAAAAACGTCTTTTATCAATTTTTTATGCAGGTTTTGTCTATGACGTAAAGCGGAAGGGGCAGAATCGAAGTGAATAACTCTTTAAGAAAAGGTTAAATGCAGAATAAAAACATGAAATATGCAACCGCTCTGGCAGCGGCTGCGCTATAGATACCCATAATCAGGAACTATTAGTGGAGGAAATGAACCTCTGCATTGCTGTTTTGCGCGTCTTCTTCGGCGTTAAACAACAACTGATGTGCCCCGGCTTCAAGGATCACCATCGATATCTGTTCCTCGCTCTGACGCACAAAACATTCAAACTGTTCAAACGTCACACCCGGCATAACGGATAAAGACTGGCAAACCACCAGCTTTGGCAGATTATCATCCTGCATATCCAGAAAGGCTTTTACCGTCAGCGAGCTGGCATTGATAGCGGACAGATCGGCGGCCAGCGGTAGCAGCGCTGAAGGTCTGACTTCCGCCATCGCAGAAAACAGAATGACGTTATCCACCAGATCAATTTTTGCATCAAAAATGCCGTCGAAGTTCTGCATGTGCGGTAGATGCAGCGCCTGACAGGTATCACATTCAAAAAAACTCATGCCCAGGTCGTCGAGCCATTGACGCAACGTATCCAGAGTGGGAACGACCAGTGATGTCATAATAATGTGCGACCTCTATTGATGAAAAAATTACCGGCACAGCTTACGCAAAAAGACCGTGTCATACCACGATCGCTATCGATATTGCGTTTAGCCGCCGATTTTAAGACAAAATTCAGGAGTAGCATGACGCTCGATCCACTGGATCATTCGCGCAGCAATATCTATCCCAGTGGTTTTCTCCACGCCTTCCAGCCCTGGAGAGGCGTTGACCTCCATAACCAGCGGTCCGCGTTCTGCACGCAGGATGTCGACGCCAGCAACGTCAAGCCCCATCGTGCGGGCAGCTTTAAGCGCAATGCCCCTTTCCTGCGGCGTGATATTGGCAATAGTGGCAACTCCGCCGCGATGCAAGTTAGAACGGAAATCGCCCTCTTTAGCCCGCCGCTCAATAGCCGCGACCACCTCATCACCCACGACGAAACAGCGAATATCTCGCCCCTTCGCCTCTTCGATATATTCCTGGACCAGAATATGGGCATTCAGACCACGAAATGCATCCACGACACTCTCTGCAGCCTGGCGCGTTTCAGCCAATACCACACCGATCCCTTGAGTCCCCTCCACCAGTTTCACCACCAGCGGCGCACCGCCGACCATATCAATCATATCGCTGGTATCATCCGGCGAGTGGGCTATCCCGGTAATGGGCAGGTCAATTCCCTGTCGCGCTAACAGTTGTAACGAGCGCAGCTTATCGCGTGCGCGGGTAATCGCGACTGACTCATTCAGCGGGTAGCTACCCAGCATCTCAAACTGGCGTAATGCTGCCGTACCGTAGAAGGTAATGGCTGAGCCAATCCTTGGGATGACCGCGTCAAAATGGGGAAGCTGACGGCCTTTATAATGGATAGAAGACGCCGCTGGGCTAATGTTCATATAACAAGAAAGAGGATCGATAACTTCAACCAGGTGACCGCGTTGCATCGCCGCTTCACGCAGGCGTTTGCAAGAATAGAGCGTTCCATCCCGGGACAAAATGGCAATTTTCACCCTGCACCTCTCTAAAAGACCTGGTAAAAGCTGGCGTATCATACACTGGGTTAAACGCTTTAGCGCATCGCCCATCCCTGTTTATGTAAATATTCCAGGATAAAGGGACGGCTTTCTTTAATGATGGTACGGCGAATATGATCGCTCCAGGTATCGCGACGCGTGTTGCTACCACGGGTCAGATAGTACTGCGCAAGCTGCTCATCATATTGCGACAATACATCCTGATCGAGCGGCTGGTACTGGTTTTCATGCACCACCAGTGTTGCTGGCAGCCGGGGCTTGATGTCCGGATTATCCGCAGGCCAGCCGAGACACAGGCCAAACAGCGGCAAAACATGCTTTGGCAGCTTCAGTAATTCCGTTACCGGCTCAATATTGTTACGCAGGCCGCCAATGAACACACCGCCAAGCCCCAGTGATTCAGCCGCTGTCAGCGCATTTTGCGCCATCATCGCCGTATCAACCACGCCAAGCAATAGTTGCTCCGCCAGCCCCAGTTGCGCATCGGGGCAAATTTGCAAATGGCGATTAAAATCAGCACAAAAAACCCAGAACTCGGCGGCCTGCGCGACGTGCTTTTGTCCACCCGATAATGTCACCAGGGACTCACGCAGATTTTGATCGGTAATACGAATTATCGTCGTGCACTGCAAAAAACTTGAGCTTGATGTCCCTTGAGCGGCAGCAATAATCGCCTCACGCTGTGCATCGGAAATACCTTCATCGGTGAAATGGCGAATGGAACGGTGGCTACGAATTAAATCAATGGTTGGAGTCATCTTTTTTTTCTCTGGCTGAATGGGAAGAAGCGTCGGGAGCACGCGACATCAGCTGCGGTGCCAACAGCTGCGCAATGCGCAACATCAATACCACCGCGGCGGGAAGCATCAACAGTACGCCCAGAAATATCATTACCACACAGGCCAATGGCCCGTTTAGCGGTGCGGGTAAAGTGAGATAATCGTTAAGCGACAACAGCGCCAGCGATAACAAAACCATCCCGATGATTTCCAGAATCAATACGCTTTTGGGTAACACGCCCACTGTGCGCATAGGTGCCTCCCGATAAATGGCGCTTAGTGTAAAACGTTCCGACAGCCCATGTTTAACAAAAATGCGGTTTGAAAGACGAAGGCATAGACTAAGGATATCAAAGCAACAGGCTGAACCTGCTTTCCATCCGTCACAAATCGCGGCATCATAACAACATTCGCCATCCGGCCTGATAAGTTCGAGGAGATAGAGATGTTTGCCGTTATTTTTGGTCGCCCAGGGTGCCCGTATTGCGTGCGCGCAAAAGAATTAGCTGAAAAATTAAGCAATGAGCATGACGATTTTAACTTCCGCTACATTGATATCCATGCCGAAGGAATAACTAAAGCAGATCTGGAAAAAACGGTAGGTAAGCCAGTTGAGACCGTTCCGCAGATTTTCGTTGATCAACAACACATCGGCGGCTGCACGGATTTTGAAGCGTGGGCAAAAGAGAATATGAATCTGTTCGCCTGATAGCTGTTTCTACGCCCTCCGCTGGAGGGCGTCATCAGTTTTTTTTCCGCCGCTGACGCTGGTTGAATAAACTACTGATAAATAAAAAACACAATGCGCCAAGCGCGCACCAAAACACTGCACTAAACAACCATGCCAGCTCTTGCCACAGCGAACGCGTCGGCATAAACACGAACCGCATCAGCAACAAGCAACACGGCGCTGCCAGTATTGCACCAAGAAGGGGTTTAAGCACTTCCCGACGGTGGGAGAAAAAGCTTGCCACAGCGCCAGGCAGTATAAAAAATAACAACCCGACCTCAGGATGCCCAGCCGCTCTAAATGCGCCTTTGATATTCAGCGTTAATGAAAGACACACTACAATAAAGAGCACAAAGCAGCAGATCGCACCCGCCCAACTTTGCTTATGTTTCAATCGTTCCTCCTGACACTCTCTCTATCGAACACTCTTTTCGCCCGCAGGCGTCCAGTCAGATAAAGTTACTCGGCATTCCATGCCAAAAACACACCCACACGATTCTTATAGCCGTTGATACGTAATGAGATTAAACTAGTCACATATATTGTCGTGCTGCATTATTTGGGGCTGTGTGCGATGCAGTCGCCCCTTAATTTCTGGCAAAAACATTAGCGTAAATTGCCATTTCTTTCAATAGCTTACTAGTAAACAAGAAGTTAGCCTCCGTGAATATAAACGTCGCAGATTTGTTAAATGGGAATTACATCCTGTTATTATTTGTGGTCCTGGCTCTGGGCCTGTGTCTGGGTAAATTACGCCTGGGGACAGTCCAACTCGGTAATTCCATTGGCGTTTTAGTGGTGTCCCTATTATTAGGTCAGCAGCACTTTAGTATTAACACTGATGCTTTAAATCTCGGCTTTATGCTGTTTATTTTTTGTGTCGGCGTCGAAGCCGGTCCCAACTTTTTTTCGATTTTTTTTCGCGATGGGAAAAATTACCTAATGCTTGCACTGGTGATGGTCGGTAGTGCACTGCTGATCGCCCTGGGACTGGGTAAGCTATTTGGCTGGGATATCGGCCTGACCGCCGGTATGTTGGCCGGCTCAATGACTTCAACGCCGGTGCTGGTCGGCGCAGGTGACACATTGCGCCATTCGGGGATGACGGGAACACAATTGTCGACCGCCCTCGACAACCTGAGCCTCGGTTACGCACTGACCTATCTGATCGGACTGGTCAGTCTGATTGTCGGTGCCCGCTATCTGCCAAAACTGCAGCACCAGGATCTCCAAACCAGCGCCCAACAAATCGCGCGTGAGCGCGGGCTGGACACTGACGCCAACCGTAAGGTCTATCTGCCGGTGATCCGTGCCTATCGTGTCGGCCCGGAACTGGTTGCCTGGGCTGACGGTAAAAATCTGCGCGAGCTGGGCATCTATCGCCAGACCGGTTGTTATATCGAACGTATCCGTCGCAACGGTATTCTGGCTAATCCGGACGGAGACGCCGTGCTGCAGATGGGCGATGAAATCGCCTTAGTGGGCTACCCGGATGCGCATGCTCGCCTCGACCCTAGCTTCCGTAATGGTAAAGAGGTGTTCGATCGCGATCTGCTCGATATGCGCATCGTCACCGAAGAGATCGTGGTCAAAAACCACAATGCCGTCGGCCGTCGTCTGGCCCAGTTGAAGCTGACTGATCATGGCTGCTTCCTGAACCGCGTGATCCGCAGCCAGATTGAGATGCCGATTGATGACAATGTGGTGCTCAATAAAGGCGACGTGTTGCAAGTAAGCGGCGATGCCCGCCGTGTGAAAACCATCGCAGACCGTATCGGCTTTATTTCCATTCACAGCCAGGTGACCGATCTGCTGGCTTTCTGCGCGTTCTTTATTATTGGCCTGATGATCGGGATGATCACCTTCCAGTTCAGTAATTTCAGCTTTGGCATCGGCAACGCGGCCGGGTTGCTGTTCGCCGGAATTATGCTCGGCTTCCTGCGTGCTAACCACCCGACGTTTGGCTACATCCCGCAGGGTGCGTTGAACATGGTGAAAGAGTTTGGCCTGATGGTCTTTATGGCTGGTGTCGGTTTGAGCGCAGGTAGCGGCATTGGTAATGGCCTCGGCGCAGTGGGTGGCCAGATGCTGATTTCAGGTCTGATTGTCAGCCTGGTGCCGGTTGTCATCTGTTTCTTGTTTGGGGCTTACGTATTGCGCATGAACCGGGCCCTGCTGTTCGGGGCAATGATGGGGGCACGTACCTGTGCGCCAGCAATGGAAATCATCAGTGATACCGCACGCAGCAACATTCCCGCTTTAGGCTATGCAGGCACATACGCGATTGCTAACGTTCTGTTGACGCTGGCAGGGACACTCATTGTCATCATCTGGCCGGGCATTGGTTAGAACTGTTTTTTTTTGCTTTTAATGAAAATTTTTTGCAGGTAAGCAGAACTTTTCTTAAAGGTGTCAGTCATAACTATTGCCACTGCTTTTCTTTGATGTCCCCAATTTGTGGAGCCCATCAACCCCGCCGTTTTGGTTCAAGGTTGATGGGTTTTTTGTTGCCTGAAATTTACCTCTCGTCCCCTCTTTATCACTCGTTCTCCCTCTGATTTGCAGCATGCCGGTTATGACTCATACTTTTAAACTGTGCTGTTTCCATAAAGGGGTTAGCAATGTTACTGACTGACAAAATCGCTGTGATTTTCGGTGGCAGCGGCGCTATTGGTAGTGCGGTTGCGCAGGCGATGGTGCGCGAAGGTGCTCATGTGTACCTGGGCGCGCGCTGTCAGGAAAAGCTTGATTGGACGGCCAGTCGCCTGCGAATGGCAGGTGGTACTGTCAATACGTTTATCACCGATGTGCTCGATGAATATGACGCCGTGGAGCAGGTTACGCACCTCGCTCAGCATACTGGCGGCATTGACGTAGTGGTCAATGCAACGGGTTTTATGCATGAACAGGGAAAACGTATTGAAGCATTGTCCCTGACTGAGTTTATGAGCGGTATCACTCCTTTCCTCTCAGCACAGTTCAACATCGCAAAAGCCGTCACACCGCATATGGGTGGTAAACGTGCTGGCGTTATTCTCTCTGTCGTCGCCCCTGCGGCCTCCATGGCGATGCCAGGCCACCTGGGCCACATTGTCGGTTGCGCGGGTGCAGAAGCCTTCATGAAAGCGCTGGCCAGCGAATTGGGCCCACGAAATATCCGTGTTCTCGGGGTACGATCGCACGCAATTATTGATGCCATGTCGGCGGGGTCTTACACGGGGGAAATATTTAGTGCCAAAGCCCAGTCGATGGGGCTAACCGTTGAGCAATGGTTGGGCGGTGCGGCACAAAGCACCATGATCGGACGCCTGCCTACGCTTGCACAAATCGCTGAGGTTACAACCTTTCTGGCTTCAGACCATGCCGGAGCAATGACCGCTACGGTGGTCAATATTACCGGGGGCGCAACCGTAAGCTAATTTACCCGCTCTTTCACGCCGTGCGCTGCTGCGAACCTTTTTTTGCGCTCGGGCGGGAACACAATGCTATACCGCACATAATAACCAACGCGCTGACCAGATGGTATGAATGCAGAGTAACGTGCATAAACATCACGCTAAATAATCCGCCACTCAGTGGAATCAAGTGTGAATAGATCTCTCCGCGCGTTGCGCCAATGGTGCTAATCCCTTTGTTCCATAACAGATATGACAGCCAGGAAGGAAAAATAACAAGGTATGCCAGCCCAGTAATAACCCCCGTATTTGCATAGCTATTCCAGCCCGGCATACCATTGTGTATCAACTCCAGAGTCAATACTGGAATAAGTACCATCGCGCCTATCAGGGCGCTCACGGCGACAAAGGCGTTTCCCTTTACCTCAACCGGTTTAATGCGTAAAAAAGCGCAATAGACCGCCCAACTCAGCGCTGACCCCATCGTCCAGAAATCGCCCTGATTCAGGTGTTCAAACACCCGCGCGTGCATCACATCACCCTGCGATACCAACCAGATAACGCCAACGGTACTGAGGATCACGCCGGCAATATTACGCGCAGAGATCCGCTCTCTAAAAAAGAATTTATTGATTAACAGGACGAGAGCCGGTGTGGTGGACATATAAATCGCCGCATTGAGCGACGTTGTATATTGCAGACCGATATACAACGTTAAGGGGAAAAGAACCTGACCACATAACGCGAGGAACACGATAGTACCAAAGGATTTTCTCATCGCTGGCCACTGCACGGCGATCTGTCGGAAATAAAGCGTCATCAATAGCAATGCGGTAAATACCCAGCGTGCTGCTGATAAAACGATGGGATTAACATCGGCAACCAATATATGGCCGACCACATAGTTCCCGCCCCAAAAACAGGCAGCCAGACTGAGTAAAAGATAGGGCATATTTGCGCCTTATTGTCAGTTGTACGGTATGACCACAAGGCTACGGCGGCGTGAGAATGAATGCTAATATAACGTTTTCATCCTTGTGCATAGATTAAAACTATGAAATTCACGCTAAGGCAACTTGAGTTTTACATCGCACTTGCAGAAACATTACAAATTTCCAAAGCTGCTGCGCGCTGCCATATTTCTCAGTCATCAATGACCATTGCCATGCGGAATCTGGAAGTATCATTAGACGTGCAGCTATTTGTACGTTACCCCAAAGGCGTGAAGCTCACCGCCGAGGGCGAGCGCTTTCTGGCACATGCCTGCAACATCATCAACAGTAGCCACTCGGCAGTTGACGCTTTGCATGACCGGAGCGACATTCTCACCGGCACGGTGCGCATAGGCATTGCCGAAACGCTCTCTGCCTATCTTATCCCGGATATACTCAACGATCTTGAACGACGCTTCCCTTTGCTGGAGATCGTATTTTATGAAGCTACTGCACCGGAACTGGTACAGGCGCTACGGGAAAAAAAGGTCGATTTTTGCCTGCTCCTGACCTCAAATATCAGCCACGACACCGATCTGGAAATCGAAACATTCATTCGTTCACAACGCCGCCTGTGGACGTCTGTTGGACATCCGCTCCAGAGCCAGCCCTCGATCCACCTTACTGATGTCGTAAAACAGCCGTTTTTACTGCTGGAAACCGATAAATACCCTGACGTGATCATCGATTACTGGCAGCAGCGTGGCTATACGCCCAATATCTGTTTTCGCAGCAACTCTTTTGAGGCAATAAGAAGCCTGGTGGCAAAAGGCAGAGGAATAACCATTTTATCTGATCTTGTTTATCGCCCGTGGTCGCTGGATGGCCTGCGCGTCATGCACAGAACAATTGATGATTTTATTACCTGGATGGACGTCGGGACGGTAAAAACAGCGGCTCAACCGCTGACAACAGAGGCGATGAAAGTCATCGACTTTTTACGTCAGGCGATTTCCCGCCTCGACAAGCCATTTTAATGATTTTACTTCTGCGGCACGCCAGCAATGCGTTCCACCATCGTCAGAATATCTTCTCGCGATAGCGGTTTTTTGTCCGTGACAAAATGCAGCGTCATGCCTTCAAGAAACGCATCCAACGCGCGTGCGGTTACCGGCTCGAACCACTGTTCCAGCGTCTGCTGGCTGCGTAACATCCAGTTTTGCATAACCGTCTTTAACGCCGGTTTACGACTGGCAAACGCATACAATTGGTACATGAGTTCCATATTGCCAGGCGTAGTGACCTGGGAGCTATAGATCATATCGGTAATGGCATGGCAGGCCTGTGGCGCATTTTCAACACTGGCAAAAAATGCCTGATATTGCACAGACATGGTGTCAGTAAAACGCTCGAATGCCTCCATTAAAAGCTCATCTATTCCCGAAAAGTAATAGGTCATTGAGCCCAGCGGCACCTCGGCAATCATGGCGATTTTCCGGTGTGTAACCCCATGAATACCATGGATTATAACCGCATCCAGCGTGGCCTGGACTATTTTATCCCGTCGTCGTGGGTCGTTCGCGCGTCGCACTGCATTCCCTCTTTTTGCATTTGTGTACAAATGTACACAACCTTGCTAATGTTGTCTTCTTTCCTCTTTTCTTTGGCTCGAATTCATGACTGGCATCTCATCACGCAAAGCCTTAAGACGCCGTATGTGGGCGCTTTTCACATTCTTCTTTTTACCAGGATTATTAATGGCTTCCTGGGCGACGCGTACCCCTGCTATCCGAGACATCCTCTCTATTTCCACTGCCGAAATGGGCGCGGTGCTGTTTGGACTCTCAATTGGCTCGATGAGTGGCATTCTTTGTTCGGCCTGGCTGGTGAAACGATTTGGCACACGAAACGTCATCCGCACCACCATGTCATGCGCGGTGCTGGGAATGATAATTCTCAGCCTCGCATTATGGTTGCATTCCGCCTGGCTGTTCGCGTTTGGTCTGGGCGTGTTTGGTGCCAGTTTTGGCGCGGCTGAAGTTGCAATCAACGTCGAAGGCGCAGCGGTTGAGCGTGAAATGAACAAAACTGTGCTGCCGATGATGCATGGTTTCTACAGCCTGGGAACGCTGGCTGGCGCAGGCGTTGGCATGGTACTTACCGCCGTCAGCGTTCCGGCGACCGCGCATATTCTGCTGGCGGCGATGGTGGCTATTACCCCTATTTTTATCGCGATTAAGGCTATCCCCGACGGCACAGGTAAGAATGCTACTGACGGTTCGCACACCGCTGAAAAAGGGTTGCCATTCTATCGCGATATCCAGTTGCTGCTGATTGGCGTCGTGGTGCTGGCGATGGCGTTTGCCGAAGGTTCCGCCAACGACTGGCTGCCATTACTGATGGTTGATGGGCATGGATTTAGCCCGACATCCGGATCGCTGATTTATGCCGGCTTTACGCTCGGTATGACCGTCGGGCGCTTCACCGGTGGCTGGTTTATCGACCGCTACAGCCGTGTGGCAGTAGTCCGCGCCAGTGCACTGATGGGTGCGATCGGTATCAGCCTGATCATTTTTGTCGACAGCTCATGGGTGGCTGGTGTCTCGGTGATCCTTTGGGGGCTAGGGGCTTCTCTCGGCTTCCCGCTGACTATTTCGGCCGCCAGCGATACCGGCCCTGATGCGCCAACCCGCGTGAGCGTTGTTGCGACTACTGGCTATCTGGCATTCCTGGTCGGCCCGCCGCTGCTGGGCTATTTGGGTGAACACTATGGCCTGCGCAGCGCCATGCTGGTTGTGCTGGCGCTGGTGCTTGTCGCGGCCATCGTTGCGAAGGCTGTTGCTAAACCGGATGTCAAAAATACAACTGTGATGGAGAACGGCTAATGGGTATCAAGTTAATTGCAGTAGACATGGACGGCACGTTTTTAAGTGACCAAAAGACCTATAACCGCGAGCGGTTTATGGCGCAGTACCGTCAAATGAAAGCGCAGGGGATCCGCTTTGTGGTCGCCAGCGGCAATCAGTATTACCAGCTGATCTCTTTTTTCCCCGAACTGGCCAATGAAATCTCATTTGTGGCAGAAAACGGGGGCTGGGTGGTCAGCGAAGGGGAAGATATTTTTAACGGTGAGCTGGCTAAAGACGATTTCCAGACCATCGTGGAGCATCTGCTGACCCGCGCAGACATCGAGATTATCGCCTGCGGCAAAAACAGCGCCTACACCCTGAAACAGTACAGCGATGAGCATAAATCCATCTCTGCCATGTATTATCACCGTCTTGAATTTGTCGATAACTTCGACAACATCAATGATGTATTCTTCAAGTTTGGGCTGAATATCTCCGACGATCGCATTCCCCAGGTGCAGGCAGATCTTCATGAGGCGATTGGCGACATTATGGTACCGGTGCATACCGGATACGGCAGTATCGATTTAATTATTCCGGGCGTTCATAAAGCCAACGGTTTACGCCTGCTGCAACAACGCTGGAATATCAGCGACGATGAAGTCGTGGTATTTGGTGATGGTGGAAATGATATTGAGATGCTACGCCAGGCCGGATTTAGCTTCGCAATGGCCAACGCTCACGAACCCGTTGTTCAGGCAGCAAAATATCGTGCGGGTTCGAATAACGAAGAAGGCGTGCTGAATGTCATAGATCGTGTACTAAAAAATGAAGCGCCCTTTACTCGTTAACGCATCAGCACAGACGGCAACAAAATGATGGCATGATCTATTCATAATCCGCCTCAAAATTAACCCGCTGGATTATTAACTCCAGTGAATATTTCAGGCGAGCGAATTATGAAAAAAAGTGTACTGATGGCAACAGTGTTGCTGGGATTTGCAGGAACAGCATCTGCACAGAATGTTACTGTTGATGTGCCAGGCGGATACAAAGTGGTGGTTGTTCCTTCTTCCGTCAACGTTCCGCAGGCGGTCAGTGTCACTACTGCCCCGCAAACGGTTTATGTTGCTCCGGCAGCCACTCCAGCCCCTGTTTACCGCGCACATCCGTATGCGCGTCATGTCGCCAGCGTAGGTGAAGGGATGGTCATTGAGCATCAGATTGACGACCATCACTAATGATTGCAAAGCCCGGAAACCGGGCTTTAACCTTCCCGGGAATTCCCTACCCGCTTATCTTTTAGAAAGATAACCATCAGAATCAGCCACAGCACACCGCTCGCCAGATTAAACAGACTGAACAAGCCGTTTCCACCCAACAGATAAGCATGTTTGCTCAGCTCAATACCGACGGTAAATATCAGCATTTGCAGCATACCCATTGCTGCTGAAACTGTCCCTTTGCTCATTTCACTGGCAAACAGCGTCAGGCGCACCAACCCGGCATTCGCCACGCCAATGCCAAACGCATAAAGACTTAAACCTGCCGTCATCCACAGATACGCATGAGAAGAAACAACCGTGGCCGCGGCGGCAATGATCAATCCCATAGAGATTGGCCAGCCCCCCATGATAATCAGCGAGCGCACCGTGCGGCGTGATGTCAGACGCGCCAGCACCAGGTTACCGGCAATCAGTGCGCCAAAAATCGGTACCTGAAGCAGGCCATATTCATAACTGCTGAGATGTTCGCCACTGATAATAATGATCGGGGACTGCGCAATCCACGCCAGCAATGGCAGACTGACAAAGCCCAATGCCAGTGCGCCTGCGACAAACCGCACATTCTTTAGCACCAGCTTATAATCTTTGCCCAACTCTTTAATGGAAAGCTTCTCGCCCAGACGGGTGGCCGTTTCCGGCATCGCGCGCTGCAGGCCAAAAAAGGCGATGGCAGCCAGCGCGGCAAACAGGACAAACATGCCTTCCCACGGAAGGACATGTACCCAGGCGGCCCCAACCAACGGCCCCAAAAGTGGTGCAATCAATGCTACGTTTGCCATTAACGCAGTAATTTTAATGCACACCGCTTCTTCAAAGGACTCCTGAATTGCGGCGTAACCTACCGCGCCAATAAAGCACAGGCTAATCCCCTGTAAAAAACGCAGGAAAGTAAATTGCTCAATATTTTGTGCAAACAGCGTTGCAAGGCAGGTCACAATGAACCAAACCACCCCGGTTAACATCACCGGACGACGACCAACACGATCCGACAGCGGCCCTAACAACCACTGTAAAAACATGCCGCCTGCCAGATAAGCGGTCATGGACGTTGGAACCCAATCTAAACCGGCCTGATATTGCTCCACCACCGCCAACATTCCGGGTTGGATCATATCGTTACCGATATACGTAGAGAATTCGTAAAGCACCAGACAGAGAGGGAAAAGTAATGCCTGACGTCCCAAGCGGGCGCCTGAAGATAAACGGTTCTGCATGCAATCTCTTAACAAATGAAAAAACGCGCAAAGTGTAATAAATGCGCCGTACTGGTGATAGTGAATTATGTGATTTGAAAGCAAAATGCGCACATTTTTACACTCAATTGCACGAGAGCTTTTTGTTTTAAGGTTAATTTAAGTTGAGACCGCTATCATGCTCAATAAGCCTCATTAATTGTCTTAAAAAGAGTCAGTTAACAGACAAATAGGACAAGACCGCTTTTTATCGCCTGAAAGTAATTTTATGATCCCCAATAGGGGCCTTTTTAACGATTACATTGAGTCTGGATGTTATGCTGGAAAATCTGAACAATTCGCTTTTTTACCTGATCAACGCCACGCCGGACTCTGCGCAATGGACGATCTCGCTCGCCATTTTTATTGCCAAAGATCTGATTAGCATCGTACCGCTACTGGCGATCATTCTCTGGCTTTGGGGGCCGCAAAACCGCGTGACCCTCCAGCGCCAGTTGGTCATAAAAATGGCGATTGCGCTGGCAGTCGGCCTGACCATTTCATGGCTCATGGGTCATTTATTCCCTCACGACCGGCCATTCGTCAATCATATCGGCTATAACTTCCTGCACCATGCCGCAGATGACTCTTTCCCGAGCGACCACGGTACTGTTATCTTTACCTTCGCGTTGGCCTTCCTGTTCTGGCACCGCCTGTGGTCCGGAGCACTGTTGATGGTCGTCGCCGTGGCGATTGCCTGGTCACGTGTTTACCTCGGCGTACACTGGCCGCTGGATATGCTGGGGGGGTTACTGGCAGGGCTGATCGGCTGCCTGAGCGCCCAGATGATCTGGCAACGATTCGGCACAACCCTGTACCACGGTTTGCAGACCTGCTATCGCACCTGCTTCGCCCTGCCTATTCGTAAAGGCTGGGTACGTGACTAACCCACGGTAAAGAGAGTAGTATTACGCGCGAAACTGAGCACTTATTCTACTCTCCAGGGGAACTATGGAAACTCGACGCGACGAGCGTATTGGTCAATTACTGCAGGCGCTGAAACGCAGCGATAAATTACACCTTAAAGAAGCCGCGACACTGCTGGGTGTATCAGAAATGACCATTCGTCGCGATCTGAATAATAACACGGCCCCGGTCGTATTGCTTGGGGGCTATATTGTTCTGGAACCCCGTAGCGCCAGCCACTATTTAATCAGCGATCAAAAATCCCGCCTGGTTGATGAAAAACGCCGGGCAGCGCAGCAGGCAGCCAGCCTCGTCCAGGCGCATCAGACCGTTTTCTTCGACTGCGGAACAACAACGCCCTGGATCATTGAAGCGATCGATAATGAATTACCGTTCACCGCAATCTGCTATTCACTGAATACGTTTCTGGTGTTGCAGGAGAAACCGCAGTGCCGCGTCATTTTATGTGGCGGCGAATTCCATGCCAGTAATGCTATTTTCAAGCCACTCGATTTCCAGGAAACCCTGAATAATGTATGCCCGGATATCGCTTTTTATTCCGCAGCCGGCGTGCATATCGATAAAGGCGCAACCTGTTTTAACCTTGAGGAATTACCGGTTAAACACTGGGCGATGTCGATGGCGCAGTATCATGTTCTGGTGGTTGATCACAGCAAGTTTGGGAAGGTGCGCCCCGCGAGGATGGGTGAATTAAAACGCTTTGATACCATCATCAGCGATAACCGCCCGGATGATGCGTTTGTCGAGTACGCCAAAGCGCAGCATATCAAGTTGATGTACTAAATTTGTGCCGGATGACGGTGCTATCACATCGTCATCCGGCATCAGAAATTAAGAGAACCAGCCACCAAACCACTGGTGGAATTTCATCATAACGAAGTCCCACATCCGGCTAAAGAATCCCCCCTCTTCCACCGCTTCCATCACCATCAACGGACGCTGTTCAATAGATTTTCCGTTCAACTGGAAGTCGATTGTCCCCACAACCTGGCCTTTCTTCAGTGGCGCGGTCAGTTGTGGCTCTGTCAGAGTAAAGCTCGCCTTCAGGTTTTTCAGCTGACCGCGCGGAATGGTCACAGACCCACCTTCCCCAGCGCCCAGATTGACTTCACTCTTATCACCAAACCAGACACGTTGGGTAACAAAGGTGGCGTCCGGTTTAATCGGCGTAACGGTTTCAAAGAAGCGGAAACCCCATGTCAGCAGCTTTTCGGATTCATTAAAGCGAATGCGATCGGTTTTTGCCCCCAGCACGACGGAGATCAAACGCATATCGCCCTGTGTCGCGGATGCAACCAGGTTATAACCGGCTCCCGCCGTGGTGCCCGTTTTCATACCATCCACATTCAGGTTGGTACTCCACAGCAGGCGGTTACGGTTTGGCTGGCGAATTTTATTAAAGGTGAACTCTTTCTCTTTATGAATGGCGTATTCTTCCGGCACATCGTGGATTAACGCTTTACCCAACAATGCCATATCACGCGCGGTACTGAACTGCCCCGCGGCATCCAGACCGTGTACCGTCTGGAAGGTCGTGTTCGTCAGCCCCAGTTTTTGCGCATAGCCGTTCATCAAACCAATAAACGATTCCTGGCTTCCGGCAACATAATCAGCGAGCGCAATACAGGCATCATTACCAGACTGAATGATCACGCCTTTGTTCAGATCGGACACCGCAACCTGATCGCCAGGCTTGAGGAACATCACCGAAGAACCGCGCAGGGCCGGATTACCGGTAGCCCAGGCATCTTTCCCGACGGTAACCATGTCATTCAGATTAATTTTCCCGGCTTTTAGCGCCTGACCGACCACATAGCTGGTCATAATCTTGGTCAGACTGGCGGGATCCAGTTTCTCATCGGCATTACCTTCCGCCAGCACTTTGCCGCTGGCGTAATCCATTAAGATCCACGCACGTGCGTCAACGCTCGGCGGGGCCGTTGGTTGTTCCGCCGCCTGTACGGTCGGCGCAAAAAGGATTAAGAGTGCTGAACCTGCAGCAAGGCTGCGTAGGGAAGAGAAGTATTGCGTCATAAATGCCACCCGAGTATCCATTCCAAAAAACCACGTCATACCACACCGTGTTTACACAAAACCGGCCAAGTTGCCTCAGCCAACCATACAGAAAAGTTCTGATGGATGACGTGTAAAATAAGTGCGGTGAGTAATAACGCACTAACGAGCTTAAAGAAACCGTAAGTTGGTAAAGTTTTTAAAGTTTATGCAATAACGCTGCGCTGTGCTGCTCTCATCACGATTTTTTTGCGCCTTGTTGCGTAAATATTAGGTTTACCCCACCATGTGAGCGAGTCAGATAGAGAATGCGGCCATAAAGCTGCTCAATTAATTTACGGGGTTACTATGATTACACTGTGGGGTCGCAATAATTCGACCAACGTAAAAAAAGTATTGTGGACACTCGAAGAACTGGAACTGCCGTACAGTCAAATTCTGGCTGGCGGACAGCATGGCGTAAATCATGACGCAGACTATCTGGCGATGAACCCTAACGGGCTGGTTCCACTGCTACGCGATGACGAAACAGATGTCTTGCTGTGGGAATCAAATACCATTGTCCGCTACCTGGCGGCCCAATACGGGCAAAAACGACTGTGGGTTGACGCCCCGGCGAAACGCGCCGAGGGCGAAAAATGGATGGACTGGGCTAACCAGACGCTGAGCCCTGCACATCGGGTTATCTTATTTGGTCTGGTCAGAACCCCTGCCGATCAACGCGATCAGGCAGCCATCGAGGCCGGTGCGAAGGTCTGTGATAACCTGTTTGCCATTCTCGACAACGCACTGGCCGACCGGGCGTGGTTCTCTGGCGCTGAATTTGGCACTGCGGACATCGCCGTCGCGCCGTTCATCTATAACCTGTTTAATGTCGGCTTGAGCTGGACGCCGCGCCCTCACCTGGAACGTTGGTATCAACAGCTCACCGAACGCCCCGCATTCCAGAAAGTCGTGATGATCCCGGTCAGCTAATCCAATCAGGGACTCACTTTCAGTAATTCCCCGTCGGACTCGTCGGTTAATACATACAAATAACCGTCTGGTCCGACGCGCACATCGCGGATTCGCTGCCCTCTGTCATGCAAAATACGCCCGTCTTCCGTCACTGTATTGCCTTTCACGCTTAACACAATCACCCCCTGTTCTTTCAGCGCGCCAATAAACAGTTTGTGTCGCCACTGTGGGAACGTATCGAGGTTATAAAAAGCCATCCCACTGACTGCAGGTGATTTTTCCCAGTAAAAGATAGGCTGCTCAGTGCCCGCCACAATTGTGCCTTTTGCTTCGGGGATGTTGAAACCACTGTAGTTAACACCCCATGTCGCGATTGGCCATCCATAGTTTTTACCTTTCTCGGGGATATTGATCTCATCTCCGCCACGCGGACCATGCTCGTTGAGCCACAACGCATTACTCCAGGGGTTCATCGCCATCCCCTGCGGATTACGGATCCCATACGACCATATTTCAGCCCGCGCGCCAGTCTGGTTCACAAACGGGTTATCCGGTGGAATTTTGCCCTCATCCGTTAGTCGAACCACTTTGCCCTGTAATTTATCCAGTTCCTGAGCGGTTATACGCTGGTTATTCTCGCCAAGGCCGATAAACAGATAACCTTTGCCATCAAATACCATACGCCCGCCAAAATGGTTCCCGGTTGATAACTTAGGCATTTGGCGGAACACCGTCTGGAACCCCTGCAAGTGTTTACGATCGTCACTTAACCGCCCGTAGCCCACTGCTGTCCCGGCTCTCCCTTCACTGTCAGCTTCCGCAAAGCTAAGCCACACCCGCCGGGATTGTGCAAAATCCGGCGCTAACACCACATCGAGCAAGCCGCCCTGGCCATGCGCCCAAACCTTAGGTACGCCAGTCAGTGGGTCAGAAAGCCCCTTATCGGGTTGCCAGAGCCGAAGTTGCCCTCCTCTAAGCGTAATCAGCATACTGCGATCATCCGGTAAAAAGGTCAGCGACCACGGGTGGTCGAGTTTGGTTTGCAGGACCTCCACCCTGACGGCAGCGGCATAGGGGGAAAGCAACGCTAATGAGGCAACACAGAGAAAGAGTCGACGCATAGCACCTCCTTAATGGCTCTGCTTAAAGCGTAGCCAGCAAGGGGAATTGTTACGCCACTTTTACATAATCTTAACGAAAAGGGGGAGCGCCCTCCCCCTGGTTCAGATGTGTTCCAGCGTTGAATAAGCTTGCAAACTCTGGATACTCAGCGTCAGCGTTGTCAGGCAGTTTTCCAGTTTCTCTGCGTTAACGGCAATAAAGTTCGGACAATCATGATGTCCACTCATCAGACAAACAGCGGTGGCGGCTAACGCCCCTTCAGCACGACGAAGGGCATTCCACTCTTCCTGATCAAGATGCATACCGTGGCGCTGTGATTGATCGTGCAATTCGCGATTCAGTTCAAAAAAGTTATCACGCAGACGATCGCTCTCGCTGACTGACATATAGCCTTTCGCTTTTCTCAACAGCAGATAAGCGGCAAGATCGATGCGGGCGTTTATCAATTTGTTGAGAAGATCGGTTCTCAGTCTGTCAACAACCATACCTTGTTCCTCCTCTTTCCAACCATGGTGCAACTTAATAGTATGGTTGTTTTTTGAACAAATTGATGCTCTACATCAATAAAGCCTAATTGATTAACATAATTTACAATGTTACAACCTTCGGCATGATGCCGGTGTTGCACTTACGCAAAACATCTCGTTTCTGGCGCACCGAACATTTTTTGCTATACCTGAAGTGATTACTGCCATAGCGCTGATTATGAGGGATTTATGTCAAAAGCAAGTGATGCAGAAAAAATACGCACACTATCCAAAATAGATCTGAATTTGCTGACAATTTTCTGTTTGATCTATAGCGTTGGCAGTATTTCCAGAGTCGCTGACATGCTTAACATTTCGCCTTCTGCCGTCAGCCAGTCACTACGAAAACTGCGAGAAATGATGGGCGATAATCTCTTTGTCCGTAGCGGAAATGCGCTGTTACCGACCGTCTACTCTGATGAACTTTATGACAATACGATCCCAATTATCGACAAACTATCGGCGCTGATGCCGCTTTCCTCTCCGGCGGCGAAAAAAAGGCTAACGCTGTATACTGAGTCATTTATTTCCCCGATTGTTATTCCCGATGTCACAGCCAGAATAATCAATACCGATGCGGATATCAGTCTCCTGCACCTCACCGCTGATTTAAACGAGCAGAGCATTGTTGAGCTATTAAACATGCGCCAGGCTGATGCGGTGTTTTCAACATTTTCCGTTGAGTCAGGAAATATCACCTGCCAGAAAATATCTGATATGCGGCTGGTCCTTGTAGCCTCGCAGAATAATGTATTATACGGAAATGCAATGACAGAGGAGCAGTTCAGAAGTGCCAACCTGGTGGGCTACAATACCAAGAATGAAAAAATAATTTACCACCGGAGTATTGTGGATAAAAAATTCAGAACCGGTGAACGTTGTCTGCTTACCTCTTCTTTTACGGCCATACTCACTATTGTGTCCACAACCCAATGCTTAGGGGTGATCCCGGAAAAGGTATTTGAAACACACGCGCATCTGTATGGTCTTAAAAAGATAAACACACCATTTCCATTACCGCAATTTAGTGTATTTTCTTCTTTACGCAAAGATGGTCCAGCCCATCAAATACTGTCACCCATTCTGGCTGATTTACAAACAACCTCCCGGTGATAAAATCCCGGGAGGCCAGATGCCGCCATTAATAACTACACGCGGATTTTAGCGATACGCCAGATATGGTCAGCATATTCCTGTACCGTTCTGTCCGACGAGAAATACCCCATATTAGCAATATTATGCATCGTCTTTGTCGTCCACTCGCGGGGATAACGATATAATTCATCCACCGAATCCTGGCAGTCCACATAGCTGCGGTAATCCGCTAATACCTGATAGTAGTCGCCAAAGTTGATTAACGAATCCAGTACATCTTTGTAGCGTCCGGGCTCTTGCGGGCTGAACATCCCCGTGCCAATTTGCGTCAGTACCTGATGTAACTCCACATCGTTTTCAAAAATACAGCGCGAGTCATAGCCATCGCGACGCAGCGCATCAACCTCACTCGCCGTATTACCAAAGATAAAGATGTTATCTTCCCCAACGTATTCACGCATTTCTATATTCGCGCCATCCAGCGTACCGATTGTTAGCGCCCCATTCAGCCCAAACTTCATGTTGCTGGTACCGGATGCTTCCGTCCCGGCCAGGGATATTTGTTCAGAAAGATCGGCTGCCGGAATGATCATTTGCGCCAGGCTGACGCTGTAATCCGGGATAAACACCACCTTCAGCTTGCCGCCGATTTGCGGATCGTTATTCACCAATCTCGCCACATCATTAATTAAGCGAATGATCTGTTTCGCCATGTGATAGGACGACGCCGCTTTTCCCGCAAAGATATTCACACGCGGAACCCAGTTGGCATCCGGTGCCGCTTTAATGCGGTTGTAGCGAGTAATGACATGGAGCACATTCAGTAACTGCCGCTTATATTCATGAATACGCTTCACCTGCACATCAAACAACGCACCAGAATCCACCACCACCCCATACTGTGTTGCAATATGGTGCGCCAGTCGCTGCTTGTTTGCTCGTTTCGCTCGATGTACCGCCTCATTCACCGACGGATAATCAATATACTGCTTCAACTCGCCCAACTGCATTAACTTAGTCCGCCAGCTATCACCGATATTCTCATCCAGCACTTTTGCCAGCGGAGGATTAGCCAACGCCAGCCAGCGGCGAGCCGTGACACCATTGGTCACATTGGTGAAACGCAGCGGAAAGATGCGTGCAAAATCAGCAAACAGCGATTCCGTCATCAATTTGGAATGGAGTGCCGACACGCCGTTTACCTTATGACTGACCACGACTGCCAGCCAGGCCATGCGCACCACACGACCATGAGATTCATCAATGAGCGATACACGTTTCAACAGCTCACTGTCATCACGATATCGCTCCTGCAACGTCTTCAGAAAGCGATCGTTAATGTCGAAAATAATCTGCAAGTGACGCGGCAAAATTCGACTCAGCATCTCGACCGGCCATGTCTCCAGCGCCTCACTCATCAGCGTGTGATTGGTGTACGAAAAAATCTGACAGGTCACATCAAACGCGTTATCCCAACTGAACTGGTGATGGTCAATCAGCAGACGCATCAGTTCCGGAATCGCCAGGACCGGGTGAGTATCATTGAGGTGAATCGCAATTTTATTCGCCAGATTATCGTAAGTCCGGTGTAACTGGTAATGGCGACTCAGGATATCCTGAATCGTTGCCGAGGCCAGAAAATAAGCCTGCCGTAAGCGCAATTCACGTCCTGCATCGGTGGAGTCATCCGGATACAGGACCCGTGAAATCCGATCAAAGTGGTATTTATTTTCCACTTCAGTTACAAAGTCATCATGTGGATTTAATTTCCCGACATTGACCTCACTATTCACCTGTACATTCCACAGCCGCAGCGTATTCGTCGTGTCGGTCGCATAGCCGGGGATAATCTGGTCATGTGCGACAGCCAGAATATCCTCGGTTTCAATCCAGCGGGCTTTATTCCCCTCCAGTTGCACGCGTCCGCCAAAACGCACTTTATAATGCGTATTATGACGTTTGAACTCCCATGGGTTCCCGTATTCCAGCCAGTAGTCCAGAGACTCTTTTTGAACACCATCAATGATATTTTGTTTAAACATACCGTAATTGTAGCGGATACCGTAACCGCACCCAGGTAAGCCCAGAGTTGCCAGCGAATCAAGGAAACAGGCCGCCAGACGACCAAGGCCGCCATTCCCGAGCCCTGGGTCATTCTCTTCGTCGATCAGCTCTTCCAGATCCAGCCCCATGGCCTCAAGCGCGCTCCGGACTTCATCATATAAACCCAAAGAGAGTAGTGCATTGGAGAGCGTGCGGCCGATGAGAAACTCCATTGACAGATAATAAACCTGGCGGGCATCCTGAGAGAATTGTGCCCGATTAGAGCGGTGCCACCGCTCTACCATTCGATCGCGTACAGCATATAACGTCGCATTCAACCACTCCCTTTTCGTGGCAATTGCGGGATCTTTACCGATAGTAAATAAAAGCTTATTAGCAATATCATCTCTCAGCTTATCAACATCAGAATCCGGGGCAACCGGAAGCGGTGAAATATACATATGAACATTACCTTTCATAATATTGTAGGATACGTAACAGACAGGTGAATTATTTAAAATCTGCTTTGCGAGCGTCAGCTTTATTTCGAATTACTTCATGACTGGCGAGGAAACTTAACTCCGACATTAATACCCGCCAACTCAGTCCCGTAGCCAGAGAGATATAATATAAACTCACTCCGTTAGCATACAGTGTTTTAGCCATTTCAAGTTTCGACTTTAAAACAATTTCTTTCAAAATAAACCTCATTAATAACGCTCGACGAGATAAAATTTACGATAATAAGTTTATATAGCCAAGAAGCGGCACTTAAAGCCGGAATTAGACTCGCTAAACACCTTTCACTAACAGAAACACGTTATGAGTATTCTCTGCGTGTTATGCCGATCAGATATAGATGTAGTGTGAAGGCATCTGTATAATCCCCCGATTACGAGCAATGTACAGTATAAGAAAATGGCAAAAATTGGTTTTATATCACTAGGTTGTCCGAAAAACCTCGTCGATTCTGAGCGCATCCTGACCGAACTTCGTACCGAAGGCTATGATGTTGTGCCAAGTTACGACGATGCGGATATGGTTATCGTTAACACCTGCGGCTTTATTGACAGCGCAGTTCAGGAGTCACTGGAAGCCATTGGCGAAGCGCTGAACGAAAACGGCAAAGTGATCGTCACTGGCTGTCTGGGCGCCAAAGTCGATCAGATCCGTGAAGTCCACCCGAAGGTACTGGAAATTACCGGACCGCACAGCTACGAACAGGTTCTGGAGCACGTGCATCACTACGTGCCGAAGCCAAAGCACAACCCGTTCCAGAGTCTGGTTCCTGAGCAAGGTGTCAAACTGACCCCGCGCCATTATGCCTATTTGAAGATTTCTGAAGGCTGTAATCACCGCTGCACATTCTGCATTATTCCATCCATGCGTGGTGATCTGGTGAGCCGTCCGATTGGCGACGTTCTTAGCGAGGCTAAACGTCTGGTCGATGCAGGCGTGAAAGAGATTTTGGTGATCTCCCAGGATACTTCTGCTTACGGTGTGGATGTGAAGCATCGTACCGGTTTCCATAACGGCGAGCCGGTTAAAACCAGCATGGTTGACCTGTGCGAACAGTTGTCGAAACTGGGCATCTGGACCCGTCTGCACTACGTCTATCCTTATCCGCACGTAGATGATGTGATCCCGCTGATGGCGGAAGGGAAAATCCTGCCGTATCTGGATATCCCACTACAGCACGCCAGCCCGCGTATTCTGAAACTCATGAAACGTCCGGGTTCTGTGGACCGACAGCTGGCGCGTATTAAACAGTGGCGTGAAATCTGCCCTGAACTGACCCTGCGTTCAACGTTTATTGTTGGCTTCCCGGGCGAAACCGAAGAAGACTTCCAGATGCTGCTCGACTTCCTCAAAGAAGCGCGTCTGGACCGCGTCGGCTGCTTTAAATACAGTCCGGTAGAAGGAGCAGGAGCCAACGATCTGCCAGATCAAATCCCGGAAGAAGTAAAAGAAGAACGCTGGAACCGCTTTATGCAGCTGCAGCAGCAGATCTCTGCTGAACGTTTGCAGGAGAAAGTAGGCCGCGAGATTCTGGTCATCGTTGATGAAGTTGACGAAGAAGGCGCGATTGGTCGAAGTATGGCTGATGCTCCTGAAATCGACGGTGCGGTATATCTGAATGGCGAAACCAACGTGAAGCCTGGCGATATCATCCGCGTGAAAGTCGAAAACGCAGATGAATACGACCTGTGGGGCACGCGCGTTTAAATAATCGTAACCTCACCGTAGGCCGGATAAGGCATTTATGCCATCATCCAACAATGCCTGATAAGATGCTAACGCATCTTATCAGGCCTACGCGTTATCCTTTGATCTTCGGATCCAGCGCGTCGCGCAACCCATCCCCCAGCAGGTTAAACGCCAGCACCGTCAGGAATATCGCCACCGCCGGGAAAATCGCCACGTGGGGCGCGATCACCATATCAGCCCGCGCTTCATTGAGCATGGCTCCCCATTCCGGCGTCGGCGGCTGTGCCCCTAACCCCAGGAAAGACAGACTTGCGGCAGAAATTATTGACGTCCCGATACGCATGGTGAAAAAAACCACGATTGAAGAGACCGTACCCGGCAAAATATGGTTAAAGATAATGGTCGCGTCGCTGGCACCAATGCTGCGTGCTGACTCAATAAATGTTTGTTGCTTAAGAACCAACGTATTGCCACGAACCAGTCGCGCAAAAGCCGGAATAGAAAACACCGCAACCGCAATAATCACATTCGCAATCCCGCTTCCCAGCACCGCCACCACTGCTATTGCCAGCAAAATCCCTGGAAAGGCAAACAGTACGTCACAGATACGCATAATCAGCCGATCCCACCAGCCTTCGTAATATCCGGCCAGCAGGCCCAGCACCGTGCCAATCGCCGCACCAATAAAGACGGCAAAGACCCCGGCCGCCAGCGAAATTTGTGCGCCAACCAGTACGCGGCTAAAAATATCCCTGCCTAACGAATCCACGCCAAACCAGTGCAGCATCGACGGTCCATCATTCAGCCGGTCGTAATCGAAGTAGTTTTCAGCATCAAACGGCGTCAGCCAACGGGCAAAGATGGCCACCAGGATCAGGGCCAGCACAAATAACCCCGCGATCATCGCAACATGTTGACGACGAAAACGACGCCAGAACTCATGCCACGGCGTACGTATTTGCTCTGGCTTAACGAGGGGCATCGCATTTAAAATCGCCTGTCGGCGCCAGTTAAAAAATCGCATCCTTACTTGTACCTGATAGCCGGATTAATGGCGGCATAGAGCACATCCACCACTAAGTTGATAAGAATAAACTCCAGGGAAAACAACAGCACTTCGGCCTGGATCACCGGATAGTCACGCATTTCAACTGAGTCGACTAACAATCGCCCAAGTCCAGGCCAGTTGAATACCTTCTCAACCACAATCGAGCCACCCAGCAAAAAGCCAAACTGCAGCCCCATCATCGTGACAACCGGGATCATCGCGTTACGCAGACCATGTTTTAGCACTACCCAGGTTTCGCTCACCCCCTTCGCCCGCGCGGTGCGCATATAGTCCTCGCTAAGCACATCGACAAACGAGGCGCGGGTAAAACGGGCGAGTACCGCCGCCACCGCCGCCCCTAGCGTGATTGAAGGAAGAATGTAGTGCAACCAGGTATCCGCGCCTACAGTCGGTAGCCAACCCAACTCCACAGAAAAGACCTGCATTAACAGCATACCAAGCGCAAAGGCCGGGAAAGAGATCCCGGTGACTGCAAGCGTCATACTCAACCTGTCAGGCCAGCGGTTGCGCCAAACGGCGGCAATGATCCCCGCCGTCATACCAAACAAAACCGCCCACGCCATGCTGGCGATCGTCAGCCACAACGACGGCATAAAACGGCTGGCAATCTCATCGGCAACCGGACGGCGAGAAACCATCGAGGTACCGAAATCGCCTTGTAATACGTTGGTCATGTAATGCCAGAACTGAACGTGCAGCGGCTGATCCAGGCCCAACTGCCGACGTACCAACTCAATCACCTCTGCATCGGCCTCCGGCCCGGCAATAAGCCGCGCCGGATCGCCGGGTAGCAAGTGAACAAACAAAAACACCAGCACCGCCACAATTAACAGCGTCGGAATCAACCCCAGCAGGCGCTTGAAAACATAGTTGAGCATCAGACTCCCTTCGCCGGCCCCATCCACGCAGGGCCGAATGAATAGCTTATTTCAAATCCGCGTCATCAAAACTAAACCCGGTGTCAGGCATGATCCAGAATCCGGTCAAATTCGTACTGTGCGCCGAGATCAGTTTCTCCACCACCAGCGGGATCCACGGCGACTCTTTCCAGATAATATCCTGCGCGTCTTTGTACAACTGCGCTTTTTGCGCCGGATCGTTAGTCTGCAATGCCGCCGTTAAATCCTTGTCCACCTGCTTGTTACTGTAGAACGCGGTATTAAACAAGGTTGGCGGCCAGTTCTGTGACGCAAACAGCGGCGACAACGCCCAGTCCGCTTCGCCCGTAGACGCCGACCAGCCGGTGTAGAACATCCGTACCCCGCTTTCTTTCTGCGCCTTGCCCTCGACTTCTGCGGCCCGCTGCCCGGCATCCATCGCCGTGACCTGAGCCTTCACGCCCACCTGCGCCAGCTGCTGCTGGGTAAATTGCAGCACTTTCTGCGCGGTGCTGTGGTTATGAGATGACCACAGCGTGGTGGTAAAGCCGTTGGGATAACCCGCTTCTTTCAGTAATTCGCGTGCTTTTGCCGGATCGTAAGGCCACGGCGTGTAGCTTTGCGCATAGGCTATCGATGGCGGAAGAACGCCAGTTGCCGGCGTGGCATAACCCGCAAACGCCACTTTAACCAACGCCTGACGGTTGATGGCATAATTCAACGCCTCGCGCACCTTCGGATTATCGAACGGTTTTTGCGTGACGTTCATGCTGATATAACGCTGCATAATAGACGGGCTGGCGACCAGTTCCAGGTTTTTATTCTTCGCCAGTAACGCTGCCTGCTCGTACGGAATTGGGAAAGCAAACTGCGCTTCCCCGGTTTGCAGCATTGCCGCACGCGTATTATTGTCCGTTACCGGACGCCAGGTAATCGTATCAAGCTTTGGCAATCCTTGCTGCCAGTAGCCCGCGAACTTCTTAACTTTGACAAAGTCGGTCTGATTCCAGGTTTCAAGCTGGTACGGCCCCGTCCCTACCGGATGGAAACCGATCTCTTTCCCGTATTTCTCCAGCGCGGCCGGAGATATCATCGCCGTCGCCGGATGCGCCAGAATATTGATAAAGGCAGAGAATGGCTGCTTCAGTGTAATTTTCACCGTAGCGGGATCAACAACCTCGGTTTTATCGATATTCTTATACAGGTTATAGCGTTTAAGGTGATTTTCCGGATTGCTGGCGCGATCAAGGTTGGCTTTTACCGCAGCCGCATTGAAGTCAGTCCCATCCTGAAACTTCACGCCCTGTCGCAGTTTTACGGTGTAAGTCAGACCATCATCAGAAACGGTATAGCTTTCCGCCAACACATTTTTCAGCTTCATCTCTTTATCAAGGCCAAACAGTCCCTGGTAAAACGACTTGGCTACCGCCTGCGACAACGTGTCGTTGGCATCATAAGGGTCGAGCGTGGTGAAATTAGACCCTACCGCAACGACCACATCTTTGGCAGCCCAGGACGGGGATGCAGCCAGCGCAGAGGCAACCCCCAGAGCAACCAGCCATTTACGAGCAACAATTTTTGTCATGTTATTCTCCTTAACCCTGCCTGTCTGTCATAAACGCGAAAGCGCATTTTCCGCTGGCGCACGCGCAACATAATGCCCCGGTCCTACTAACTGTAGTGAAACCGGGGGGATCTCTTCACCGCGTTTGCGGATATTACTGGGGATATCATCCGACAACAGTACGCGCTGTGGTCTTTGATGCGATGGATCGGCAACCGGGACTGCCGCCATAAGTTTTCGCGTGTAGGGATGCTGTGGATTTTCAAACACCGCCCGTCGGGTGCCGATCTCAACAATCTGCCCCAGGTACATCACCGCCACGCGGTGACTAATGCGCTCCACCACCGCCATATCGTGGGAAATAAACAGGTACGCAATTCCCATTTCCCGCTGTAGATCGAGCAACAGGTTAATAATTTGCCCACGAATTGAGACATCCAGTGCCGAGACGGACTCATCGGCAATGATCACTTTTGGATTGAGCGCCAACGCCCGGGCTATACAGATACGTTGCCGCTGACCGCCGGAAAATTCGTGCGGATAGCGCCAGGCGTGCTCAGGTAGCAACCCGACACGCTCCAGCAACCACGCGACCCGTTTTGTCGCCGCATCGCCTTGTAACAAACCGTGCACCCGCAATGGCTCTAAGATGGAATATCCCACCGTCTGGCGCGGATCGAGCGACGCATAAGGGTCCTGGAAGATAAACTGGATATCCCGACGCAGCGGCTGCAACTTGCTGGCGGCCAGGGTATCAATGCGTTGTCCATTGAAGAAAATCTCCCCACGTTGGGACTCCACCAGACGCAGCAATGCCCGTCCGGTCGTTGATTTACCGCAACCCGATTCGCCAACCAGTGAAAGCGTTTCGCCTGGCCAGAGATCAAAACTGACGTTTTCCACCGCATGCACCTCGCGGGTCACGCGATTAAGGATGCCGCTACGCAGGGGAAAACGTGTCACCAGGTTGCGAACCTGCAGAATCGGGTCTCCCTCAACCACCGTATCCTGCTCGGTTTGAGGTTCAACATGATGAGGATCGTGCAGAGAAATAAGCGGGAAGCGTCGCGGAAGGTCATGCCCGCGCATCTCACCAAGTTGCGGCACAGCCGCCAGCAGCGCTTGCGTGTAAGGATGCTGAGGAGCATGAAAAATTTGCGCAACGCTGCCCGTTTCGACCGCTTCGCCCTGGTACATTACCAGCACACGGTCAGCGATATCTGCCACCACCCCCATATCGTGGGTGATAAAAATGACACCCATCGACATCTCTTGCTGCAGCACTTTTATCAGTTGCAGGATCTGCGCCTGAATAGTGACGTCCAGCGCCGTTGTCGGCTCATCAGCAATCAACACCGCCGGTCGGCATGATAGCGCCATGGCAATCATCACTCGCTGGCGCATTCCGCCGGAAAGCTGGTGTGGATAGCGCGATAAGATGGCCTTCGATTCGGGGATTCGAACCTGGTCAAGCATGCGCTTGGCTTCCACCATTGCCTCTTCGCGACTGGCTCCCTGGTGTAGACGGATGGACTCAGCGATCTGCTCACCGACGGTAAACACAGGGTTGAGCGACGTCATCGGCTCCTGAAAAATCATCGCGATATCCGCGCCGCGAACATGGCGCATCTGTGCTGCGCTCTGCTCACCGAGTTCAATCACCTGCCGATTGCGCCGCCGTAGCAGCATCGCATCACAGCTTACCTCGCCGCCCGCCTGTTCAATCAGACGCATCAGCGACAAGGCCGTTACCGATTTTCCGGAACCGGATTCGCCAACAATCGCCAGCGTTTCTCCACGTTTCAGGCGAAACGACAGATTTCGTACGGCGCTGATACGCTGCTGCTCTTGTTCGAAGGCGATATTCAGGTTGCTGACGGCCAGTACATCACTGACATCAAGCTCATCACTGTGTGGCAACACTCTCTCCTTTTTCCCGATAAATTCCGGTGGTTGGCGTATCGCCAGCGTATCCCCATGCGCGGTACATACCTTCACTGTTAAACGGCAAAGCCACATTCCCTTCATGATCGATAGCAATTAATCCGCCGCTGCCGCCCAGCGCCGGCAACTTTTCCATCACCACGCGCTCGCACGCCTCTGACAGACTCAGGCCGCCATAATCCATCAGCGCCGCAATGTCATAGGCCGCCAGCGCGCGAATGAATACTTCTCCGGTTCCCGTACATGAAACCGCAACGTTGGCATTGTTGGCATAGCAACCCGCGCCAACCAAAGGACTGTCGCCCACCCGCCCCGGTAATTTGTTGGTCATTCCGCCAGTCGACGTCGCCGCAGCCAGATTGCCGAAAACATCCAGCGCCACCGCGCCAACGGTGCCCATTTTGTTGTTTTCGTCCAGCGGTGTGCCGCTATGATCAAGTACCGTTTTACCCTCAGCACGCGCCACCAGCAGTTGCGCATAGCGTTCAGGGGTAGAGAAAACATCAGCAGAAACCCGTTCCATGCCCTGTGCAATCGCAAAATTTTCCGCCCCTTCGCCAATCATCATGACGTGAGGGCTGCGTTCCATCACCAGACGAGCCGCGAGGATCGGGTTACGCAGATGACTGACTCCGGCAACAGCACCGGCTTGCAGGGTATTACCATCCATGACGCAGGCATCCAGTTCATGGGTTTCATCACGGGTATACACAGCGCCAATTCCGGCGTTAAACAAGGGGCACTCTTCCAGTAGGCGTACAGCCTCAGTGACAACATCCAGCGCGCTACGGCCCGCTTCCAGCATACGTTGACCGGTTTCAACGATATCTGACAGCGCCTGTATATAACGCAACTCCTGCTCCTGGCTTAGCTCTGCGCGGGTTATTGCCCCAGCGCCGCCGTGAATTGCAATGACTGCTTTGCCCATTTTTTCATCCATTAAGGTGGCAGGTAACGGGGTTATAAATATCAGAATTTCGGTGAGTTATTGATTCGATTTTTGAATATAGAAAGATGCAGACGTCATGTAAAGGTAAAGGCCCCTTCTGCAGAGCCAATCCCATTAACCTCAGGATAGCGGTGAAATATGCAGCGTTACTCTCTGGTATAAAACCTTCAGCAGATCGGATTCTAAGCCTGAGGTGGCATACTGTCCGCGTCCATTTTCTGACATAATAACCGGATTCGATTTTGCCCCGCAGGAGTCTTCACATGGAATTTACCGCCGGACTGATGCCGCTTGAAACGGCTCTCTCTCAGATGCTTTCGCGTATTACCCCACTTACCGCCGTCGAAACGCTGCCACTGGTTCAATGCTTTGGTCGCATTCTGGCGACCGACATCGTCTCTCCCATTGATGTTCCAGGATTCGATAACTCGGCAATGGATGGTTATGCGGTGCGTTTGGCCGACCTGCAATCCGGCCAGCCGCTCTCCGTTGCCGGTAAAGCTTATGCCGGTCAGCCTTTCCATGGTGAATGGCCTGCGGGAACCTGCATTAGAATTATGACGGGCGCCCCGGTACCGACCAGTTGTGAAGCCGTCGTCATGCAAGAACAGACAGAACAAACTGACGACGGTATTCGTTTTACCGCCGACGTCCGCAGCGGACAAAATATTCGTCTGCGCGGTGAAGACATTGCCAACGGCGCGGTGGTTTTTCCGGCAGGAACACGTCTGACAACCGCAGAACTTCCGGTACTGGCCTCGCTGGGTATTGCGCAGGCACAGGTTGTGCGTAAAGTCCGCGTGGCGTTGTTCTCCACCGGTGATGAACTGCAACTACCTGGTCAGCCGCTGGGCGACGGGCAGATTTACGATACCAATCGCCTGACCGTGCATCTGATGCTGCAACAGTTGGGCTGTGAAGTCATCAACTTAGGGATTATTCGCGATGATCCTAACGCGCTACGCGCCGCATTTATCGAAGCCGACAGCCAGGCCGATGTTGTCATCAGCTCCGGTGGTGTATCGGTGGGCGAAGCAGACTACACCAAAACCATTCTGGAAGAGCTGGGAGAAATTGCCTTCTGGAAATTGGCCATCAAACCTGGTAAACCGTTCGCTTTCGGTAAACTGAGCAACAGCTGGTTTTGCGGCCTGCCTGGAAACCCGGTCTCCGCGGCCCTCACGTTCTATCAACTGGTACAACCGTTACTGGCGAAACTCAGCGGTAACACCGCCTGCGGACTGCCGCCACGCCAGCGCGTGCGCACGGCATCTCGTCTGAAGAAAACGCCAGGCCGTCTGGATTTTCAGCGCGGTGTATTGCAGCGTAATGCGCAAGGCGAACTGGAAGTCACCACCACGGGACACCAGGGGTCGCATATTTTCAGTTCTTTTAGCCTCGGTAACTGCTTTATCGTGCTGGAGCGCGATCGCGGTAACGTCGAAGCAGGAGAATGGGTTGAGGTCGAGCCGTTTAACGCCCTGTTTGGAGGCCTGTAATGGCAGAACTCAGCGACCAGGAGATGATGCGCTATAACCGGCAAATCATTCTGCGCGGCTTCGATTTTGAAGGTCAGGAAGCGCTCAAGGAAGCGCGGGTACTGATCGTGGGTCTGGGTGGGCTTGGTTGTGCTGCCACCCAGTATCTGGCGGGTGCTGGCGTCGGGCAGTTAACCCTGCTCGACTTTGACACCGTGTCCGTCTCAAACCTGCAACGCCAGACGCTGCATAGTGACGCAACCGTTGGTCAACCAAAAGTAGAGTCGGCACGCGAGGCACTGGCGCGGATTAATCCTTATATCGCCATTACGCCGGTGAATGCGCTTCTCGACGATACCGCAATTCATGCGCTGATCGCTGAATATGATTTGGTTCTTGACTGCACCGATAATGTCAGTATCCGTAATCAGCTTAATGCCGGCTGCTTCGCCGCAAAAATTCCACTGGTTTCCGGCGCGGCAATCCGCATGGAAGGACAAATTACAGTCTTCACATACCAGGAGGGTGAGCCCTGCTATCGCTGCCTGAGTCGCCTGTTCGGTGAAAATGCCCTGACCTGTGTAGAAGCCGGTGTAATGGCTCCGCTCATTGGCGTGATAGGTTCACTTCAGGCGATGGAAGCCATTAAGCTGCTGGCAAACTACGGTAAACCGGCATCCGGTAAAATCGTGATGTATGACGCCATGACCTGTCAGTTTAGGGAAATGAAGCTAATGCGTAATCCGGGATGTGAAGTTTGTAGTCGGTAAAAAAGTCGGGTGGCGGCTTCGCCTTACCCGACCTACAACGGCCAGAACGCAGGCCGGGCAAGCGTTAGCGCCACCCGGCAACAGCATCAGATCGACGTCCGCCCAAACGCATTCTGCCAGTCGTGTTCAAACTTCGCCACGGCAGCATCAACGGCCGGGGAACTAATCAGCTGCTGTGCAACATCCAGCGGCAGCGTAATGGCTTCACAGCCTGCCAGCAGGCAGTCCAGCGCCTGGCGTGGGGTTTTGAAACTGGCTGCCAGTACTTTGGCGTGCGGAGCATGCATTTTCAGTAAATTCTGCAGATCGGTCACTGTCTGGATGCCATCGCCGCCCTGGGCATCCACGCGGTTAACGTATGGCGCAATGTATTCTGCCCCTGCCAGCGCCGCCAGCAGTCCCTGTGCTGCACCGTATACCGCCGTCCCCAATGTCGGGATACCCTCTTCCTTCAGTTGCTTAATCGCCGCCAGACCTTCTGCTGTGACCGGTACTTTCACCACAATATCCGGAATGATTGCCCGTAATTTACGCGCGTCGCTGACCATCCCTTCGGCGGTCGTCGCCATCACCTGCGCAAACAGACGACCTTGTCCCCCCAGCGCTTCCTGCAATTGCGGCAGTAACACTTCCAGCGTCTTTTTACCTGCCGCCACAATGCTTGGGTTAGTGGTCACCCCTGCCAGCGGAAAAACACGCGCCAGAGCTTTTACCGCATCAACATCAGATGTATCTAAATAGAGTTCCATAACCTGCCCTCAAACGAATAATTAGCATGAATTAAAGGTAGCACGACGAAACCGCGCGGTTAGTTGACGCACGTCAATATAGATTTCATTCGAAAGTAATTTAATCTTTATACGAAAGAAAAGAGGCCGCTTATGATTTTCAATATCCAGCGTTATTCCACCCACGATGGTCCCGGTATCCGTACCGTGGTGTTCCTTAAGGGATGCTCCCTGGGCTGTCGCTGGTGCCAGAACCCGGAGAGTCGTGCCCGTACACGGGATCTGCTGTACGACGCGCGTCTGTGTCTGGACGGCTGCGACCTGTGTGCTCAGGCTGCACCTGACGTTATTGAGCGAGCGCTGAACGGCCTGCTTATTCATCGCGAAAAACTGACCGATGAGACTCTCACCGCGCTGACCCACTGCTGCCCGACCCAGGCGCTGACCGTCTGCGGCGAAGTCAAAAGTGTGGAAGACATTATGGCGACCGTGCTGCGCGATAAACCGTTTTACGACCGCAGCGGTGGCGGGGTAACGCTTTCCGGCGGTGAACCGTTTATGCAGCCGGAGCTGGCTGCGGCGTTGTTCAAAGCCAGCCACGATGCGGGCATTCATACTGCGGTCGAAACCTGCCTGCACGTGCCGTGGAAGTATATTGAACCTTCGTTGGCGAATATCGATCTGTTTCTTGCCGATTTAAAACACGTCGCCGATGCGCCGTTTAAGCAGTGGACCGATGGCAACGCCGCTCGCATTCTGGAAAATCTAAAAAAACTGGCTGCCGCAGGTAAAAAAATGATTATCCGCGTACCGCTGATTCAGGGATTCAATGCCAACGCGGCCGATATTCAGGCCATTACCGATTTTGCTGCCGACGAACTGCACGTCGATGAGATCCATTTTTTGCCCTATCACACGTTGGGCATCAACAAATACCTCTTACTCAATCAACCCTACAACGCCCCGGAAAAACCGCTTGATGCGCCTGCGCTGCTCGAATTTGCCCAGCAGTACGCCAGCCTTAAAGGTTTAACCGCGACCCTACGAGGATAACCGCCATGACGACTCTGAAACTGGACACACTCAGCGACCGTACTAAAGCGCATAAAACGGCCCTGATCCACATTGTGAAGCCGCCGGTTTGTACCGAACGCGCCCAGCACTATACCGAGATGTATCAGCAACATCTGGACAAACCCATCCCGGTACGCCGCGCGCTGGCACTGGCGCATCATCTGGCGGAACGAACCATCTGGATTAAACACGATGAGTTGATTATCGGTAACCAGGCGAGTGAAGTACGCGCTGCACCGATCTTCCCGGAATATACCGTGTCGTGGATTGAAAAAGAGATCGACGATTTGGCCGACCGTCCTGGTGCAGGCTTTGCGGTCAGCGAAGAGAATAAGCGCGTACTGCATGAAATATGCCCGTGGTGGCGTGGTCAGACCGTGCAGGATCGCTGCTACGGCATGTTTACCGACGAACAAAAGGGCCTGCTGGAAACCGGCATCATCAAAGCCGAAGGCAACATGACCTCCGGCGATGCACACCTGGCGGTGAACTTCCCGCTGCTGCTTGAAAAAGGCATTGATGGTCTGCGCCACAAAGTCGATGAACGTCGTTCCCGTATCAACCTGACCTGCCTGGAAGACCTTCATGGCGATCAGTTCCTGAAAGCGATTGATATTGTGCTGGATGCCGTCAGCCTGCATATCGAACGTTTCGCCAGCCTGGCGCGTAAAATGGCGGCGACTGAAACCCGTGCAAGCCGTCGCGATGAGCTGCTGGCAATGGCAGAAAACTGTGATGTCATCGCCCACGAACCGCCAACAACCTTCTGGCAAGCGCTGCAATTGTGCTACTTCATCCAGTTGATCCTGCAAATCGAATCAAACGGTCACTCGGTGTCATTTGGCCGCATGGACCAGTATCTCTACCCGTTCTATCGCCGCGACGTGGAGCTGAACCAAAGTCTCGACCGCGAGCACGCTATTGAGCTGCTGCACAGCTGCTGGCTGAAGCTGCTGGAAGTGAACAAAATCCGCTCCGGCTCCCACTCGAAAGCCTCCGCAGGCAGTCCGTTGTATCAAAACGTCACTATCGGCGGCCAGAACCTGGTCAATGGTCTGGCGGTGGATGCCGTCAATCCGCTCTCCTATGCCATTCTGGAGTCCTGCGGCCGCCTGCGTTCTACCCAGCCGAACCTCAGCGTGCGTTATCACGCGGGGATGAGTAACGACTTCCTTGATGCCTGTGTGCAGGTCATCCGTTGCGGCTTTGGCATGCCGGCATTCAATAACGATGAAATCGTTATCCCGGAATTTATCAAACTCGGCATTGAACCCGAAGATGCCTACGACTATGCGGCCATCGGCTGCATCGAAACTGCCGTGGGAGGCAAATGGGGCTACCGCTGCACGGGCATGAGCTTTATTAACTTTGCCCGCGTGATGCTGGCCGCGCTGGAAGGTGGACGCGATGCCACCAGCGGTAAAGTATTCCTGCCGCAGGAAAAAGCGCTCTCAGCCGGTAATTTCAATAAGTTCGATGAAGTAATGGACGCCTGGGATACACAAATCCGCTACTACACGCGTAAATCTATTGAGATTGAATATGTGGTCGATACCATGCTGGAAGAAAACGTCCATGACATTCTGTGTTCCGCACTGGTCGATGATTGTATTGAGCGCGCGAAAAGCATTAAGCAAGGTGGCGCAAAATATGACTGGGTATCCGGTTTGCAGGTCGGCATTGCTAACCTTGGTAACAGTCTGGCAGCAGTGAAAAAACTGGTCTTCGATCAGGGGGTTATCGGTCAGCAACAGCTGGCGGCTGCGCTGGCGGATGACTTCGAAGGCCTCACTCATGAACAGTTGCGCCAGCGTCTGATCAACGGCGCACCGAAATACGGTAACGATGATGACAGCGTCGACACCCTGCTGGCCCGTGCCTATCAGACCTATATCGATGAGCTGAAGCAGTATCATAACCCGCGTTACGGTCGCGGCCCGGTTGGCGGCAACTACTATGCAGGGACCTCTTCCATTTCCGCAAACGTACCATTCGGAGCAGCAACGATGGCAACGCCGGATGGTCGTAAAGCACATACACCGCTGGCTGAAGGTGCAAGCCCGGCTTCCGGTACTGACCACCTCGGCCCAACGGCAGTCATTGGCTCGGTGGGGAAACTGCCCACGGGTTCGATTCTTGGCGGCGTACTGCTCAATCAGAAACTGAATCCGGCTACGCTGGAAAATGAGTCTGATAAACAGAAGCTGATTTTCCTGCTGCGGACCTTCTTTGAAGAGCACAAAGGCTGGCATATTCAGTACAACATCGTGTCCCGTGAAACGCTGCTGGACGCGAAAAAACACCCGGATCAGTACCGTGACCTGGTCGTTCGTGTCGCAGGCTATTCTGCTTTCTTCACTGCGCTGTCTCCTGACGCCCAGGACGACATTATCGCCCGTACTGAACACATGCTGTAATCCCATTGCCCGGGGGCATTTTCGCCTGCCGGGCATTTTAGTTTCGAATGAAATAAATTTGTGCTTCAGGTCACATTGTTATTAGAATGTTTCTGGTCGCAGTTATGAGCCAGGAGCAAGTATGACCATCAACGTTATCGTCACAGATATGGACGGAACGTTTCTCGACGACGCCAAAAAGTACGATCGAGTACGATTTATGGCGCAGTATCAGGAACTGAAAAAACGCAACATTGAATTTGTCGTGGCCAGCGGTAACCAGTATTACCAGCTCATCTCTTTTTTCCCGGAACTCAAAGATGAGATCTCTTTTGTCGCCGAGAACGGTGCATTGGTGTTTGAGCATGGTAAACAGCTCTTTCACGGCGAACTGACTCGCCACGAATCGCAAATTGTGATTGGTGAACTGTTAAAAGATCGGCAACTTAACTTCGTAGCGTGTGGTCTGCAAAGCGCCTATGTCAGTGAAAACGCCCCGGAATCTTTTGTGGCGTTGATGTCGAAACACTATCACCGACTGAAGCCAGTTAAAGATTATCAGGACATTGATGATGTGCTGTTCAAATTCTCGCTGAATCTGCCTGACCAGCAAATCCCGCTGGTTATCGATCACCTGCATACTGCTCTCGACGGTATTATGAAACCCGTCACCAGCGGCTTTGGGTTTATCGATCTGATTATTCCAGGTTTACATAAAGCCAATGGTATCAGCCGTCTGCTAAAACGCTGGAACCTGTCACCACAAAACGTCGTCGCCATCGGCGACAGTGGCAACGATGCGGAAATGTTGAAAATGGCGCACTACTCTTTTGCCATGGCTAATGCAGCCGGGAACATCAAATTTATTGCCCGCTATCAGACCGACGATAATAACCATCAAGGTGCACTGAACGTGATTCAGGCCGTGCTGGATAACACCTCCCCTTTCAACGCCTGATCCTGCCGACCGGAGTACCTGCTCCGGTTCTCACCGTTTTTGCATTCCGTGCACGCCATCAAGTTTTTAAACTTGCATTAACTTATTTTTAACTTATATTGCACTTGTAAGTTAAATTAGTTTCAAATGAAAGTTATGCGAGGTGGTTATGGCTTTTACTTTTACCAGCGACACGTTACCTGCCGATCACAAAGCAGCGATCCGTCAGATGAAACAGGAATTGCGGACACAGCTTGGCGACGTCCAGCAAATCTTCAGTCAGCTCAGCGATACCATTGCCAGCCGTGTGGCGGAGATCAACGCGCTCAAAGCGCAAGGTTCTGCGGTCTGGCCGGTATTATCTTATGCCGATATCAAAGCGGGCCGTGTGAGCACAGAGCAGCGGGAAGAGATTAAACGTCGCGGATGCGCAGTCATTAAAGGCCATTTCCCCCGCGAGCAGGCGCTGGCATGGGATCAGTCGATGCTGGATTACCTGGATCGCAACCACTTTGACGACGTCTACAAAGGACCGGGAGATAATTTCTTCGGTACCCTGAGCGCATCGCGTCCAGAGATCTATCCAATCTACTGGTCACAGGCGCAAATGCAGGCCCGTCAGAGTGAGGAGATGGCGAATGCCCAGTCCTTTCTCAATCGCTTATGGACGTTTGAAAGTGACGGTAAGCAGTGGTTTAACCCGGATGTCAGCGTCATTTATCCTGACCGTATTCGCCGCCGCCCGCCAGGTACCACCTCGAAAGGGCTTGGCGCACACACCGACTCCGGAGCACTGGAGCGCTGGCTGCTTCCGGCTTATCAGCGTGTTTTCGCCAATGTCTTTAACGGCAAGCTGGCAGAGTACGATCCGTGGCATGCTGCACATCGTACCGATGTTGAAGAGTACACGGTAGATAACACGACGAAGTGCTCAGTGTTTCGTACTTTCCAGGGTTGGACGGCACTTTCCGATATGCTGCCCGGCCAGGGGTTGCTGCATGTTGTACCTATTCCGGAAGCAATGGCTTATGTGCTGTTGCGTCCCTTGCTGGACGATGTTCCGGATGATGAACTGTGCGGCGTCGCGCCAGGCAGAGTGTTGCCAGTGTCAGAACAGTGGCACCCGTTACTGATGGAGGCGTTAACCAGCATTCCACAACTGGAGGCTGGAGATTCAGTGTGGTGGCATTGTGATGTCATTCACGCCGTTGCGCCGGTAGAAAATCAACAGGGCTGGGGTAATGTGATGTACATCCCTGCCGCACCGATGTGTGAGAAGAATCTGGCCTACGCCCATAACGTGAAGGCTGCCCTGGAAAAAGGCGCATCACCGGGTGATTTCCCGCGTGAGGATTATGAAACGAACTGGGAAGGCCGCTTTACACTGGAGGATTTGAATATCCACGGTAAGCGTGCACTGGGGATTATCTAATTTCTAATCCCCTAAGTATTTCACGTTACAGGTGCAGCCAACACACCTGTAACGCGAAAAACGACGGGAACGTTATTCGACGCCTTTAGTACGCAGATAATCTTCGTAGTTCCCGGTGAAGTCGATCACGCGTTCCGGCGTAATTTCAATCACGCGGGTTGCCAGCGAACTGACAAACTCACGGTCGTGAGAAACAAAAATCAGCGTACCCTGATACATTTCCAGTGCCATGTTCAGCGATTCGATTGATTCCATATCCAGGTGGTTGGTTGGTTCATCCATAACCAGGATATTCGGTTTCTGCATCATCAGTTTACCGAACAGCATGCGCCCTTTTTCACCACCGGAGAGCACCTTCGCAGGTTTCTTGATGTCATCCTGACTGAACAGCAGACGACCGAGGAAGCTGCGCACAACCTGCTCATCATCGCCTTCCTGTTTCCACTGACTCATCCATTCGAATACGGTCAGATCGTTTTCAAACTCGTATTCGTGATCCTGCGCGTAGTAACCGACCAGGGCATTTTCAGACCACTTAACGGTACCGTTGTCCGGCTGCAAATCGCCAACCAACGTTTTCAGCATGGTGGATTTACCCACACCGTTGGCACCAATGATGGCAACCTTCTCTCCCACTTCCAGCAGCAGATTAAAGTTTTTAAACAGCGGGCCTTCCTCGAATCCTTTAGTCAGGGCTTCCACTTCCAGCGAGTTACGGAACAGTTTCTTATCCTGCTCGAAGCGGATGAACGGGTTCTGGCGGCTGGAGGCTTTCACTTCGTCGAGCTTAATCTTATCGATCTGACGCGCGCGCGAGGTCGCCTGTCGAGATTTAGATGCGTTGGCGCTAAAGCGACTGACGAAGGATTGCAGATCGGCAATCTGCGCTTTCTTCTTGGCATTATCAGCCAGCAGACGCTCACGAGCCTGAGTCGCCGCCGTCATGTATTCGTCGTAGTTACCCGGATAAACGCGCAGTTCGCCGTAGTCCAGATCCGCCATGTGCGTGCAGACCATGTTCAGGAAGTGACGGTCGTGCGAAATGATGATCATGGTGCTGTCACGCTCGTTCAGCGTCTGCTCCAGCCAGCGGATGGTGTCGATATCCAGGTTGTTCGTTGGTTCGTCGAGCAGCAGAATGTCCGGGTTAGAAAACAGCGCCTGCGCCAGAAGCACACGCAGTTTCCAGCCGGGCGCAACTTCGCTCATCGGTCCGTAATGTTGTTCTACCGGAATACCTACGCCCAACAGCAGTTCGCCCGCACGGGCTTCCGCAGAGTAGCCGTCCATTTCGCCATACTGAACTTCGAGGTCAGCCACTTTATAGCCGTCTTCTTCGCTCATCTCGGCCAGGCCGTAGATACGGTCACGTTCCTGCTTCACTTCCCACAGTTCAGCATGGCCCATAATAACGGTGTCGAGAACGGTGAACTCTTCAAAAGCGAACTGATCCTGACGCAGCTTACCGATGCGCTCGTTCGGATCGAGTGAAACGTTACCCAGCGTCGGTTCGAGGTCGCCGCCGAGAATTTTCATAAAGGTGGATTTACCGCTACCGTTCGCGCCAATCAGGCCGTAACGATTGCCGCCGCCAAACTTGACGGAAATATTTTCAAACAGCGGCTTACTGCCGAACTGCATAGTGACGTTGCTGGAAACTAACACTGGCGTATCCTGAAAGAGAAAGAAATATGTGACAAACCGCTTATTATGCCATAACTCTGCAATAAGATCGCGCCGTTCATGCTGGACAGATAAAGTGAAAGCAAAAGGAAAAAAGTGTGATTTAGTACACATCCGAATTCCTTGTTGCACAGAATGCACATATAATGCGTGCCCAACACTACATAAATCTCAACCCACTAGCCTGCTTGGCTTCAGAATCTCGCAAAAATGAATATGAAATTGACAACGCTTTTCGCGGCGGCGCTCGCGGTAGTTGGTTTTTGTAACACCGCTTCAGCCGTCACGTATCCGCTGCCTACCGATGGTAGTCGTTTGATTGGCCAAAACCAGGTCATCACCATCCCTGAAGGTAACACCCAGCCGCTGGAATATTTTGCGGCTGAGTACCAGATGGGTCTGTCCAACATGCTGGAAGCCAACCCGGGCGTGGATACCTTCCTGCCGAAAGGCGGCACCGTACTGAACATTCCTCAGCAGTTGATCCTGCCGGATACCGTGCATGAAGGTATTGTGATTAACAGCGCCGAAATGCGTCTGTACTACTACCCGAAAGGTACGAACACCGTTATCGTTCTGCCGATCGGTATCGGCCAGTTAGGTAAAGACACCCCTATCAACTGGACCACCAAAGTTGAACGTAAGAAAGCCGGCCCAACCTGGACGCCAACCGCTAAAATGCATGCGGAATACCGTGCTGCGGGCGAGCCGCTGCCAGCTGTCGTGCCGGCAGGTCCGGATAACCCGATGGGTCTGTACGCGCTGTATATCGGCCGTCTGTATGCTATCCACGGTACCAACGCTAACTTCGGCGTCGGCTTACGCGTCAGCCACGGTTGCGTGCGTCTGCGTAACGATGACATCAAGTTCCTGTTTGAAAATGTTCCGGTTGGCACGCGCGTCCAGTTTATCGATGAGCCAGTGAAAGCCACCACTGAACCAGACGGTAGCCGTTACATTGAGGTACATAACCCACTTTCTACTACTGAAGCGCAGTTTGAAGGCGGCGAAATCGTACCTATTACGCTGAACAAGAGCATTACCAACATCACCGGTCAGTCTGACGTCGATCAGGCCGTCGTTGAGCAGGCGGTACAGAACCGCTCAGGTATGCCGGTTCGTCTGAACTAAGCAGACCTGAAACGAAAAAGGCGGATGAATCATCCGCCTTTTTTATTGCCTCTCTGCCGCTATCACATCAACAGCAACAAGCCATATCCCACCAGCGCCGCCCAAATCAGCATCGGCACCGAATACCAATGAAAACGCCACCAGATACGCCGGTCGTTTGCCATGCGTAAAGCAATCAGATTCGCCAGCGATCCCGATAACAGGCCAAAACCGCCAATATTGACAGCCCAGGCCAGCAGTAGCGTTGGCGGGACATAGTTCAGTAGCAAAATAGTGCTGGGTACATTACTGATAAACTGCGACAGACCGATTGCCGTCAACCATAGTCCTGGTTGGGAAAGCGTACCAAAGTGTCCCGAAATCCCCTGGAGTACCGGTAACTGCGTCAACAGATGTACATCAATAAACATCGCCATAAATACCAGCAGCAGCGTCCAGTCCACGCTGGTCATCACACGACGAGCCAGTATCATGAATCCTGTCGCCACAATCGCCAGCCCCCAGAGTTCCTGCTTCAGTTCCAGTGCCGTCAGAAAGACGATATACAGCGCCAGGCAGCTCCACACCAACCGAGGTTGCCAGTCAGGTGCGCGCGTACCGCTATGATAGTGCAGTGTTTTATGTAGGAAACTAAACCAGCACAGCACCACCAACGTCAGCATCATGGCACCCGCAAGCGGTGCCATTTGCCAGGTAAACGCAGTAAATGACAGGCCAGAGCGCCCCCACATCAAAATGTTCTGCGGATTACCTATCGGCGTCAGCAGCGAACCTGCGTTCACCGCCAGCGCCTCAAAAATAATGAGGCGGTTTACCGGGATGGCGCACAGTTTTTTCAGGGTAATGGTGAGGGGAACAACAATAAATAAGGCGACATCGTTGGTCAGAAAGGTCGACAGCAGCGCCGCCGCCAGCACCATAAATATCGCTAACTGACGTTCCGTCTTGAAGCGGCGGGTCATCTTGCGCCCTAAAACATCAAAGTAACCGCTTAGCTCCACGCCTTTGGTTAGCAGCATCAGGCCGCTTAGCGTAATAATTGTGTGCCAGTCAATTGCCCCAGGCCAGGTGCGGGGTGTAAATGGCACAAACAGGCTCAGAACACCCCCGATGAGGATTAACAGCTGGAAAAAACGATCGCGCTGTAAGGCACCAAGAAAAGGAAAACTCATTCAGAGCCTGTTCCTTGCTGTTGCGTAAACCGACTAAAAGCCTCCAGTGTTTCCTTACTGACATGATGCTCCATTCCCTCCGCATCGCGACGGGCAATCTCCGGACTGATACCTAACATCAGCAGGAAGTTTTCCACAATCTGATGGCGTTCCCGGCTCTCCTGCGCCAGACGCTCACCTTCGGCAGTTAAAAACACCCCACGCCAGGGAATCATTTCAATCAACCCAACGGAGGCAAGGCGCTTAAGCATTTTGGCAACCGTCGGCTGGGAAACCCCAAGACGTGCGGCCATATCCACCTGACGCGCTTCACCCACCTCGATAATGAGATCGGAAATCAGCTCTACGTAGTCATCAATCAGCTCACGGCGATGTGCCTCGCGGACCTGACGAAATCCTTCAACGTGTTCTTCGACATTCACCAATTGCGTCACTTTTTTTGTTGTTGGCATACCTGCGCGACGACTCATTCTGCTTCCTCGTTCCTGTGACGCATTAACAGCATCTGATTAGAGAACGCTCATTGTAAACCAGAGTTGCGCGGGCACAAAAAATTAACGTTTTAGCAATAGCTATATAATATAGCCTGTGCTATATCTGTATATAATAAAGACATCCCTCAAGGACTGATGGGATCGTGAAGTCAGGAGGTTTATATGAATGAATTTAAGAGGTGTATACGCGTGTTTAGCCACTCTCCCTTTAAAGTACGGTTGATGCTGATCTCAATGCTGTGTGACATGATTAACGGCAAACCAGAGCAGGATAAACCCTCAGCAAAATAATGCGGCGTCGCGGTACGCCGCTTCATTTTTTTGCCGTAACCTGATTACGGTAATAGGTTTTGTCCGAATACCCCTTCTTTTTGTCTGTTTTGCAGTTGCCCTCTCAAAACAATTTCGTTGTAGTAGTTGACCTTCTCATGCACACACTCTATCTTTTCGCAGCCCTGCATTTATTGCGGCTCGCGGATGCGGACCCATTCCCTCTTCTCGCTCTCTCAGGCAGGCATGACCCTTTGCGCCAGGGGTAGCACATGGCGTTTTTGCAACAGTGGCATATGAATTTAACCCTCAAAGATTCACTTATTGCTCGTAGCCGGGCTATTAGTCCGTGGACTGGCTTTTATTTTTTACAGTCTCTGCTGATCAACCTCGCACTGGGCTACCCACTCAGCCTTCTTTATAGCGTTGCCTTTACCTGTGTATTGATGCTGTTGTGGCGTACTGCGCCGCGCGCGCAAAAAACACTGATTGGCATCTGTTCGCTGATTGCAGCGATGTATTTCCCATTCGGCCAGGCTTACGGCTCGCCAAACTTTAATACGTTGTTGGCGCTGCACTCAACCAACATGGAAGAGTCGACCGAAATCCTGACAATCTTCCCCTGGTACAATTACCTGGTTGGCGTATTTATTTTTGCGCTCGGCGTTATCGCCGTACGGCGTAAAAAAGACGAGCAGAAACGTCGCTGGAACAAGTACGACAGCCTGTGTTTGCTGTTTAGCATCGTTGCATTCTTTGTTACTCCGGTACAAAACCTGGCATGGGGCGGCGTTTTCAAGTTAAAGGATACCGGTTACCCGGTTTTCCGCTTTGCCAAAGACGTTATCGTCAACAATAACGAAGTGCTCGACGAGCAAGAGCGTATGGCTAAGTTGTCGAGCGTAAAAGACAGCTGGACGGTAACCGCCGTGAAGCCGAAGTATCACACCTACATGGTGGTGATCGGTGAAAGTGCCCGCCGCGATGCGTTAGGGGCATTTGGCGGCCACTGGGATAACACGCCGTTTGCCAGCTCGGTTAACGGCTATATCTTCGCGGATTACATTGCCGCCAGCGGTTCTACGCAAAAATCGCTCGGCTTAACGCTAAACCGGGTCGTCGATAATAAGCCTCAGTTCCAGGATAACTTTGTCACGCTGGCCAACCGCGCCGGGTTCCAGACGTGGTGGTTTTCCAATCAGGGACAGATTGGTGAATACGATACGGCAATCGCCAGCATTGCGAAGCGAGCAGATGAAGTTCAGTTCCTCAAAAACGGTGACTTCGAAGCCGACAAAAACACCCGTGATGAAGCCTTGTTGAAAATGACGGCTCAGGTGCTGGCCACCGAACGCACCCAGCCGCAACTGATTGTGCTGCATTTAATGGGTTCTCACCCGCAGGCCTGCGATCGTACTCAAGGAAAATACGACACATTCGTCCAGTCGAAAGAGACCTCCTGTTATCTGTACACCATGACGCAAACCGACGATCTGCTGCGCCAGCTTTACGAGCAGTTGCGTAACAGCGGCAGTAGCTTCTCCATGGTCTATTTCTCCGATCATGGCCTCGCCTTTAAAGAGCGCGGAAAAGAGGTGCAGTACCTAGCGCATGACGACCAGTTCCAGCAGAACTTCCAGGTGCCCTTTATGGTACTGTCCAGCGATGACAAAGCGCATCGGGTGATTAAAGCCCGCCGCTCGGCGAATGATTTCCTGAGTTTTTTCTCACAGTGGACGGGGATCAGCGCGAAGGAAATTACCAACAGCTACCGCTTTATCTCTGAGAAAAAAGCCGGGCCAGTGTATATCACCAACTTTAAGCTGCAGAAGGTGGACTACAACCACCTTGGTACCGACATCTTTGAGACCAAATCTCGTTAATAGCTCAAATTGCAGGCAAAAAAAATCCGCCCCTGGAGGCGGATTTTTTATATCACCGAAGTGATTAGAAGCGGTAACCAACACCCGCGATCCAGGTACCTACGTCAACGCTACGAATACGGCTCTGCTCGTAAGAGAAGTCCAGAGCAACGTTTTCGATCGGGTTGAACTGCACACCGGCACCGTAAGAGAAACCGTAGTCGCTGGTGTCGTGTTTGTCAGCAGGCGTTGCTGCATCCTGGAATTTACCGTAGCCAACACCTACAACACCGTAGACGCTTGCCCAGTCATTCAGACGGTAAGCCGGACCTGCAGTGATGCCGTAGTATTGAGTTTTGTTGTAATCGCCAAACGAGTCGGTACGATCTTTTTCAGTGTAAGTGAAGGAACCGATCACGCCCAGCGGGCTGTTGTCCTGCTCATAACGATACTTCAGGTTGAAACCGTTCATTTTGTTCGCTGCGCCCTGAGCATCGCTCTGAGCGTAACCACCAGTAACGGTAGAAGTAGCCGCTACAGCGGTACCTGCGGAGAAAGCCAGAACAGCGGCCAGTGCTGAAAGACATGCAATTTTTTTCATAACCACCTCAAATGTGCTTCAAGTAAATCTTAAGTTTTAAATATACCAAAAACTGATGGGAAACTCTTTGCGATTAGCGATGTCTAACGGAGCTTTTCATGTAACAGAACATTTCAAAAACCCGCTATCTCTTTCAATTAACATCACTTTTCTAATGATTTATGCCATTATTGCGCGCACAACACGGCACATTCATCCAGATGATTCCTAATCGTGCAGATTATTAATCCATCGTTTTCATGCCATTGTACGGATCTCAGTAATTTTTTTTTCAACGAATACTCAACCAGCCGAGCGTATTTCCATTACACTCGCTGTTTTACTTTTCTATACACAAACTCACGCGCATCGCAGCCAATCTGCGGCGTCCCGCAGGGGAAGGTGTGTAACCATCATTTGACAGGAGAAAGGATGCCGGGGTCGTTACGTAAAGCGCCAGTCTGGTTGCCTATTTTGGTTTTACTGATAGCTATGTCCTCTATTCAAAGCGGCGCATCGCTGGCGAAATCGCTGTTCCCTCTCGTCGGTGCGCCAGGCGTTACCGCCCTGCGCCTCGCGCTGGGAACGCTCATCCTTATTGCATTCTTTAAACCCTGGCGTTTACGTTTTGCCAAAGAGCAACGTCTTCCCCTGCTGTTTTATGGTTTGTCTCTGGGTGGGATGAACTATCTTTTTTACCTGTCAATTCAGACTGTACCGCTGGGTATTGCCGTCGCACTGGAGTTTACCGGCCCTCTTGCGGTGGCGTTATTTTCCTCCCGACGCCCGGTCGATTTTATTTGGGTTGCGCTGGCCGTACTCGGACTTTGGTTCCTGCTGCCGTTAGGTCAGGACGTTTCTCATGTTGATTTAACCGGCGCCGCGCTGGCATTGGGGGCCGGTGCCTGCTGGGCTATCTATATTCTTACCGGGCAACGCGCAGGCGAAGAACATGGTCCGGCAACGGTCGCAGTAGGTTCATTAATCGCAGCGCTGGTTTTTGTGCCGATTGGCGTCATTCAGGCAGGCGATGCGCTGTGGCACTGGTCTATTCTTCCGTTGGGCTTAGCGGTAGCGGTCCTCTCTACTGCGCTCCCCTATTCACTGGAAATGATCGCATTAACGCGACTGCCTACACGTACCTTTGGGACACTGATGAGTATGGAGCCCGCACTGGCGGCGGTGTCTGGGATGATTTTTCTCGGTGAAACGCTGACGCTTATCCAGACGCTGGCTCTGGGCGCGATTATTGCTGCGTCAATGGGCTCTACGCTCACCATCCGCAAAGACCCGCAAATTAAGCAAGTTGACGTGAATTAACCTGCCAATATTCTGCATGGTTTGCATAATCATGCAGAATATCTTGTTATATATCCCCACTATTATTATCGCCCTCTACCTCCCAGTTGAAGCTCGCTATTTATGCTGAGGTACTGCATTAACACAATAATAACACACCATCGCATTAAAATTACATATCATATTGATTTATATTGGTATTTTATATTTTCATTCACCTCGCTATTAAAGTGATAGGTAACACCGGAAAAAGAAAACTGAAATTAGCGCTATACTTATTCTCGTTGAAGATTTGGGACATAAACATCAAGAGGATATGAGATTATGAGTACCGCAAAACTGGTAAAAACAAAAGCATCCGCCCTCCTTTATACCCGTAACGATGTAACAGACAGCGATAAAAAAGCGACCGTTGAACTGCTGAATCAGCAGGTGATCCAATTCATCGACCTGTCACTGATCACCAAGCAGGCACACTGGAATATGCGCGGTGCAAACTTTATTGCCGTACATGAAATGCTGGATGGTTTCCGGACTGCACTGACCGATCACCTCGATACCATGGCTGAGCGTGCCGTACAGTTAGGCGGTGTTGCACTGGGGACAACGCAGGTTATTAACAGCAAAACGCCACTGAAAAGCTACCCACTGGATATCCATAACGTACAGGACCACTTAAAAGAGCTGGCCGAACGTTATGCTGTGGTTGCTAACAGCGTACGTAAAGCGATAAGCGAAGCAAAAGACGAGGATACAGCAGATATCTTCACTGCAGCTTCCCGCGACCTCGACAAATTCTTGTGGTTTATCGAAGCGAACATCGAATAACAGACATATAAGAAATACCTATATTGCCCTCGCAGTTGCGGGGGTTTTGCACTTCTATGGTGCATAACATTGATCATTCGTCACTCCAAAGTAAATTATTTGTAATAATCACCTCACACAATCGTTAACGAAAGATTGTTTTATCAACAATTTTTACGCTAAATAGTCATACCGTTTGCACCGCGCCCGTCATGCACCAAATGAGTGCCCTGAAACGGTGCAGGCCGCCCGCTTTGCCCTACTTATTGTGCAATAAAATGAGCCTCCCTCTTTTTAAAACAATGAGTTGCAAAATTGGCACGATTTTTTCATTAAGCCATATGTTCTCGCAGGGGATCGCCCCGTGGATATAAAAGGAAATCCTATGAAGTCTGTATTAAAAGTTTCACTGGCTGCACTTACCCTGGCTTTTGCGGTGTCCTCCCATGCCGCAGATAAGAAACTCGTTGTCGCAACCGACACCGCCTTCGTTCCATTTGAATTCAAACAGGGCGACAAATACGTTGGTTTTGATGTGGATCTGTGGGCTGCCGTCGCCAAAGAATTAAAGCTGGATTATGAACTGAAACCTATGGATTTCAGCGGCATCATCCCGGCTTTGCAAACTAAAAACGTCGATTTGGCGCTGGCTGGTATCACCATTACCGAAGAGCGTAAAAAAGCCATCGACTTCTCTGACGGCTACTACAAAAGCGGCCTGTTAGTGATGGTCAAAGCGAACAATAACGATGTGAAAAGCGTAAAAGATCTGGACGGTAAAGTCGTTGCAGTGAAAAGCGGTACCGGCTCAGTGGATTACGCAAAAGCGAACATCAAAACCAAAGACCTGCGTCAGTTCCCGAACATTGATAACGCGTATATGGAACTGGGTACCAACCGCGCAGACGCTGTACTGCACGATACACCAAACATTCTGTACTTCATCAAAACTGCCGGCAACGGTCAGTTCAAAGCTGTAGGTGATTCCCTGGAAGCCCAGCAATACGGTATCGCTTTCCCGAAAGGCAGCGATGCACTGCGTGAGAAAGTGAACGGCGCGCTGAAAACGCTGAAAGAGAACGGCACTTACAACGAAATCTACAAAAAATGGTTCGGTACTGAACCTAAATAATAACCTACAACGTAGCCCCGGTAGCGTGATGCTTACCGGGTCTACGCCAGCATTTTACAGACCTGTAGGCCGGATAAGTCTCTCCGGTAAAACGGGCATTTGACTATTTTCACCACGGTAACAGGAACGACATATGCAGTTTGACTGGAGTGCCATCTGGCCCGCCATCCCGCTTTTGATAGAAGGCGCCAAAATGACCCTGTGGATTTCAATCCTCGGTCTGGCTGGCGGTCTGATTATCGGGCTCGCAGCAGGTTTTGCGCGTACCTTCGGCGGTTGGATAGCCAACCACGTAGCGCTGGTCTTTATCGAAGTCATCCGCGGTACGCCAATCGTTGTACAGGTCATGTTTATCTACTTCGCCCTGCCAATGGCGTTTAACGATTTACGTATTGACCCCTTCAGCGCCGCTGTTGTCACCATCATGATTAACTCCGGTGCCTATATCGCGGAAATCACGCGTGGTGCGGTACTCTCAATCCACAAAGGGTTCAGCGAGGCAGGCCTGGCGCTTGGGCTTTCACGCACGGAGACCATCCGCCACGTTATTTTACCTCTTGCGCTGCGTCGTATGCTGCCACCGCTGGGCAACCAGTGGATCATCAGCATCAAAGATACCTCGCTGTTTATCGTCATTGGCGTCGCGGAACTGACTCGTCAGGGTCAGGAAATCATTGCGGGTAACTTCCGCGCCCTGGAAATCTGGAGCGCCGTTGCGGTGTTCTATCTGATCATTACGCTGGTGCTGAGCTTCATTCTGCGTCGTCTGGAAAGAAGGATGAAAATCCTGTGATTGAATTTAAAAACGTTTCTAAGCACTTTGGTCCAACCCAGGTGCTACACAACATCGATCTGAATATTAAACAAGGTGAAGTCGTGGTGATTATCGGGCCATCTGGCTCCGGTAAATCCACGCTGCTGCGCTGCATTAACAAGCTGGAAGAAATTACCTCCGGTGATCTGATTGTTGACGGTCTGAAAGTCAACGATCCCAAGGTCGATGAACGATTAATCCGCCAGGAAGCCGGGATGGTGTTTCAGCAGTTCTATCTGTTCCCCCATCTGACTGCGCTGGAAAACGTCATGTTTGGCCCGCTACGCGTACGTGGGGCGAATAAAGAACAGGCGGAAAAGCTGGCCAAAGAGCTGCTGGCAAAAGTCGGTCTGGCCGAGCGTGCCCACCACTACCCTTCTGAGCTTTCCGGCGGTCAGCAGCAGCGTGTTGCCATTGCCCGTGCGCTGGCGGTGAAGCCGAAAATGATGCTGTTTGATGAGCCAACCTCAGCACTGGACCCGGAACTGCGTCACGAAGTGCTGAAAGTTATGCAGGATCTGGCGGAAGAAGGGATGACCATGGTGATTGTGACTCACGAAATTGGCTTCGCCGAAAAAGTGGCCTCACGCCTGATTTTCATCGATAAAGGACGTATTGCCGAAGATGGTAATCCGCAAGCCCTGATTGACAATCCACCCAGCCAGCGTTTGCAGGAATTTTTGCAACACGTTTCCTGATACCTGATACCTCCCTTCAGCCGGAAGGGAGGTTTTTCACCAGAATCCTCTCATTTCAATCCTCTCCCGCCCTGACATCTATACTTATCCTTTTGAATTTATTTTCTCATGGGAGGAGTGATGCGGTGGATCGTGTTCATCTGCTTTTTTCTGCTGAGCGTCCCGGCTCAGGCGGTCACCATACCCGGTGTAACAACCACAGCATCCGCCAGCCCGCCAACAGAACCCGTTGCAGAGCCTGATATTGAACAAAAGAAAGCCGCCTACGGTGCGCTGGCAGACGTGCTGGAGAATGACGCCTCACGCCAGGAGTTGATAGGTCAACTGCGAAAAGTAGCGGCGACGCCTCCGCCTGACCCGGTTCCGACTATCGTTCCCCCCACCTTGACGGAAGAAAAAACGGTGCTGGAGAATGTCACGGATGTCAGCCGTCATTATGGTGAGGCTCTCTCAAGCCGTTTTGCCCAGCTGTATCGCAACATCACTGACGCCCCCCATAAAACCTTTAATCCGCAAACATTCACGAATGCCCTGACCCATTTCCTTATGCTGGCGGCATCTGTTTTTGGCTTTTACTGGTTGATTCGGCTTTGCGCACTGCCGCTGTATCGCAAAATGGGGCAATGGGCGCGACGGAAAAACCGCGAGCGCAGTAATTGGGTACAGCTTCCCGCCATGATCATTGGCGCGTTCATTATCGATTTACTGCTGCTGGCGCTCACCTTGTTTGTCGGGCAGATATTGAGCGACCGAATGAATGCCGGCAGCCGAACTATTGCATTCCAGCAAAGCTTGTTTCTCAATGCCTTTGCACTGATTGAATTCTTTAAGGCCATTTTACGCCTGATTTTTTGCCCGGCGGTGACAGAACTGCGACCCTTTAACATTCAGGATGCAGGCGCACGCTACTGGAACCGGCGTCTGAGTTCATTAAGCAGTCTGATTGGTTACGGGCTTATTGTGGCGGTCCCCATTATCTCGAATCAGGTCAACGTACAGGTCGGCGCAATGGCTAACGTCATCATCATGCTGTGCATCACACTGTGGGCGCTGTACCTGATTTTCAGAAACAAGAATGAGATTACCCGGCACTTACAGAACCTTGCCGAACGCTCTTTAGCTTTCTTTAGCCTGTTTATCCGTGCTTTTGCGCTGGTCTGGTATTGGCTGGCCAGCGCCTATTTCATTGTGTTGTTCTTCTTCTCACTATTTGATCCGGGCAATAGTCTGAAATTCATGATGGGCGCAACGTTACGCAGTCTGGTGATCATCGGGATCGCCGCCTTTGTATCCGGCATGTTATCCCGTTGGATTGCCAAAACGATAACCCTGTCGCCGCACACGCAGCGCAGCTATCCGGAATTACAAAAGCGGCTAAATGGATGGCTGTCAACGGCGTTAAGCGTGGCCCGGATCTTGACAGTGTGTGTCGCCGTTATGTTGCTACTCAACGCCTGGGGGCTGTTCGACTTCTGGAACTGGCTGCATTACGGCGCTGGCGAAAAAACGGTCGACATTCTGATCCGCATCGCACTGATTCTCTTCTTCTCTGCTATCGGCTGGACGATCCTTGCCAGCCTGATTGAAAACCGCCTGGCTTCAGATATTCACGGTCGTCCGCTGCCCAGTGCGCGGACTCGCACGCTGTTGACGTTATTTCGCAACGCGCTGGCAGTGATCATCAGTACCATCACGATCATGATTGTATTGTCAGAGATTGGCGTCAATATCGCCCCATTACTGGCCGGGGCGGGAGCTCTGGGACTGGCGATCTCTTTTGGATCACAGACACTGGTGAAGGATATTATTACTGGGATATTTATCCAGTTTGAAAACGGCATGAATACCGGCGATCTGGTCACTATCGGCCCGTTAACCGGCACGGTCGAACGCATGTCGATCCGTTCTGTTGGCGTACGCCAGGACACTGGGGCATACCACATCATCCCGTGGTCCTCGATAACAACCTTCGCCAACTTCGTGCGTGGGATCGGCTCGGTCGTCGCAAATTACGACGTCGACCGCCATGAAGATGCGGATAAAGCCAATCAGGCGCTGAAGGATGCGGTCGCTGCGGTGATGGAACAGGATGATATTCGTGGGCTTATCATTGGCGAGCCGTCATTCGCCGGGATTGTGGGTTTGACCAATACAGCATTCACCTTGCGGGTCTCGTTTACCACCCTGCCGCTGAAGCAGTGGACGGTACGTTTTGCGCTCGACAGCCAGGTGAAAAAACACTTCGATCTGGCCAACGTGCGCGCCCCGGTACAGACCTATCAGGTACTGCCTGCACCGGTGTCGGGCCCACAATCAACAGCAGCAGAACCGCTGCCGCCAAGCGAGCCCACGATTTAGCGTTGACGCGCCATAAAACGACGACGCTGATCGTTATCCATAAAGGTCCAGGCAATAAAGCGACTCTGCTTTTGCCCCTGGGCCATCTCTTTTTTAACCACTTTCACCGCGCCGGCATCGGTTAACGCATGGTACAACGGAGGCAGATTCTCGCCCCGTGATACCAGAGTGGTGAACCACATCACCTGACGACCAAAGGCCTGGCTTTCTGCGATCATTTTCTTGATGAACGCCACTTCCCCCCCTTCGCACCACAGCTCCTGCTGCTGGCCACCAAAGTTCAGCGCATCATCTTTGTCTTGCCCCAGGTTGCGGCGTTTGCGCTCGCTTCCGGCACGGGCAGAGGCAGCAGAATCATGGAATGGCGGATTACACAACGTGGCTTCGTACTGCTCATTCTTGTGAATAATGCCGTTGAAGATAGCCGAAGCATCTTTCTGACGACGCAGACGAATCGCCCGGGTTAAGCCAGGGTTGCCATTGATGATTGCCTGAGCGCTGCTAAACGCTTCGCTACTGGTTTCACTGCCGGTAAAACGCCAGCCGTATTCATGCACGCCGATCAGTGGATAAATGCAGTTCGCCCCTACTCCAACATCCAGCATGCTGGCATTTGCAGGGATGGTTCCGGTGGTTTCACCCAACAGGTCGGCCAGATGGTGAATGTAGTCCGCACGACCCGGAACCGGCGGGCACAGGAAACCTTCCGGGATATCCCAGTTTGCCACCGCATAATAATGCGCCAGCAGTGCTTTATTGAGCGCCTTAACTGCCTGCGGATTCGCGAAATCAACACTCTGCTCGCCGCCTGGTGTGAGGGTGAGAAATTGCGTCAGTTCGGGGGTAACCTGGCATAACGTCGCAAGATCATAACGGCCATTGTGGCGATTGCGTGGGTGTAATCCCGGTTTCTGGGGGGGCATAGCATTCTCCTTTTAACAGCGGCGTAAGATACCCGCATAACGCCACGGGGTAAACATACACAGCCGGGAAATTTCATTTTTTATGCGAATTGCATCGTTCAAAAAACAGCCTGTTGTTGGTCGATTTTTTGCGGCAAATGCCCTGCAATGACGACCTAAACTTATCAGGCACGAACTGTTGTTTCTCAGAGGATATCATCATGAAAAAATGCCTCACATTCCTTGCCGCTACCGTACTTACCGGCATGACATTTGCGACTTTTGCTGCACAGCCCAATACCCCTCCAGCCACCGGTCCGCTACAAGCCTCCGGTACGATTTCCGTGAGCGGAGCATCAAGCCTGGACGACCTCGAAGGTAAGCTGGCAGAAAAAGCAAAAGAGCAAGGCGCGAAAGGTTTTGTGGTTAATTCCGCTGGCGGTAAAAATCAGATGTACGGTACTGCAACTATCTATAAGTAACTCTCTAAAAGTCACTCTCCCTCAGCTCAACTGCATTCGCCCTGAATGCAGTTTGCTGTCCTTTCTTGCTGAAATCCCCCGCATGAACTGTAACCGCCATGTTGGAAATTTGAATTCAATGTAAATAAATGTATTTATTTTTGAAGTAATGAATGCTAAAACAACGCACTTATTGATAATGCTTATCAAAATTATTATCAATTACGCATTTCATTCAGGCGAGGCCTGCAGGGTATAACGTCCACAGAGATGTCCCTTCGCTTGAATGAAACCTTCTACTCAAAAATAATAAGTCATTCATTAACATGGATAAAAATCGCAATCTGCCGTCTTGTAGTTTTCATTCGCTCACCTTCTTTGCCGGCCTGTGTATTGGCCTGTCTCCTGTAGCCCAGGCCGTCGCCGCAGGCTCGCAAGAGACAAAGCAGGAAGATACGCTGGTCGTTGAAGCAGCTAAACCCTCGTTGTATGCCCCAACGCAATCTGCCGACCCGAAGTTCTCTCGTCCAGTGGCTGACACCACTCGCACCATGACGGTAATTTCTGAGCAGGTTATTAAGGATCAGGGGGCCACCAATCTTACTGATGCGTTGAAAAACGTGCCGGGTGTTGGCGCATTTTTTGCGGGTGAAAATGGTAACTCCACCACCGGCGATGCGGTGTATATGCGAGGTGCTGACACCTCAAACAGCATTTATATCGACGGTATTCGTGATATTGGTAGCGTCACGCGTGACACCTTCAATACTGAACAGGTTGAAGTCATTAAAGGGCCTTCCGGCACCGACTATGGTCGCAGTGCCCCCACAGGCTCCATCAATATGATCAGCAAGCAGCCGCGCACCGATTCAGGTATTGATGCTTCAGCCAGCGTCGGTAGCGCCTGGTTCCGCCGCGGCACGCTGGACATCAATCAGGCTATTGGCGACACTACCGCGGCACGCTTAAACCTGATGGGTGAGAAAACGCATGATGCCGGACGCGATAACATTAAAAACGAACGCTACGGCGTGGCCCCCTCTATTGCCTTTGGTTTAGGCACTGAAAACCGACTGTATCTGAACTATCTACACGTCACCCAGCACAACACGCCGGACGGAGGAATTCCTACCATCGGCCTGCCGGGTTACTCTGCGCCTTCTGCGGGAACGTCGGCCCTGAACCATTCCGGGAAAGTCGATACGAACAACTTCTATGGCACCGATTCGGATTACGACGATTCAACGACCGATACCGCAACAATGCGTTTCGAGCATGACCTGAGTGACAGCACGACCCTTCGCAACACCACGCGCTGGTCGCGCATTAAACAGGATTATCTGATGACCGCGGTAATGGGCGGCGCATCAAACATCACGCAGCCAACCCGCAACGTCGATACCTGGAGCTGGTCACGGGTGGCGAATACCAAAGATGTCAGCAACAAAATCCTCACCAACCAGACCAACCTGACGTCAAAATTTTATACTGGTACTGTCGGGCATGACATCAGTACCGGCGTGGAGTTGACGCGTGAAACACAGACCAACTATGGCGTGGCGCCACTCACACCACCACCGGTCAATATTTACTCACCAAACAGCAACGTGAACATTGGCGGATTATCCCGTAATGGCGCCAACGCCAACGGCCAGACCGATACCTTCGGTATTTACGCCTTCGATACTCTGCAAATTACGCGTGATATTGAACTGAACGGTGGTATTCGTCTGGATAATTACCGTACCGAGTATGACAGTGCAACCGCGTGCGGCGCTTCTGGTCGCGGTGCCGTTGCGTGCCCAACGGGCGTTGCCAAAGGTTCTCCGGTCACGACCGTCGACACCGCGAAATCCGGTAATCTGGTGAACTGGAAAGCGGGTGCGTTATACCATTTAACAGAGAACGGCAACGTTTACATCAACTACGCGGTTTCCCAGCAACCGCCGGGCGGCAGTAATTTTGCCCTTGCTCAAAGTGGGACCGGTAACAGCGCCAACCGTACCGATTTTAAACCACAAAAAGCGAAGACCAGCGAAATTGGCACCAAATGGGAAGTGCTGGATAAACGCCTGCTGCTGACCGCCGCCGTTTTCCGCACGGATATCGAGAACGAAGTTGAACAGAACGATGACGGGACCTACTCCCAGTATGGCGAAAAACGTGTTGAAGGCTACGAACTCTCCGTGGCAGGAAATATTACCCCGGCCTGGCAGGTGATTGGCGGGTATACCCAGCAGCGCGCCACGGTACATAGTGGCAAAGACGTCGCTCAGGATGGTTCATCCTCCCTGCCGTATACACCGGAACATGCATTCACCCTGTGGAGTCAGTATCAGGCCACTGATGATATCTCCGTTGGCGCAGGCGCACGCTACGTGGGCAGCATGCATCGCGGCGCTGACGGCGCAGTGGGTACACCATCCTTTACCGAAAGCTACTGGGTCGCTGATGCCAAACTGGGATATCGCGTGAACCGTAATCTTGATTTCCAGCTCAACGTCTACAACCTGTTCGACACCGATTATGTCTCCTCGATCAACAAGAGCGGATACCGTTATCATCCGGGTGAGCCAAGAACCTTCCTGCTCACCGCCAATATGCATTTCTGATTTATCGCGTGGGGCGTAAGCCCCACTTGCAGGAGAAACACTGATGATGTACCACATTCCTGGCGTCTTATCGCCGCAGGACGTTGCCTGGTTTCGTGAACAACTGGACACAGCAGAATGGGTAGATGGCCGCGCCACCACCGGCGCTCAGGGTGCACAGGTTAAAAATAACCAGCAGGTTGATACCCGTAGCGAGCGCTATGACATGTTACAGAAAGAGGTGCTGGCCGCCGTGAACAACAATGCGTTGTTCTTTGCCGCTGCGTTACCCAAAACGCTTTCCACGCCATTGTTCAATCGTTATCAGAATGCTGAGACCTATGGCTTTCACGTTGATGGCGCGGTGCGTAGCCATCCGGAAAGTGGCTGGATGCGTACCGACCTTTCCGCCACGTTATTCTTAAGCGATCCCGACAGCTATGAGGGCGGGGAACTGCTGGTCAATGACACCTACGGCCAGCATGCGGTCAAGCTCCCGGCTGGCGATCTGGTACTTTACCCCTCCAGCAGCCTGCATTGCGTCACGCCAGTTACCCGTGGAACCCGTGTGGCATCGTTTATGTGGGTCCAGTCGATGATCCGTGATGACAAAAAACGCGCCATGCTGTTTGAACTGGATAAGAACATTCAATCACTGAAAGCGCGCCACGGAGAAAGTGCAGAGATCCTGTCGTTGCTTAATCTTTACCATAACCTGCTGCGCGAGTGGTCCGAAATCTGATACGCCTGTAGGCGCTCGTTTTTCCCCCATCTCATTCGCTATAATTATTCTATAAACGAATTTTAAAAAACGAATGACAGGAGGCACACATGGCATCCGGCTGGGCAAATGACGACGCCGTGAACGAACAGATCAACAATACAATTGAAGATGCTGTTGCCCGTGCCCGTGGCGAGTTACCCACGGGAGAAAGTCTGCATGAATGTGAAGAATGCGGCAATCCTATCCCACAGGCACGACGTGAGGCAGTACCTGGCGTGCGTTTGTGCATCGCCTGTCAGCAGGATAAAGATTCACATAACGCTGCATTTTCAGGATATAATCGCAGAGGTTCGAAAGACAGCCAGCTACGTTGACTCATCTTTACCAAAAGTTTCAGCGCATACGATTTCCTTTACGAGCACGCTTTTTCACTCGCGGTGTAGCAAAATGTGCCGTTGTCACATTCTCTGTAAAGCGCAATGACAAGAACTGTAAATCCATCTTCTGAATTTATTAATATTCAATAAGTTATTTGTCATTCAATATTTTTGATTGATGTCGTCAATTCTATTCGATTTTCTCTCACCGAAAAAAACGTGATACTTCTCACATCGACGGAACAACGTCTGCTGAACAGAACATCGACTAACCGAATAAACCTGCGAGAGAAAAATCATGAAAAACATTAAATTTGCTGTTGCTGCTATCGCCCTGTCTACCCTGTCATTTGGTGTTTTCGCTGCTGAACCGGTCACCTCCACTCAGGCACAAAGCATGAATAAAATGGGTGTGGTATCTGCTGATGGCGCCACCACGCTGGACGGCCTGGAAGCAAAACTGGCTGAAAAAGCGGCTGCTGCTGGTGCAAGTGGTTACAGCATCACCTCCGCTGTCGGCAACGACAAAATGAGCGGTACCGCGGTTATCTACAAATAACCAACAGAATTCCTGTACGACCCAATGCTCCAACCCTCATTGACCCTGTTTGTTACCCTTTGTTTGCCCGTCCGCCACTGGACGGGCTTTTTTTATCTAACGTTCAAGCCGTTGGCGAAACGCCTGCAATACCGCATCCGGCATACCGATTTGCCGTGCCGCCTCACATATCGCTTGCCAGCTTCCGGCATCAAGCGGGATCCCCTGCGCCAGCCGTTCTTCACGGGTATTCACTTCCCACTCACCCGGTAACAGGATGGGCGCATCCTCAGCATGCGGCGACGCTTTGACCCATTCAGCAAATGCCGAAACCTGATTGTCACAGTCCGGGGCACCGAAGAGTGTTGGGTTAATGATGATCGTGGTCATGCAGTTAATAATGGCGTCCGCGCTGTTCTGCAAACTGGCTTCGTGGGTAGTTTTACCGCCAGAGAGCGCACCGCCCATGATTTCACACATTGCCGCCAGCGCGTAGCCTTTATGCTGAGCGAAGGTGAGCAGTGAACCCAATGGTGATTCCTGCATAACAGCAGGGTCGGTGGTAGGAGCCCCCTGAGCATCAATCAGACAGCCCGGCGCAACCGGCTCACCTTTGTGCCACGCCACGCGCGTTTTACCGAAAGCAATAGCGCTGGTCGCGTAGTCCAATAGCAACGGGAAATCATTTTTACGTGGAAACACAACGCAGAAAGGGTTGGTGCCAAAACGGCTATCACGACCATGGAAGGGGGCAACCATCGGAATCCCCACCACATTCACAAAGTGTATAGAGACAAAACCCGCCGCCGCACACTGCTCCGCCCAGTAGCCAATGCGCCCAATGTGGTGAGAATTATGCAGGGCTACCGCAGCAATTCCGTACTGCTGCGCTTTCTCAATCCCCAGCGCGATAGCTTCATGCGCGGCTACCTGACCAAATGCGCAATCCCCATCCAGCGTAACCACTGCACCTGCCTCTTTCACCACTTTCGCATGACGATTGATCTGCAAATGCCCCTGCGTGAATGAGCGAATATAGCTTGGGATCATCCCGATACCGTGTGAATCATGGCCGGCGAGGTTTGAGGCAATCAGATGATCGGCCACCAACTGCGCTTCCTGCTCGTCACTTCCCATATGGCGGAAAACGGCCTGAATAAACGCATGCAGCGTTGGCGCGTGAAAGCGATGTCCACTGTTCATTGTATTCTCCTGTTGTGTTGCGTGTTTGTTGTGTTTCTTATTTTTCAACAAACTATGCTGCGCCACGGTAGCCAGGAGGTCAATAAACGTGCAGAAATTTCACGTTGCAGGGGGGCAGGACAGGAATGACTGACGGGCCAGATGACAGGCCCGTCGGGATGAAGAGAGGGTCAGAAGCTTTGCTCGACGCGAGCAAGCCCTTCTGCCAGCGTGGCGGATTCCCCGGTGGCCACCAGACAGCAAGCCATCTGAATTTTTAATGAGGCCGGTATCGGCTCGCTTCCGGCCAGACAGCGTTCTATCCAGCGGGCTGTCGTCTCCGGATCTTTTGCTACCGGCAGTGGAACTGGCTCGTCAGGCATCTCACTCTGGCGATCCTGTAGCACACGCACCCCCGTCGTGTCTATCAGGCTTATCTGCGGGCAACGTTGAGGATTGGCGTACACTTCCCCTTCCGTACCGTGCATCAGCAGACCGCGTCCACCGATATCGCCAAAGAATTTCGCCACTCGCGAGACATATTCAGGATGCGAAACGCTGGCAAGACGCAACGCGGCATCTTCGGCAAACGGCGTGGCTAATTTCGCCAGCGTATGCGCACTGTTACGCACACCCATCCGCCAGCGCATCGCCAGTTGTTTCTCCAGCGGAGGACACAGCGCGCGCACCGGGATAAACACCGGTTCATGACCATCCAGTTTTGCCTGCGCCTGCCCCGCATGCAGGGTTGGCACAATACCCATCAGGTCAAAAATAGTTTCCGTCAGCACGCGGGTCGGATCTTCACTCACCCCGTGCACCACCACCGGAAATCCCAGTTTATGCAATAAGATAGCCAGCAGCGGTGTCAGATTGGCCTGCTTTCGCGCGCCATTGTAACTGGGGATAACAATGGGCATGGGTTTGGCCACAGGCGGCGTCAGGCGAATGGTATGGTTTTGCATCGCCTCATAAAAGCCCAGCATCTCCGCTTCTCCCTCGCCTTTAATGCGCAGCGCAATCAGCACGCCGCCCATCTCAAGGTCGGGGACGTCGCCATTCAGCATATGGGTATACAGTCCGCGAGCAGTATCCTGGTCCAGGTCACGCGCGTGATTTTTACCTCGCCCAATCTCTTTGATGATTTTGCGGTAATCCATCGATAACTCCTTTCCTGTTGCTCGCATCGTTAACGCCTACGGCGGCGCGTGGGTTTCGCTTTTTCTTTTGGTTTTACTATAACGTCTGGCACAGCAGGTTGCTCTATCGGAAAAATGGGTAACGCATTCAGTAAACGCTTGCCATAGTTTTTGGTCAACAACCGCTTATCGTAGATCACGACTTCACCCCAGCAGCCATGGCTACGAATGAGTCGCCCAACTTGCTGGATCAAATTGAACGACGCTGCCGGTAAGCTTTGCACCTCAAAAGGGTAGCGGTTCAGGCTTTTCAGCCACTCGCCCTCAGTGACCACGACCGGACTGTCGATGGGCGGAAACGCGATTTTGTGAATATGTACCTGAGTCAGCAATTCGCCTTTCAAATCCAGACCTTCGGCAAAAGATTGCAGTCCGACCAGTACACTGCGTTCGCCGTTTTCCACCCGCTTTCGGTGTAACTCCACCAGACGATAGCGCGGCTGGTCACCCTGTACCAGCAGCAGCAAGCGCAGATCGGTAACGTGCTCAAGAAAACGCTGCATCGCCCGCCCGCTGGCAAAAAGCACCAACATGCCCTGATGTTTTTTACTTTCCAGTTGCTCGCGGAAATAGGCCGCCATTTCGGCTATATGCTGCTCTTCGTTATCTATCAACGGTTCGTAGCGCATCTGCGGAATCACGATTTTGCCTTGCTCTACATGGTTAAACGGTGAATCCAGTGCAACAAAGCGGTCTCCGGCTTTTTCTTTCAGACCGCTCATCTCCTGCAGGCGCGAGAAACTGTTAAGTGAACGGAGCGTGGCAGAGGTCACAATAATATGCGGTACGCTGCGCCACAGCAGTCTTTCGAGCTGATCGCTCACACGGATCCCAACACAATGGAACCAGACATGGAGCTGCCCATCGCGCACCTCGCGCGTCGCCCATTTACTCACTGGCGCGCCTGATGACTGCGCCAGCGACGCCAGACGCCACAATTTGCTTTGCGCCTCGAACATGCCCAATGCCCGGTTCATTTGCAAAATAACCCGATGCAGCCGCACAATATCGTGGGTACCGGTTTTTTCACTGAGATCGTTCAGGAACAGTTCTGCCAGGCCGCGCAGCATTTCCGTCAGTTTCGCCAGTCGCTGGCAGATCTCCATCACTTCACCAGGCAGTTCTCCCATTGCAAAGCGGTGTTCCGCCTCCTGCGTTGCGGGCATATAGAGATTGAGGATGTTATTAAGTGAGGCAATCAGTTCATACAGCTCTTCACAGTGACCATTCAACCGCTCGGCGTTCGCCAGCGGCGGCGTGGTTTTCGGGCGGAACTGCTCCATGCAGGTCGCCACTAATTTGCAGAACAGATCCAGCTGAAGTCGATACCAGGGGGCGCTGATTTCTGCACTCATCTCCAGCGCATCGCGGGCGACATCCGGCAAATGATGGCCTTCATCAAGGACTAACAACAGGTTTTTCGGCTCTGGCAGAACGGCTTCGCTTTCCATTGCCGCCATCACCAACGCGTGGTTCGCCACCACCACTTCGGCTTCCTGAATCTCGCGGCGGGCGACAAAGAAAGGACATTCACGGTAGTAGTGGCAGTTGCGGTTCAGACAGCTCGCTTTATCGGTACTCAGACGCTGCCAGAGTCCGTCATCAATGGCGATATCAGTGTGATCGCGCAACCCGTCCCATTTATAGCTGTCGAGATCGCCTTTCAGCCTGGCGCAGCGCTTTTGTTCTTCCTGATTATTTGGCGTCAGGTCATCGTCTAGAAAGGCCAACAGATCCTGTTGATTGGGTTCGGTACTCGCCAGCGCGGCTAAATTGCGCGGGCAGACATAACGCCCACGACCAAAAGCAGCGGTAAAACGCAGATCGGGGATGATTTTACGCAGCAACGGCAGGTCTTTGCTGTAGATCTGATCCTGCAACGCGACGTTAGCGGTACTGACCACCAACGTTTTCTGTTCTTCACGCGCAATGGCGATACCGGGGATCAGGTAAGATAACGTTTTCCCTACACCGGTCGGTGCTTCAATCGCCAGATGCCGTCCCTCTTCCCCTGCCAGCGTTTTCGCGACATCGGCAATCATCTGTCGCTGCGGTGCACGGGGAATAAAGTCGGGGATCTGTTCCTGAAGCGCCTTGTACCAGGCGGCTATTTGCGCTTTTAGCGCCGCGGTTAATGCCATGAGAAAACCTGAAATACTGTATAAACAGCCACTATTGTGGCACATTTCAGACGCTCAATGTACCTTTTTCCCCCATTCTGGAAAGCGGCTCGCAGCACTGGCTTAAATTGCCGGATAGCGGCTTACACGCCTTATCCGGCCGACAATCCGGGTTCGCACCTTATTCAGCCTACGGTGAGGAACATTGCAGGCCGAATAAGGGGGTTGGTTAATAGTATCCCAACAACTTCCACCACAGCATGCCCACGGCAAAAATGATAATCACATTCGCCGTCACCACGCAGAGGTTGATTTTGTAAAAGCGCGGACGTTCAAAATACCCTTGGGCAAAATAGATAGGACCTGGCCCACCACCGTACTCGGTATTGCCCCACATCAGGTTACTGAAGATACCAAAACAGATAGCGACCATCATCGGTGGCGCGCCTGCTGCGATCGCCGTTGCCGCAAAAGGGGCATACAGTGCAGCAACATGCCCGGTCGCCGTGGCGAAGAGATAATGAACGTAAATATAAAGAATCCCCAGCATAATAAAGGATTCTATCGCGCCAAATCCCTGAATACCGCTGCCCAGTTTTATCGTCATCCATTTAATAAAGCCCAGATCGGCAAGTCCGGTCGCGAGGCTAATAATGACGCTAAACCAAATCACCGTATCCCAGGCCGCGTGGTCATTGAGCAGGCTCTTCCAACTGACCGCGCCAGAGGCAAACAGATACGCAGCCAGCCCCAGCCCGACAGAGGTCGCCGATAATCCCGTGATCAAGCTGGTGCCCCAGCCAACCAACGCCAGCACAAAGCCAAATGCGACCTTTTTCTCGTTACTGCTCATCGCACCGAGTTCACCCAGCGCCTGCTTGCCCATCGCTTTTGCTTCTGGCGTACGCTTAAGCTCAGGGTCCAGCAATTTATAGACCAGAAGCGGCATCAGACAGAAACAGACCATCGCCGGAACCACTGCGGAAACAAACCATCCGCCCCAGGTTATCTCAACGCCTAACGAGGATTTTGCCAGACTGGCCACCAGCGGATTCGCCGCCATCCCGGTGAGGAATATCGCCCCGGTAATTGGCGTAAACTGAAAGCACACCATGGTTAAGAAATCACCGATACGCTTGCCGGTTACCCCAGGAGCCGAGCCCAGCACGTCATTGATTGAGCGGGTGATGGGGAAAATAATCCCCCCGGAGCGGGCAGTAACCGACGGCATTGCCGGGGCCATAATCAGATCGGACACCCCCAGCGAGTAGGCGATACCCAGGCTGCTGCCGCCAAAAAGCGACAGCATTTTGTACGCAATACGTTTCCCAAGCCCTGAGGTAACAAACCCCAGAGAAAGGATATAGGCGCAGAAGATAAGCCATACCGTGCCGGAAGCGAACCCGGAAAGCGCTTTCGCCTCTGGCAACGTTTTGGTAAAAATCACCACGCAAAGCGCAATCAACATGACCGCCCCCGAAGGGAGCGGTTGGGTCAAAATGGCGGCAATAGTGGCGGCAAAAATAGCAAACATATGCCAGGCCTGAGGCGTCAGACCATCAGGTACGGGATAAAACCAAATGATCCCCCCAATCACCAGCGGAATCAGGAACGACAGAATGGATTTTCCCGTGACAGAATTCGTTGACATAAAAATATCCTTATTCCGTTAACCCGAGAACCGTCATTTCTGCGACAGATATTTGGCCAGCACCTGATCGACCATCGCAGGCGCCATTCCCAGGTAATTTGCCGGGTCGGTCAACTCTTCAATCAACTGCGGATCCAGACGTTCTGAAACTGACGGCATCGCATTCAGTACATCCGCCAGTCGTCCCCCTTGTTCATTGACGATACGGCAGGCGTCATACACGACATCATGCGCATCCTGACGACCAATATACGGTGCCAGTCCCATCATGACCGCTTCAGCCACAATCAGTCCGTTAGTCATGCCGAGGTTACGTTTCATCGCAGCTTCATCAACCACCAGCCCCGCTAACATAAAGTTGGCCTGATGCAATGCCCCGGCGCTGAGGACGAAACTTTCCGGGATAGCAATCCATTCTGCATGCCACGGTCCGGTCGCCCGCTCCAGATCCTGCACCATCGCATCCAGCATGAGCCCTGCTTGCTGACGTACGCCTTTCGCACAGGCCAGCATCAACTCGCTGGAAATAGGGTTACGTTTCTGTGGCATAGTACTGCTGGCGCCGCGTCCTTTAACAAACGGTTCATACAGCTCACCAAACTCATTTGATGCCATCAGCATCACGTCATAAGCAATTTTGCCCAGCGAACCGGTCATCACCGCCAGCAGGTTTACGGCTTCTGCAAAACCATCACGTGCAACGTGCCAGGTGGAGGTCGGTACATTGAGCCCTAACTCTTCCATCATGGCTTTTTGTACCGCCAGACCCTTATCCCCCAGCGATGCCAGCGTACCGGCTGCACCAGCAAATTCGCCAACCAGTACACGTGGACGCGCCTGGGCAAGACGTTCAGCGTGGCGTTCGAACATATCCAGCCAAATAGCGGCTTTATAACCAAAGGTTACTGGCAACGCTTGCTGCAAATGGGTTCTGCCCGCCATTGGCGTATCGCGGTAACGGCGCGCGAGGTCAGCGAGCGTCGCACGAAGTTTGTCCATATCGGTTTCAATTAACGCAAACGCATCACGAATTTGCAGAACTACCGCGGTGTCCATGATGTCCTGCGTGGTTGCGCCCCAGTGCACATAGCCACCAGATTCCCCAGCTTGTTTCGAAATCTGGTGTACCAGCGGCAGGATTGGATAACCCACAATCTCGGTTTCATGGCGCAGCACATCGAAATCAAGCGTATCGGCATTACATTTCTCGGCAATTTCCTGTGCCGCAGCCTCGGGTATCACACCGCAGCGTGCCTGGGCTTTGGCTAAGGCCACCTCCACTTCCACGTATTTGCGTACCAGCTCGCGATCGTCAAACACCGCGCGCATCGCCGGTGTGCCGAAAGAATCCCTGAACAGAACAGAATCAAGTACATTCGAAGCCATAAATCCCCCTGGAAAATCTGATAATGATAAGATGCGTGTTTCGGATCATTTGTTGGATAAACAAAGACCGCTTCAATGTCCAGACATAACCAAATGTCCGTACATTTAAATGTACGGACATTTATAGTATTCATGAGAAATGTATGGAATAGTCCGTACATATTTTTGTGATGAAGATCATTAATTTTTTGATGAAACCGCGATGAAAGAATCTCTGTACAAGCGAATAGCACGTGAACTGGCACAGCAAATTTCGGTGGGTACCTTTGCTCCCGGCTCGCTGTTTCCCACAGAAATGGAGCTGTGTGAAACGTGGCAGGTCAGCCGCCACACCATAAGAGAGGCGTTGAGAGAATTAACAGAACAGGGGCTGATTTCACGGCGTAAAGGTGCAGGAACACGCGTTTGCGAACCACAGGCAAACGGTGTTAATCACCCGCTATCGCATCTGGAAGATCTCTTACTGCTGGCAAAAAATAACCTGCGCGTGATTAAGAGAATCGACGAGATTGTGGCGGATATTGAACTTTCCCAGATGATTGGTTGCCCGCCAGGCTCCCGCTGGCTGCACATTGCCAGTACTCGTGAAGATGCGCAGAACCCGGATGCACCAATCTGCTGGACCGACAGTTACGCCAGTACGGATTACGCCAAGCTGCGCACGTACATCCGCGACGATCCGCACTCGTTAATTAGCGATCTGATCGAAACGCATTACGGCATTAAGAGCCATGAAGTTCATCAGACGATTACGGCCGTCGGCGTGCCCAGGAAGATGGCAAAAATCCTTAACGTAGCACCTGATTCTCCGGCGATGAGAATTGTGCGTCGCTATCTGGACAGGGAAGGAAAGGTATTTGAAACGACGATTTCTATTCATCCGGCAGGACGCTATACCTGCTCAATCGTACTGAAATCGCAAAGTTCTGGGGAATGATGCATTGCGTATCCGACCTACGCGACAGGCAGGCCGGATAACACGTTTACGCTGCCATCCGGTAACGTAACTTACTGCGCAGACGAGGGTTTGCGCGGACGACGCGGCGGACGAGGCTTATCGCCCGCCGGTTTGCCTTCGCTGCTACGCGGTTTCGCTTTTGGCGCACCGCCATCCTGACGACGCGGCTGCTGCCCACGACCAGCACCACCCTGACCACGACCACCGCCACCACGCTGCTGACGTCCGTTCTGGATTGGCTCAGCTTTGATTGACGGGTCTGGCTCATAGCCTGGGATCGCAATACGCGGGATCTCTTTTTTCAGCAGCTTCTCGATATCACGCAGCAACTTGTGTTCATCAACGCACACCAGCGACAACGCTTCACCGGTTGCCGCCGCACGGCCGGTACGGCCAATACGGTGCACGTAATCTTCCGGTACGTTTGGCAACTCGTAGTTCACAACATGCGGCAACTCTTCGATATCCAGCCCACGCGCGGCGATGTCGGTCGCCACCAGCACGCGAATATCGCCAGATTTAAAATCAGCCAGCGCACGTGTACGCGCACCCTGAGATTTATTGCCGTGGATCGCCGCACTGCGAATACCGTCTTTGTTCAACTGTTCTGCCAGATGGTTCGCGCCGTGTTTAGTACGGGTAAAGACCAGCACCTGCTGCCAGTTACCCTGACCAATCATCTGCGACAGCAGTTCACGTTTACGTTTTTTATCAACGAAATGCACATGCTGAGTCACCTGCTCTGACGCGGTATTACGACGCGCTACTTCAATTTCCAGCGGATTGTGCAGCAGCTTTTCGGCAAGCTGCTTAATGTCGTCAGAGAACGTGGCCGAGAACAGCAGGTTCTGACGTTTTGCCGGCAGTTTAGCCAGTACGCGACGAATATCATGGATAAAACCCATATCCAGCATTCGGTCGGCTTCATCCAGCACCAGGATCTCAACCTGATCCAGCTTCACCGCATTTTGGTGTTCCAGATCGAGCAAACGCCCCGGCGTTGCAATCAGTACATCCACACCACCGCGCAGTTTCATCATCTGCGGGTTAATGCTCACGCCGCCAAAAACGACCAGCGAGCGAATATTCAGATACTTACTGTAATCACGCACGTTTTCGCCAATCTGAGCCGCCAGTTCGCGGGTTGGCGTGAGGATCAGCGCACGTACCGGACGACGGCTTTTGCCATGCGGCTGGTGGGTAATGAGATGTTGTAACAGCGGCAAGGTAAAACCTGCCGTTTTACCCGTACCGGTCTGGGCACTTGCCATCAGATCGCGGCCTTCCAGCACAGCAGGGATCGCCTGCTGCTGAATAGGGGTAGGTTCACGGTAACCCTGCTCGGCAACGGCACGCAAAATATCAGGATTTAAACCAAGGGAATCAAAAGACATAACTACTCCGAACCGCCCCGACCGTTACCGGTGTCGTTTTCAGGGAGATACACACAATAGAGATGACAAAAACCACAATGTCATGAAGGGGCGGAGTGTAGCAGTTTTTGTGATATGCCGCATAAATTTCCCGCCCACGGAAAATACGTCGACAGACTGGACAAGGGGACATTTGAGTCATAATCTTAATCAATCGATTGATTAATTTCAGAGTCGCGCAATGAATGCACCCACCATGACAACCAAAGGTGAACAGGCGAAAAATCAGCTCATTGCCGCCGCACTGGCGCAATTTGGCGAGTACGGCCTGCACGCCACTACGCGTGATATTGCGGCTCAAGCCGGACAAAACATTGCGGCCATCACCTACTATTTTGGCTCAAAAGAGGATTTATATCTCGCCTGTGCCCAGTGGATTGCTGATTTTATCGGCTCGCAGTTTCGCCCTCACGCGGAGGAAGCAGAGCGACTGTTTGCTCAGCCAAAGCCAGACCGGGCCGCGATGCGCGAACTTATCCTGCGGGCCTGCAAAAATATGATCATGCTGTTAACCCAGGACGACACGGTTAACCTGAGCAAGTTTATTTCACGCGAGCAGCTTTCCCCTACCGCCGCGTATCAGCTGGTGCATGACCAGGTTATCAATCCACTGCATACCCACCTGACACGTCTGATCGCTGCCTATACTGGCTGCGATGCCCATGATACCCAAATGATCCTGCACACCCACGCCATACTTGGCGAGGTGCTGGCCTTTCGCCTGGGTAAAGAAACGATCCTGTTACGTACGGGCTGGTCACAATTTGATGAGGATAAAACCGCGCTGATTTACCAAACGGTCACCTGTCATATCGATCTTATTCTGCAAGGTTTAACGCAAAGGAGTCTGGAGTCATGAAAAAACCTGTCGTTCTTGGGCTGGTTATCGCGGCCCTCGTTGCCGTGATTGCTGGTGGAACGTGGTGGTATCAAAGTCGGCAAGATAACGGCCTGACGCTGTACGGCAACGTCGACATCCGTAGCGTCAACCTGAGTTTTCGTGTCGGTGGCCGACTGGCCTCGCTGGCCGTTGACGAAGGCGATGCCATTACTGCAGGTCAGGTACTGGGCGAACTGGATCACGCCCCGTATGAGAACGCGCTAATGCAGGCGAAAGCCAATGTTGCCGCCGCCCAGGCGCAGTATGATCTAATGCTGGCAGGTTATCGGGAAGAAGAAATCGCACAAACTGCCGCGGCGGTAAAACAGGCCCAGGCGGCTTACGATTACGCGCAGAATTTTTATAATCGACAGGTAGGATTGTGGAAAAGTCGCACTATCTCCGCCAACGATCTGGAAAATGCCCGTTCATCACGTGACCAGGCGCTGGCATCGTTAAAATCCGCGCAAGATAAACTCACGCAATATCGCAGCGGTAACCGTCCGCAGGATATTGCGCAGGCAAAAGCCACGCTCGAACAGGCTCAGGCTGAGCTGGCACAGGCTGAGCTAAATTTGCATGACACCACGCTGACCTCACCGTCTGACGGTACGCTGCTTACCCGTGCGGTCGAACCCGGCAGTATGCTAAGCGCAGGCGGTACGGTACTGACGCTGTCGCTCACCCGTCCGGTATGGGTCCGCGCCTATGTTGACGAACGTAATCTGAGCCAGGCGCAGCCGGGACGTGAAATTTTGCTCTACACCGACGGTCGGCCGGACAAGCCGTATCACGGTAAAATTGGCTTCGTGTCACCTACTGCAGAATTTACTCCGAAAACGGTGGAAACCCCGGACCTGCGTACTGACCTGGTTTACCGTCTGCGTATTGTCGTGACCGACGCAGACGATGCGCTACGCCAGGGAATGCCGGTGACGGTAAAATTCGGTACCGAGGCACGGCATGAATGACGCCGTCATTACGCTGAATGGTCTGACGAAACGCTTTGCCGGGATGGAAAAACCGGCAGTCGCCCCACTTGACTGCACCATTCATGCAGGCTACGTCACCGGTCTGGTAGGTCCTGACGGCGCGGGGAAAACCACGCTAATGCGGATGCTGGCAGGTCTGTTGAAACCGGACGATGGCAGTGCGACGGTGATTGGCTTTGACCCGATAGTCAACGACAGTGCGCTGCATGCGGTACTGGGCTATATGCCGCAGAAATTCGGCCTGTATGAAGATTTAACCGTCATGGAGAACCTCAATCTCTATGCCGATTTACGCAGTGTCACCGGCGAAGTGCGGGAAAAAACCTTTGCCCGCCTGCTGGAATTTACCTCACTGGGGCCATTTACCGGGCGTCTGGCGGGCAAACTTTCCGGTGGGATGAAACAGAAGCTGGGGCTGGCCTGTACGCTGGTCGGCGAGCCCAAAGTACTGTTGCTTGATGAGCCAGGGGTCGGCGTCGACCCCATCTCCCGTCGTGAACTGTGGCAAATGGTGCACGAACTGGCGGGGGATGGCATGTTGATCCTCTGGAGTACCTCGTATCTGGATGAGGCAGAGCAGTGCCGCGATGTGCTGTTGATGAACGAAGGCGAACTGTTGTATCAGGGCGAACCGACGCGACTGACGCAAACCATGGCGGGCCGCAGTTTCCTCATGAGCAGTCAGCAAGAAAATAACCGTCGGTTGCTGCAGCGGGCATTAAAACTACCGCAGGTCAGCGACGGGATGATTCAGGGGAAATCGGTACGTTTGATCCTGAAAAAAGCAGCCACTGCAGACGATATTCGTCAGGCAGACGGGATGCCGGAGATTAACATCAGCGAAACGGCTCCCCGCTTCGAGGATGCCTTCATTGATTTACTGGGTGGTGCCGGTACGTCGGAATCACCGCTGGGCGCGATCCTGCATACGGTTGAAGGAACGCCAGGTGAAACGGTGATCGAAGCTAAAGCACTGACCAAGAAATTTGGTGATTTTGCGGCCACCGATCATGTGGATTTTGCAGTACAACGTGGTGAGATTTTTGGCCTGCTTGGGCCAAACGGTGCCGGTAAATCCACCACCTTTAAAATGATGTGCGGCCTGCTGGTCCCCACCTCCGGCAAAGCGCTGGTGCTGGACATGGATCTGAAGGTCAGCTCCGGCAAAGCGCGCCAGCATCTGGGTTATATGGCGCAAAAATTCTCCCTGTACGGCAACCTGACGGTTGAGCAGAACCTGCGCTTTTTCTCCGGCGTCTACGGTCTGCGCGGTCGGGCGCAGAAAGATAAAATCGATCGTATGAGCGAGGCATTCGGCCTGAAAAGCATCGCGTCTCACGCCACCGACGAACTGCCGCTGGGCTTTAAGCAGCGCCTGGCACTGGCCTGCTCGCTGATGCATGAACCCGATATCCTGTTCCTTGATGAACCCACTTCCGGGGTCGATCCCCTCACCCGTCGGGAGTTCTGGCTGCATATCAACAGCATGGTGGAGAAAGGCGTGACGGTGATGGTCACCACCCACTTTATGGACGAGGCGGAATACTGTGACCGTATCGGGCTGGTGTATCGCGGCAAGCTGATTGCCAGCGGCACGCCTGATGACCTGAAAGCACAAGCAGCCGATAGCGACACGCCGGACCCGACGATGGAGCAGGCGTTTATTACGCTTATCAATGACTGGGATAAGGAGCATACGCATGAGTAGCCACTCTCTCTCCTGGCGGCGCGTACGGGCGTTGTGCGTGAAAGAAACACGCCAGATCGTCCGCGATCCCAGTAGCTGGCTGATTGCCGTCGTGATCCCGTTACTGCTGCTGTTTATCTTCGGCTACGGCATTAATCTCGACTCCAGCAAGCTACGGGTGGGGATTTTGCTTGAACAGCAAAGCAAAGAGGCACTGGACTTTACCCATACCATGACCGGCTCGCCCTATATTGATGCCACCATCAGCGATAACCGTCAGGAATTGATTGAGAAAATGCAGGCCGGACGCATTCGCGGCCTGGTGGTGATCCCGGTAGATTTTGCCCAGCAGATGGCGCGGCCCAACGACGTAGCACCCATTCAGGTCATCACCGACGGCAGTGAGCCAAACACGGCTAACTTTGTGCAGGGTTATGTCGAAGGTATCTGGCAGATTTGGCAAAAGCAACGGGCGGAAGACCAGGGTGAATCGTTCGAGCCACTGATCGATGTGCAGACTCGGTACTGGTTCAACCCGGCGGCCATCAGCCAGCATTTTATTATCCCTGGGGCGGTCACTATCATTATGACGGTCATTGGCGCGATCCTCACCTCGCTGGTGGTGGCGCGTGAGTGGGAGCGCGGAACCATGGAAGCGTTGCTGTCAACCGAAGTGACTCGCGTGGAGTTGCTGCTGTGTAAGCTTATCCCCTATTACTTTCTTGGCATGCTGGCGATGCTGCTGTGTATGTTGGTGTCGGTATTTATTCTGGGCGTGCCGTATCGCGGTTCGTTACTGATCCTGTTTTTTATCACCAGCCTGTTTCTGCTCAGTACGCTTGGCATGGGATTGCTGATCTCCACCATTACCCGCAATCAGTTTAACGCCGCACAGGTGGCGCTGAACGCCGCCTTCCTGCCTTCAATTATGTTGTCGGGATTTATCTTCCAGATAGACAGCATGCCGGCGATTATCCGCGCGGTGACTTACATTATTCCCGCACGCTATTTCGTCAGTACGTTGCAAAGCCTGTTTCTGGCGGGAAATATTCCGCTGGTGCTGATTATCAACGTGCTGTTTTTAATCGCTTCGGCGGTAATGTTTATTGGTCTGACGTGGCTTAAAACCAAACGTCGGTTGGATTAAGGGGACTGGCATGTTTCATCGCTTATGGACATTAATTCGCAAAGAGCTGCAATCGCTGCTGCGTGAGCCGCAAACGCGGGCCATTCTGATTTTACCGGTACTGATTCAGGTCATTCTGTTCCCGTTCGCCGCAACGCTGGAAGTCACTAACGCCACTATCGCTATCTATAACGAAGATAACGGTAAACACTCGGTTGAATTAACCCAGCGTTTTGCCCGCGCCAGCGCCTTTACCCATATTCTGCTGCTAAAAAGCCCACAGGAAATCCAACCCACCATCGACACGCAAAAAGCACTACTGCTGGTGCGCTTCCCGGCAGACTTCTCGCGTAATCTGGATACTTTTCAACAAGCACCCATGCAGCTCATTCTCGATGGACGCAACTCCAACAGCGCGCAGATTGCAGCGAATTATCTGCAGCAGATCGTTAAGGAGTATCAGCAGGAGCTGATGGAAGGCAAGCCGAAACCGAACAACAGCGAGCTGGTCGTGCGTAACTGGTATAACCCGAATCTGGATTACAAATGGTTCGTGGTTCCGTCGCTGATCGCTATGATCACCACCATCGGCGTGATGATCGTCACCTCACTGTCGGTCGCCCGCGAACGCGAACAGGGCACACTTGATCAACTGCTGGTTTCCCCACTGACGACCTGGCAGATTTTCATCGGTAAAGCCGTGCCAGCACTCATTGTTGCCACCTTTCAGGCCACTATCGTACTGGCAATCGGCATCTGGGCCTATCACATCCCGTTTGCAGGTTCACTGGGTTTGTTCTACTTCACAATGGTGATTTACGGGTTGTCGTTGGTGGGATTTGGCTTGCTGATTTCGTCACTGTGCGCGACGCAGCAGCAGGCATTTATCGGCGTGTTCGTCTTTATGATGCCGGCGATTTTGCTGTCCGGGTACGTCTCTCCGGTCGAAAATATGCCGGTATGGTTACAAAACCTGACGTGGATAAACCCGATCCGTCACTTTACGGACATCACAAAACAGATTTACCTGAAGGATGCGAGTCTGAAGATTGTCTGGGGAAGTTTGTGGCCGCTATTGGTCATAGCGGCCACAACAGGCTCAGCGGCGTATGCGATGTTTAGACGCAAAGTGATGTAACTTTTTCTCTTTCGTCAACAACGAGACCACTGCGGGTCCGGCAAGGACAGCCAGCCCCGCCAGCGCCAGTAACACGTTATTTTGCAGCACACGCGACAGCAGCCACAGTACGATCATTGCCGCACCGAAATACCACGTGGTCGTCAGCTCTTCCAGCACATCCGCCACATCACGCCAGCGCTGTTCATGGTGACGTTGCAATGCCAGCATTAAGATAACCGTTACGCCATACACGACGCATAATCCCAGGCCGACGTGCACCAACTTGCCGCTCATCCAGCCCATTACCAGCAACGCCACTACCAGTAAATGCAACACAATCTGCCAGCAACTTAGACCCGTTGCGACACGAACACGTTGTTGCCACCTCATGGCTTTTCTCCTGAAGGATTTTTAACTAATTATTCAGAGTACCGGACTTTCCGGAAAATTCCGTAACACCGCATCTTTTTGTGACGGCGACTACACTATTTATTTCGCCACAGAATTCGGGATGCGGTCAAACCCCCGCATCCCGAAGGATGACGGAGAGAGTCAGGATAGTGACGCCAACGGGAGAATCATGAGCGAATCAGCAGATCGATTTTCATTCAATGTGCTCACCATTAATACTCACAAGGGTTTCACCGCCTTTAACAGACGCTTTATTTTGCCCGAGCTGCGGGATGCCGTCAGGGCAATTGGCGCAGATATTGTGTGCCTGCAGGAGGTGCTGGGCGCTCACGACGAACACTCACTGCAGATAGAAAACTGGCCGGATACCAGCCACTACGAGTTTCTGGCCGACACCATGTGGCGCGATTTCGCCTACGGGTGCAATGCCGTGTATCCACAAGGACATCACGGCAATGCCGTGCTATCGCGTTACCCCATTGAACATTATGAAAACCGTGATGTATCCGTAGGCACGAGTGAAAAACGTGGTGTGCTTTACTGCCGCATTATGCCGCCGATGCTGTCCCGCCCGATTCATGTGATGTGCGTCCACCTCGGTTTACGTGAAGCCCATCGCCAGGCACAGCTCAGCATGCTGGCAAATTGGGTCAATGCCCTGCCCGACACGGACCCCGTAGTGGTTGCTGGCGATTTTAACGACTGGCGACAACAGGCAAATGATCCGTTGAAGAGCCAGGCCGGTCTTGACGAGATTTTTACTCGCGCTCACGGTCGCCCGGCACGAACTTTCCCGGTGCGATGTCCTCTACTGCGCCTCGACAGAATCTATGTAAAAAATGCTAACGCCAGTACACCAGCCGTGCTGGCGCTGCGACACTGGCGACATTTGTCCGATCATGCCCCCCTGAGCGCGGAGATTCGTGTATGAAAACAGGCTGGCGTGAAGGCAATCAAATTCAGCTACTGGAAAACGGCGATCAGTACTATCCCGCCGTATTTCACGCGATTAAACACGCGGAGCAAAAAATCATTCTGGAGACCTTTATCTGGTTTGAAGATGAGGTAGGGAAACAGCTACATGCCGCACTGCTCGCTGCCGCGCACCGCGGGATCGCCGCAGAGGTGTTGCTCGACGGCTACGGCTCACCTGATCTCAGCGATCGCTTTGTCGAAGAGTTAACCGCGGCAGGTATTGTTTTCCGTTATTACGATCCGCGCCCACGTCTGTTCGGGATGCGTACCAATCTGTTTCGCCGGATGCATCGCAAAATTGTGGTCATTGACGATCGCATCGCCTTCGTCGGCGGCATTAATTACTCCGCCGAACACATGTCTGACTACGGGCCGGAAGCCAAGCAAGATTACGCGGTGTGTGTTGAAGGTCCGATTGTGGTTGATATTCTTACATTCGTGCTGGGCAACCTGCCGGGACAAAGCGCCGTACGCCGCTGGTGGCCACGCCATCACCGGGCAGTCGAAAACCATCGCCCCGGTGAAGCGCAGGCGCTGTTCGTCTGGCGTGATAACGAGGAACATCGTGATGATATTGAACGTCATTATTTGAAAATGCTTGCTCAGGCAAAACGGGAAGTGATTATTGCCAATGCCTATTTCTTCCCCGGTTATCGTCTGTTGCATGCACTACGTAAAGCAGCACGACGCGGCGTACGGGTAAAACTCATCGTTCAGGGCGAGCCTGATATGCCCATTGTGAAAGTGGGCGCCCGGCTGCTGTATCACTATCTGGTCAAAGGGGGCGTCCACGTCTACGAATATCACCGCAAGCCGCTGCATGGCAAAGTGGCGCTGATGGACGATCACTGGGCTACTGTCGGCTCCAGCAATCTTGACCCACTCAGTCTGTCGCTGAATCTGGAAGCCAATCTCATTATTCACGACCGTGCTTTTAATCAGATCCTGCGCGACAACCTGAATCCAATTATTGCAGATGACTGTCAGCGAATTGATGAATCAATGTTACCCAGACGTACCTGGTGGAACCTGACCAAAAGCGTATTGGCATTTCACTTTTTACGCCACTTCCCGGCACTGGTCGGTTGGCTACCGGCACACACTCCACGTCTGACGGAAGTGGAGCCGCCAGCACAACCCGCGATCGAAACACAAGATCGCATTCAAACCGAGGATGCAGGAGGAAAAAGCTGATGGCGAAGTCGGGCGAAAACGCGGCGGGTAAAAAACGAGGAGACGATGGCTAAATCATCGTGACGTTAGTGCCGGATGCGGCTTAACACCTTATCCGGCCGACTTTCGTTGCAAAACCGTGGGCCGGACAGGCACTGCCCCATCCGGCGACAAGAATTAGCGGCGATTACCGAAAATACGCAGCAGCATCAGGAACAGGTTAATAAAGTCCAGATACAGCGTTAACGCCCCGAGGATCGCGTATTTACGCAGGTTGGAACTGTCGCGCAGATCAATCTGTTCGCCAATATTTTTCAGCTTCTGCGTGTCATAGGCGGTCAGGCCAACAAACACTATCACCCCAATGTAGGTCACCGCCCACATCAGCGCTTCGCTCTTCAGCCAGAAGTTAACCAACGAGGCCAGAACGATACCAATTAACGCCATAAACAACATGTTGCCAAAACCGCTGAGATCGCGTTTGGTGGTGTATCCGTACAGGCTCATGATACCGAACATCCCGCCGGTAACCACGAAGGTGCTGGCGATAGACGAGTAGGTATAAACGATAAAAATACTCGATAGCGTCAGCCCGGTTAATGCCGAATAGAGCATAAACAGCGTCGTTGCCATTCCAGCACTGAGCTTTTGCACCATTCCCGACAGGACAAATACCAGCGCCAGTTGTGCAATGATCAGCCCAAAGAAGGTAATTTTGCTGGAAAAGACAAACATCATCACCGCAGGCGTATTCGCCGCATACCATGCAATAAACGCCGTCAGTAACAACCCACAGGTCATCCAGCCGTAGACCTGCGCCATGTAGGTTTGCAGGCCGGAACGGGCCTGCACAATAGAATCGGATCGTGGGAATCGGTCCATGACAATCTCCTGAGTCAGTATGTGCCTAAACCAATTGTACTCTACCAGCGTTTTGCTGCTTGCTTATCGCTGTCGCGGGCGTCAACCCAACGTTCACCTTCTGGCGTGGCTTCACGTTTCCAGAACGGCGCACGCGTTTTCAGGTAATCCATAATGAACTGCCCGGCATCAAACGCGCTACTACGATGTGCACTGGTCACACCGACAAATACAATTTCATCGCCCGGCCACAGTTCGCCAATACGGTGGATCACCGTCACACGGCCCAGCGGCCAGCGCTCACGTGCCTCATCGACGATTTCCGCCAGCGCTTTTTCGGTCATGCCTGGGTAATGCTCCAGCGTCAACGCCTGCACGCTGTCACCCAGATTGTGATTACGAACTTTACCGGTAAAAGTGACCACCGCGCCGTCTTCATCGCGCCCGGCAAGCCAGGGGTACTCGTCACCAACGCTAAATGGCGCATACCCAACAACAATTCGCGTTTCAGCCATTTTAGCCTCCGGTCACTGGCGGGAAGAAAGCCACTTCATCACCCGCCCTGAGCGGATGATCAAAGCTGACCAGCGTCTGGTTTACCGCCGCCAGTAGCTTGCCATCTTCCAGCGCCAGCGCCCAACGATCGCCTTTGCCCGCCAGATACTGGCGCAGTGCTTCTACCGTTGGAAATTCAGCCGCAACCTCTAGCGCATCGGTGTTGACCAGTTCTCGCACCTGGGCAAAGAAAAGAACCTTAATCATGTGCATCCACCTTAAAATCCCCCGACTTGCCGCCGCTTTTTGCCAGCAGACGTACCGGACCAATCACCATATCCTTTTGTACGGCTTTGCACATGTCGTAAATGGTCAACGCCGCTACGGAAGCCGCCGTTAATGCTTCCATTTCAACGCCAGTTTTTCCCGTCAGCCGACATAGTGTTTCAATGCGGACACGGTTTTGCTCCGGTTCAGCCAGCAGGTTGACTTCAACCTTGCTGAGCATCAGCGGATGGCACAGCGGGATCAGATCCCAGGTACGTTTGGCCGCCTGAATACCCGCAATGCGGGCCGTAGCGAAAACATCACCTTTATGATGACTGCCATCGATAATCATCGCCAGCGTTTCACTGCGCATGGTCACGAATGCTTCAGCTCGCGCCTCGCGTACAGTCTCAGCTTTGGCAGAAACATCCACCATGTGCGCTTCGCCAGCGGCATTAATATGGGTTAATTGCGACATACTTATTTCTTCAAATGTGGGTGGAAGTTACACGGACGTGTACGGGCATCGAGCTGCGGCGCAATAATATTTTCCCAGGCGGTACGACACGCTTTGGTCGACCCTGGCATGGCGAAAATCAGCGTCTTATTTGCCACCCCGGCAACCGCACGAGACTGCAGCGTCGCCGTACCAATCTCTTCAAAGGAGAGCATGCGGAACACTTCGCCGAAGCCTTCGACTTCTCTGTCAAACAGCGGCAGCAGCGCTTCCGGTGCCTGATCGCCTTCGGTTAAACCGGTACCACCGGTAATGAGCACCACTTGCACATCGTCACTGGCAATCCACGCTGAAACCTGGGCGCGAATCGCATAGCGGTTCTCTTTGACAATCGCCTTATCAACAATCTGATGACCCGCTTCCAGCGCAGAGTCGCGCAGATAATGGCCGGAAGTGTCGTCATCTTCGCCTCGACGGCTGGAAACGGTAAGAATAGCAATGCGTGTCGGGATAAATTCAGCGCTTACCTGACTCATGAGAAACTCCTTTTAGCGATCAGCCGCCAATGTAAGATAAGTTTTGCGTAATACCGGTATTATTCTGATGCAGGAAATGGGTCTGCTTTTTCTCCAGCAACGCGGCAGAGATACGTTCTTCAAGCGCAGACTGCTGGGCGTCGTCTGTCAGCAAATCACGCAAGTTCACCCCGCCTTCACCAAATAAACACAGATGAAGTTTGCCGACGGATGAAACACGCAGGCGATTGCAGGTGGCGCAGAAGTCTTTCTCATAAGGCATGATAAGACCAATTTCACCGGCATAATCAGGATGACAGAAAACCTGAGCCGGACCGTCGCTGCGCTGGCGTAACTGGTGGATCCAGCCGCGCTTAAGCAGTTCATCGCGCAGTACCTGCCCGGAGATATGGTGTTTGCGAAAGAGAGAGCTGCCCTCACCCGTTTCCATCAGTTCAATAAAACGTAGCTGAATCGGCCGCGGTTGAACCCAGGCCAGGAAGGTATCCAGTTGATGATGGTTTACATCGCGCATCAACACGGTGTTGACTTTCACTTTTTCAAAACCGGCATCGAAGGCGGCGTCAATCCCCGCCATCACCTGCTGAAACTTATCCTGCCCGGTAATAGCGTGAAACTGACGTGCATCGAGACTGTCGACGCTGACGTTGAGTGCCGTCAGCCCGGCATCGCGCCATGCAGCAGCATCGCGCGCCAGACGATAACCATTGGTGGTTACCGCAATCTGACGGATAGCGTCGTTTTCACGTACAGCAGCAATAATGTCGGTAAAATCGCGACGCAGTGACGGTTCGCCACCTGTCAGACGCACCTTTTCCGTTCCCAGACTGGCGAACGCACGTGTGACGCGGCGAATTTCATCAACGGTCAGAAAGCCGTTATTAGTCACGCCACCAGGCTTATAGCCATCTGGCAGACAGTAGGTGCAACGAAAGTTACACACATCGGTAATCGACAAACGCAAGTAGTAAAACTTACGCGCGAATGCATCGGTAAGTTGAGAGCCCATGTACACCTTTCCAAATACGGGAGGCGAAGTCATTTCTTCCTGCGCCCTGGTGACAATCGTATTCACGTATCGTCACGGCCAAAGCACCGTATCATTTGACCCAGGTGCAGAGGCTAGAGTGTTTATACTCGTCATGCTTTGAGTACATTGTGGTTATGCCGATACTAGCGTGTAAATGACACTTTTGCCATGTACACTTTCGCTGTATAAACATATATATAGCGACATGATCGTGCAATTTCGCTACAGAATAAGCAAAAACCATGGTTTTGCATTGATATACATCATCTTGCTATCAGGTGGATGTCGTCAGAAAGTGGTAGATCGCAGAAAATTATTTTCTGCGATGACGACTGGATAATTGCTGAAAATACGCTATTTACGTTATTGTAACGCCGATCAATTGATATCAGGAATAACTATGCGCACTCGTACGCTGGCAGATCTGGATCGCGTTGTCGCTCTCGGCGGAGGGCATGGATTAGGACGCGTTCTGTCGTCACTTTCCTCTTTAGGCTCACGCCTGACGGGCATCGTCACGACCACCGATAACGGTGGTTCCACAGGGCGAATTCGCCGTTCAGAAGGCGGTATTGCCTGGGGAGACATGCGGAACTGCCTCAACCAGTTAATTACCCAACCCAGCGTCGCATCGGCGATGTTTGAGTACCGTTTTGGCGGTAATGGCGAGCTTTCCGGCCATAACCTCGGAAATCTGATGTTAAAGGCGCTCGATCACCTCAGCGTGCGGCCTCTGGAAGCCATCAATTTAATTCGCAGCCTGCTAAAAGTTGATGCGCATTTAATTCCCATGTCAGAACTGCCGGTGGACCTGATGGCGCTGGACGATCAGGGACATGAAGTGTATGGCGAAGTAAATATCGACCAGCTCACTACCCTGCCACAAGAATTAATGCTCTCACCTAAAGTTCCCGCTACGCGAGAGGCAATTGAAACCATCGCAGAAGCGGATCTGATCCTGATAGGACCGGGGAGTTTTTATACCAGCCTGATGCCGCTACTGCTGCTTGACGAACTGGCGCAGGCCTTGCGTCGTACGCCGGCTCCAATGGTTTATATCGGCAATCTGGGACGTGAACTCAGCCTGCCTGCCGCCAGCCTGACGCTTGCCGATAAGCTGGCTATCATTGAGCAATATGTTGGTAAGAAGGTGATTGATGCGGTGATTGTAGGGCCAAAAGTCGATGTTTCGGCCGTGACCGACCGCATTGTGATTCAGGATGAACTGGAAGCCAGCGATATCCCCTATCGTCATGACCGTCAGTTGCTGCATAGCGCGCTGGAGAAAGCGGTGCAGGCGTTAGGTTGAACGTATTTGCCTGATGCGCTGCGCTTATCAGGCATACAAAACGCTCTGCGGCACCAAACACAGCCTGGTGCGCTTATAGGCCGGATAAGGGATTCATCCCGCATCCGGAACACGCTTACGATGCCGCGATAAACAACTCACGCAACTGATGCAACTGGTCACGGATCTGGGCGGCCTCTTCGAACTCAAGGTTCTGCGCATGCTGCATCATCTGACCTTCTAACTCGTGAATCTTCTGCTGCAGCGCTTTCGGCGTCATATCCAGCTCAACAACCTCGGATTTCGCCCCGGCACGCGACTTCCCTTTGCCTTTCGCTTTGGTCTTCGCAATATTCTGACCCAACGCCAGAATATCAACGACTTTCTTGTTCAGCCCCTGTGGCGTAATACCGTGCTCTTCGTTATACAGTTGCTGCTTCTCGCGACGACGTTCGGTCTCACCAATGGCCTTCGCCATCGATGCGGTAATTTTATCGCCGTAGAGAATCGCTTTACCGTTGATGTTACGTGCCGCTCGACCGATGGTCTGGATAAGCGATCGTTCCGAACGCAGGAACCCTTCTTTGTCCGCATCCAGAATCGCCACCAGAGAGACCTCTGGCATGTCCAGGCCTTCTCGTAACAGGTTGATACCCACCAGCACGTCAAACTCGCCCAGGCGCAAATCACGAATGATTTCCATGCGTTCCACGGTATCAATGTCGGAGTGCAAATAGCGCACCCGCTCGCCGTGTTCTTCGAGATATTCGGTGAGGTCCTCCGCCATCCGTTTCGTGAGTGTCGTCACCAGCACGCGTTCGTTAATCGCCGCGCGAGTGCGGATCTCAGACAGCAGGTCATCAACCTGCGTCGCGACCGGACGAACTTCAATTACCGGATCCAGCAGCCCGGTTGGTCGCACCACCTGATCGACCACGTCATCACCGGATTTCTCCAGCTCATAATTGCCCGGTGTCGCTGAAACATAAATGGTTTGCGGTGCCAGCGCCTCGAACTCTTCAAACTTCAGCGGACGGTTATCCAGCGCCGACGGCAGACGGAATCCATATTCAACCAGCGTCTCTTTTCGTGCCCGGTCGCCGCGGTACATCCCACCAATTTGCGGAATCGTTACGTGGGATTCATCCACCACCAACAGACCATCGGCAGGCAGGTAATCAAACAGCGTCGGCGGCGGCTCGCCCGGACCGCGTCCGGACAGATAGCGTGAATAGTTTTCAATACCCGAGCAGTAACCCAGCTCGTTCATCATTTCCAGATCGAACTGCGTACGCTGGCTTAAACGCTGTTCTTCCACCAGCTTGTTGTTCGCCAGCAGGATTTTGCGGCGGTCCGCCAGCTCAACTTTAATTTCTTCCATTGCCTGCACAATACGTTCGCGCGGCGTCACGTAGTGGGTTTTCGGGTAAATGGTGAAGCGCGAAATAGTGGATTCAACCTGCCCGGTTAGCGGGTCGAACAGCGACAAGCGCTCAACTTCTTCATCAAACAACTCGACGCGCAGTGCAATATCGTCAGATTCGGCTGGAAAGATGTCGATCACCTCACCACGCACGCGGAACGTCCCGCGCTGGAATGCCTGATCGTTACGCGTGTATTGCAGCTCAGCAAGCCGACGCAGGATCGCGCGCTGGTCGATAATCATCCCCACCGTCAGGTGCAACATCATCTTCAGATACAGATCCGGATCGCCCAGACCATAGATCGCGGAAACCGAGGCCACCACCACCACATCCCGCCGTTCAAGCAGAGCTTTGGTCGCCGACAAACGCATCTGTTCAATGTGTTCGTTTACCGACGCATCTTTCTCGATAAACGTATCAGAGCTCGGGACATAAGCTTCCGGCTGATAATAGTCGTAGTAGGAGACGAAATATTCCACTGCGTTATCCGGGAAAAACTCTTTCATCTCGCCATACAACTGGGCTGCGAGGGTCTTGTTAGGGGCCAGCACCATAGTCGGACGCTGTAAGTCCGCAATCACATTGGCGATAGTGAATGTCTTCCCCGACCCCGTCACCCCGAGCAGCGTCTGATGCGCCAGACCATCCTCCAGCCCTTCTTCCAGGCGACGAATCGCCTCAGGCTGATCGCCAGAGGGTTTAAAAGCGGAATTCAGTTTGAACGGTTTACTCATGGGCAGTTACCTGAAGCAATGGGCGGGCAGGTGTGTAATTTTACTCGCAGCAGTATATTTTGCCAGTAAAATATACTGGATGAAAAAACAGTAACGCGCCAGATTATTTCTGTTACGCCATCAGAAAGCCCGTCATAGCAGGCTAAAATTTTGGCACTGGCGAGATAAAACACCAGTAAAAATGTGTTATCCCCAAACCAATGACTTTTTTAACATTTGTCAAGACGGCAGATGAAAGTTTTATGGCAACGCATGACGCTTCTGCGACAGCCATTGCTTTTATCTAACATTCTGAATTTCAATAACTATTCTCTCGAGCCGTCTTTCGCATCAATTTAGTCGCAGGCCGCGTCTTCTCTCGCTTACATTGTGTTTTCTAACTCTAATACACAAGGTTATCCACAGGAATAGTGGATAACTGCCTCCAGCCCGTGCTGACTGCCGCCTGGCAAAAACACCGACTTGCTCTTTTCGGGTGGGATAAAAAACAATTATCGCCATTTTTTTATATTTATCAGCTAACGCAGCCCTGGACGCAGCCGAGATCTTGCTCGCATTTTCACCATTTACCTGCCTGCACCATCCCGACGCGACCAGGCACTGGCAATGTGCACAAAATCAAGTCAGGTCGTTAAAAGCCAGACATCGCTGCCGGTAGATCACGCTATCCCGCTGTTTTTCGTGTAGTTCCCTTTTCTGGCAAGAGATTTGCAATTTTCTTCTGCTCCCCGGCCTGTCGGGCGGATAACATCATGATGGAGAAAACCTATGTTGAGTCTTCGTGCGGTGAATCACTATTACGGTAACCAGCACACGCTATGGGATGTGGATCTCGACCTGCAACCCGGCAAGTGTACCGGTGTGCTGGGACTTCCGGGGATGGGGAAAACAACGCTTGCCAATTGCATCATCGGCAATTTGCCGATTGAAAGCGGTACGATGGTCTGGTATCAGGCTGGGGCACCACCGTGCGATCTGCGGCCAATGGCAATGGTCAACCGTATCGCCCTGGGTATTCGCTATGTCTCACAAGAACGGCGTATTTTTTCGCAGTTGACCGTCGAGGAAAACCTGCATATTGCGCGTAAAGCGATCGGGGAAAACGCGGCGATGACCGGCAGCGATATATACCGCCTCTTCCCACAGTTGTACAGTCTGCGTCAGACCAAAGGGGGGGTCTTATCAGAGGATGATCAGCACCAGCTCGCGCTCGCCAGCGCACTGGTTACACGCCCACGCCTGCTGATCCTCGATGAGCCTACGCGAGGCACGGGCCAGGCGTATGTTCACAAATTGGGCAATCTGATCGTGCGCCTGAGCCAGGAGTTGGGTATCGCCATTATGCTCGCAGAACAAAGCCTGCCGTTTATTCGTCGGGTCGCGGATTGCTATTGCCTGTTACATCGCGGACGCAATGTGGCCCAGGGACAACTGGCGCAGCTCAACGACCCGTTTCTTAACGACTGGATGGCACCAGAGGCAAAACGCTAAGGTCGAGATAGTGACCTGTCGTTGCGCGTTCTGGCTCGTCTTCCAGCCAGGGAATTTCCCCCAGCAGCTGGGCCGGAATCGCGCGCTTCAGCGTTGCCATATATTCAGCATGGCGTTTCCCTGGTGGAGCCACATCATTGGCAACCCACCCCGCCAGCGTCACCCCCGCCTGTTGTACCGCTTGCGCAGTCAGAATGGCATGGTTGATACAGCCAAGCTTGACGCCAACCACCAGAATCACCGGAAGTTGTTCTGTTTGTACCCAGTCAGAAAAACTCAGCGTGGGTGAAAGCGGCGTAAACCAGCCGCCAGCGCCTTCCACCAGCACCCAGTCGGCTTGCATTTGCAGTGCCTGTAAACCAGCAGACATCACTGAAGCCAGAATCGGTCGCCCTTCATCAGCGCTGATGATATGCGGTGACGTGGGTTCGGCAAAGGTATAGGGATTGATTGCCGCATAGTCCAGTGCCAGCGTGCTGTTACGTTGCAACGCCAGGGCATCGCTGTTACGCAAACCGTCCACCGTCATTTCACTGCCCGACGCAACCGGCTTATAGCCAATGGTCCGATAGCCCAGTTTCCCAGCAGCCTGCAGCAGCGCACAGCTGGCGATGGTTTTACCGACTTCGGTGTCGGTCCCGGTGACAAAATACGTTTTAGTCACGTTGAATCACTCCCAAAAAAAGATGATACGTCAGCGGGTATTTCCCCTGCTGCTGGGGCCAGGCTAACTGAAGCTGGTGCAGCTGTGAGCGAGTCAGCACGCGCTGCTCGCGTCCATCATGGAGATGCGTCGCACCGATCCCTTTGAGCGAGCGCATGGCGCTCAATGCGTCGTCAAACCACAGTGTCACCGTATGAAGCTGATACTCGACGTCCCAGCCATGCAGAGCCTTTTCAAGTTGCTCCACGGGCAAGAAACGGTTGATGTGCTCCCGGTCATCCACCGCCTGCCACGCCCGGCGTAATTCCGGCATCGAGCCGTGCGCCAGCGTACTAAATGCCACCGTGCCTCCGGGGCGCACAACCCGGCAAAGCTCGTTTAACGCCCCGCGTAAATTATCACACCACTGAACCGCCAGATTGCTCCATGCCAGGTCAAAAGTGGCGGCGTTTTGTGGGATGGCTTCAATATCCGCCAGCAGATAGTGGTGGGCGGCATTTTGCCGCTGTGCCTCTGCCAGCATTTGTTCAGAAAGATCCAGTGCGCTGACTTCGCTTCCCTGCTCACGCCAGTAGCGACTCATGCGCCCAGGGCCGCACCCCGCATCCAGTACCCGTGGGAAATCCCGTTCGCCAAGCAGCGTCAGCAAGGCATCGGCGCTTTGGCACTGTAGCCCGGCATGTTGTTCATAATGGGAAGCGGCGCGCCCAAAGGCGGCAGCAATGGCCTGTTTATTGACCTGTGCCATGCAGCACCTCCAGTAAACGGTCGATATCCTGGCATTCATGAGCCTGCGTCAGCGTCAGCCGTAATCTGGCGGTGCCGACCGGTACCGTAGGAGGCCGGATAGCTGTCACCCAACAACCTTGAGCGCGTAAAGCTTCCGCCAGTTGCAGCGCTTTATGATTATCGCCCACGATCAATGGCTGGATGGCACTGTCCGAATTTGCCAGCGTGAAATCCGGAATGTCCAGGCCGGCACGAAAACGTTGGATCAACATCGCCAGTTTTTCCCGGCGTTCATCGCCCTCACGACTGCGGATCACCGCCAGCGCAGCACGTAAGGCCTGCGCCTGCGCCGGAGGCATACTGGTGCTGTAGATCAGATGACGGGCAAACTGCAGCAGATAGTCAGCCACACTGTCAGAACACAGTATTGCCGCACCGCTGACGCCAAATCCTTTTCCGAACGTCACCACCAGCAACTCGGGCTTAACCTGCTGTTGCCAGCACGATCCGCGGCCTTCTTCACCAGTGACACCAATACCGTGCGCATCATCCACCAGCAACCAGGCCCCCTGGCGTTGCGCTGCGGCATGGATATCCGCCAGCGGCGCGCTATCGCCATCCATGCTGAACACGCCTTCGGTCACCACCAACTGTTGTCCCGGACAGGGGGCAGACAGCAGACGAGCCAGATGTTGCGGGTCGTTATGGGGAAAACGGCGTAACGCGGCGGGACTCAGGCTGGCCGCTTCCAGCAACGAAGCGTGGCTGAGGCGGTCGGCGACAATCCGGTCATCTTTGCCCATCAACGCGGTGATCACCGCCTGGTTGGCAGCAAAGCCGGAGATGAACAGCAATGCGCGTGAATAACCCAGCCATTGCGCTAACTCCTCTTCCAGCGCCTGATGCGCAATGGAATAACCGCTGACGTGACCAGAGCCGCCGCTGCCGACGCCAAACCGTTCCGCCCCCTGCTGCCACGCGCACACAATTTGCGGATGGTGACTTAGCCCAAGGTAATCATTGCTGGAAAAATTCAGATACTGACGACCGTCGGCCTGCAGCCAGCGCCCGGCTCCCTGCGTCACTGCATAACGCCGACGCAAGGCATCGGCAGAACGACGCGCCGCCAGCGCATCGTCAATTTTTTGCTGCCAGGTCATACGGTGGCCGCGTTGTAGTAGTCGTCGGTATCCGGCGTGCGCAGGGCCTGTTCCAGGCGCTGTTGCTGTTCGTTATCGCCCGCCAGCACTGCCGTTTGCTGTGGATTCAGACCCAGCTTGCGAAACAGCAGCAGGTCTTTATCTTCGTTTGGATTCGGCGTAGTCAGCAGTTTGCAGCCGTAGAAAATCGAGTTGGCCCCGGCCATAAAACACATTGCCTGGGTCTGTTCGTTCATCTGTTCGCGTCCTGCGGAAAGGCGCACGTACGAGGTCGGCATCATGATACGCGCCACCGCGATGGTGCGGATAAAATCAAACGCATCCACATCGTCGTTATCCGCCAGCGGCGTGCCTTTTACTTTCACCAGCATGTTGATGGGCACGCTTTCCGGCGGCGTGGGCAGGTTCGCCAGTTGCAACAGTAAACCGGCACGGTCAGTAACCGTTTCACCTAAGCCGACGATGCCACCTGAGCAGACTTTAATCCCCGCTTCACGCACTTTATCCAGCGTATCAAGTCGCTCCTGGTAGGAACGGGTGGTGATGATATTGCCGTAGAACTCCGGCGAGGTATCGAGGTTGTGATTGTAGTAGTCGAGACCCGCGCTGGCCAGACGTTGCGCCTGCGTTTCGTCCAGCGTACCCAGCGTCATACAGGTTTCCAGCCCCAGTTCTTTTACGCCCTGGACCATCTGCTCCAGGTAAGGCATATCGCGATCATGCGGATTCTTCCACGCCGCCCCCATGCAAAACCGCGTTGAACCGGCCTGTTTCGCCTTACGCGCAGAGTCCAGAACCTGCTCAACTTCCATCAGACGCTCGGTTTCCAGACCGGTTTTATAGCGGGAACTTTGCGGGCAGTATTTGCAATCTTCCGGACAGGCGCCGGTTTTAATCGACAGCAGTGTACTCACCTGTACCTGCCGCGGATCAAAATGCTGACGGTGCACCTGTTGCGCTTCAAACAGCAGATCCAGCAGGGGTTTTTCAAATAATTCGGTGACTTGCGACATTGTCCAGCGAGAAGTGTGGGCCATATTGATATACGTTTCATTGTGAGTTTCGTGTAGACTCGTAAACCTAAATCTTTTTAATTTGGTTTACAAGTCGATTATGACAACGGACGATATTGCTTTTGACCAACGCCATATCTGGCATCCCTACACCTCTATGACCTCCCCTTTGCCGGTTTACCCGGTGGCACGCGCCGAAGGTTGCGAACTGATTTTAGCCAGCGGTGAAAGACTGATTGATGGCATGTCATCCTGGTGGGCGGCGATCCACGGCTACAATCACCCGCAGTTGAACGCCGCGATGAAAACGCAGATTGATGCCATGTCACATGTGATGTTTGGCGGTATTACCCATGCCCCGGCCATTACGTTGTGTCGTCAGTTGGTAGACATGACACCCAAGGCGCTGGAGTGCGTTTTTCTCGCGGATTCAGGTTCGGTTGCCGTCGAAGTGGCAATGAAAATGGCGCTGCAATACTGGCAGGCAAAAGGCGAAGCGCGCCAGCGTTTCCTGACGTTTCGTAATGGCTATCACGGTGACACCTTCGGCGCCATGTCGGTCTGCGATCCCGACAACTCAATGCACAGCCTGTGGAAGGGTTATCTGCCGGAAAACCTGTTCGCCCCGGCCCCGCAGAGCCGCATGAACGGTGAGTGGGATGAACTGGATATGGTACCGTTCGCCCGCCTGATGGCCGCACATCGCCACGAGATAGCGGCGGTGATCCTCGAGCCGATTGTGCAAGGTGCAGGCGGTATGCGTATGTATCACCCCGAATGGCTGAAGCGTATTCGTAAGATGTGTGACCGTGAAGGTATCCTGTTGATTGCCGATGAAATCGCCACCGGTTTTGGTCGCACGGGTAAGCTGTTTGCCTGTGAACATGCCGGCATTACGCCGGATATACTGTGCCTCGGCAAAGCGTTAACTGGCGGCACGATGACCCTTTCCGCAACGCTCACCACGCGCCAGGTGGCGGAAACCATCAGCAACGGTGATGCTGGCTGCTTTATGCACGGCCCGACCTTTATGGGTAATCCGCTGGCCTGCGCCGTCGCCTCGGCCAGTTTGTCCCTGCTGGAATCGGGCGAGTGGCGCTCACAGGTGGCAGCTATCGAAGCGCAGCTTCATCGTGAACTGGCACCGGCGGCGGATTCCGCGTATGTCGCCGACGTGCGGGTGCTTGGCGCCATTGGCGTCATTGAAACTACGCGTCCGGTGAATATGGCCGCATTACAGAAGTTCTTTGTTGAACAAGGCGTGTGGATACGGCCATTTGGCAAACTCATCTACCTGATGCCGCCGTACATTATCCAGCCAGATCAACTGCGTCGCCTGACAAAGGCCGTGAACGATGCTGTGCGCAATGAAACATTTTTTAGTGAATAATCAGCGGTAAGTTATGAGGTTTCTGGCTACACTTTTTGGCTAACGAGAGGAGTCAGCATGAAATTAATCAGCAACGATCTGCGCGATGGGGAAAAGCTACCACATCGTCATGTCTTTAACGGCATGGGATATGACGGGGACAATATTTCCCCACATCTGGCGTGGGACGATATACCCGCCGGGACCAAAAGCTTTGTCGTGACCTGCTACGATCCTGATGCGCCAACCGGCTCCGGCTGGTGGCACTGGGTGGTGGTTAACCTGCCTGCAGATACCCGGGTTTTACCACAAGGGTATGGCTCCGGACTGGTTGCACTGCCGGATGGGGTAATTCAAACCCGAACAGATTTCGGAAAAGCGGGCTATGGCGGTGCGGCGCCACCGAAAGGCGAAACGCATCGCTATATCTTTACGGTTCACGCGCTGGATGTGGAACGGATTGATGTCGATGAGAGCGCCAGCGGAGCGATGGTCGGATTTAACGTCCATTTTCATTCGCTCGCCAGCGCGTCGATTACCGCGATGTTCAGTTAAGCTGTGCTGTGCCGGATGGCGACGCGATGCGTCTTATCCGGCCGACAAAGCAAGGCGTTATTTACAGAAACTCGGGCACCAGCTTCAGCAAGGTTCCCTGTGCCAGCAGTTCGGTCGCACACTCGATATCCGGGGCGAAAAAACGGTCCTGGGTATAGTGTGAAACCTGCTCACGCAGCGTCTGACGCGCCTGCTCCAGTAGCGGGCTTGAGGTTAATCCTTCACGTAGATCGATCCCCTGACAAGCCGCCAGCCACTCCACAGCAATCACGCCACGCGTATTCGCCGCCATCTCCCACAGTCTACGACCTGCTGCAGGTGCCATTGAGACATGATCTTCCTGATTTGCTGACGTTGGTAAACTGTCCACGCTGTGCGGGTGCGCGAGTGCTTTATTTTCGCTCGCCAGCGCAGCTGCGGTTACCTGGGCAATCATAAAGCCGGAGTTAACCCCGCCATTTTTCACCAGGAAAGGCGGCAGTTGCGACATGTGTTTATCCATCATCAGCGCAATACGCCGCTCGGATAACGCCCCGATTTCGGCAATCGCCAGCGCCAGATTATCCGCTGCCATTGCTACCGGTTCCGCATGGAAGTTGCCGCCGGAAATAACATCACCTTCTTCGGCAAACACCAGCGGGTTGTCCGACACGGCGTTGGCTTCGACCAGCAACACCTCCATCACCTGGCGCATTTGTGTCAGACACGCGCCCATCACCTGCGGCTGACAGCGCAGAGAATACGGATCCTGCACTTTTTCACAGTTATGGTGCGATTGCGAAAGCGCGCTGGAGTCGGTTAATACATGACGATAAAGAGACGCGGCATCAATCTGCCCACGTTGTCCTCGTGCCGCATGAATACGGGCATCAAACGGACGACGAGAACCCAGCACCGCTTCAGTGGTGAGCGCCCCGCACACCGTCGCAGACGCAAACAGCTCCTGCGCCTCAATCAACCCACGTAATGCAAAGGCGGTGGACGCCTGGGTGCCGTTCAACAGCGCCAGCCCTTCTTTCGCCTCCAGCGTAATCGGCTCCAGTCCGGCCTTCTTCAGCGCATCTGTCGCCGGGAGCCATTCCCCCTGCCAGCGCGCCTTCCCTTCTCCCAGCAACGTCAGCGACATATGCGCCAGCGGAGCCAGGTCGCCCGATGCCCCCACCGATCCTTTCGCCGGAATTAGCGGGTACACCCCGGCGTTGACCAGCGCAATCAGCGCGTCAATGACGCTCAGGCGAATACCGGAAAAACCACGCGCCAGGCTGTTAATTTTCAGCACCATAATCAGGCGCACCATCGCATCATCTAACGCTTCGCCTACGCCTGCTGCATGAGACAATACCAGCGAACGCTGTAAATTTTGCAGATCGTCAGTCGCGATACGTGTCTGAGCCAGCAGCCCAAACCCGGTATTAATGCCATACGCCGTGCGGCCTTCCGCGACAATGCTATTGACGCAGGCGACGCTTGCATTAATTGCGTCAATCGCACTGGCATCGAGTCTCAGTTGAACCGGCTGCTGCCAGATATCGCGCAACTGCGCAAAGCTTAGGTGGCCAGGCGTTAAGGTAATTGTGTTCATATCAGCGTTTCCCCTGCGTGGCGGCAATCATCGGCAAATTCAGCCCTTCTTCGACGGCGCATTCCACAGCAATGTCATACCCGGCATCGGCATGGCGCATGACGCCTGTCGCCGGATCGTTATGCAATACCCGGGCAATACGTGCAGCCGCTTCATCAGAACCATCACAAACAATCACCATTCCGGCGTGTTGGGAGAACCCCATCCCAACGCCACCACCGTGGTGCAGTGATACCCAGGTCGCACCGCTGGCGGTATTAAGCAGTGCATTCAGCAGCGGCCAGTCGGATACGGCGTCAGAACCGTCGCGCATCGCTTCGGTTTCGCGGTTCGGGCTGGCAACCGAGCCAGAATCCAGATGATCGCGACCAATGACGATAGGTGCAGAGACTTCACCGCTGCGCACCATCTCATTAAATGCCAGACCCAGCTTTTGTCGCCATTCCAGACCAACCCAACAGATACGTGCCGGTAAGCCCTGGAAGTTAATCCGCTCACGTGCCATGTCCAGCCAGTGGTGCAGATGCTTATCATCAGCCACGATCTCTTTCACTTTGGCATCGGTCTTATAAATATCCTGCGGATCGCCGGAAAGCGCCACCCAGCGGAAAGGGCCAATGCCACGGCAGAACAACGGACGAATATAAGCAGGCACAAACCCTGGGAAATCAAAGGCGTTTTCCACCCCCATCTCTTTGGCCATCTGGCGAATGTTATTACCGTAATCAAACGTCGGTACGCCCATTTTGCTAAACGCCAGCATCGCCTCAACATGCGTCGCCATTGAACGTTTTGCCGCCTGTACCGTACCCTGTGGATCGGACACCGCTTTCGCCTGATACTCTTCCCAGCGCCAGCCGGACGGCAGGTAACCGTGCAGCGGATCGTGGGCGCTGGTCTGGTCAGTAACCATATCCGGGCGCACGCCACGCTTCACCAGTTCCGGCACAATGTCTGCCGCGTTCGCACACAGCGCAATAGAAACGGCTTTCCCCTCGCGGGTGTATTTGTCGATACGCGCCAAAGCGTCGTCCAGTGAGGTGGCCTGCTCATCCACGTAACGGGTACGCAGACGGAAATCAATGCGGCTTTGCTGGCATTCAATATTCAGAGAACACGCGCCCGCCAGCGTTGCAGCGAGCGGCTGCGCGCCACCCATGCCCCCCAGCCCGGCAGTCAGAACCCAGCGTCCACTCAGGTTCCCCTGATAATGCTGACGTCCGGCCTCAACGAAGGTTTCATAAGTGCCCTGTACGATGCCCTGACTGCCGATGTAGATCCAGCTCCCGGCCGTCATCTGGCCATACATCGCCAGACCTTTGGCGTCCAGCTCGTTAAAGTGTTCCCAGGTCGCCCAGTGCGGCACCAGGTTGGAGTTGGCAATCAACACGCGTGGCGCATTGTCATGAGTTTTGAACACGCCGACCGGTTTCCCGGACTGAACCAGCAGGGTTTCATCAGATTCCAGTTGGGTCAGTGCCTTGACGATGGCGTCATAGCATTCCCAGTCACGCGCTGCACGGCCAATCCCACCGTACACCACCAACTCATGCGGATTTTCTGCCACATCAGGATCCAGATTGTTCATTAACATGCGCAGCGGCGCTTCGGTCAGCCAGCTTTTGGCCGTTAAGGTAGTGCCTCGTGGGGCACGAATATCCTGCTGACGATACTTGCTGTGAGACATGGTAGAGCACTCCTCGCGAACGTTCGGACAGATAAGTAACATATACTTGTCTATACAAGCTATCGCAAGGTTGAATTTAACAATTAAGATACATTTTTATTATATTGCGTCAGCAATCACGGTTTTCATCTCCTGCATCAGGACATGAAACGCCCCTGCAGACGGTAGCGGGAACCTGGGAAAAGTAAGCGGGCATGAGAGACAATAGAAGACGCCGACCAGGTCTTCCGGCGGATCAACAGGCAGGGATCGTGCTCTTTGATATGCAACAGCGCACACTCTTCCGCGCTGGCGCGTACCGCTTCGACAATATGTTCCCCTTCCGTCAAAGGGGCGATGAGTGACAGGTAAGCATGCGGCGTGGTCTGGCTGTAATCCTGCAACAGATACTCCGGCACAATCTCCGCATTCACGCAGCGATCTTCAATCTGCACCGGCAGCTCATTCTCATAGTGCACCATGACGGAGTGAAAAATAGGGGTACCTTCTTTGACGTTTAATGCCGTGGCCTGCTGCGCGTTTGCCCGGGTTCTTTCCAGCGTCAGGACCTCACATCGATGCTGATGCTGGCGCGCATTAATTTCATCCGCGATGCTGCGAATTTCGAACAGCGCGGACTGACCTTTAGGTTCGGCGACAAATGTTCCCACCCCTTGCAAACGCACCAGTAATCCTTCATCCGTTAGCTCACGCAGCGCCCGGTTGATCGTCATACGGCTAAAACCATACTGCGCCACCAGTTCCGCCTCCGATGGGATACGATCGTGAGGTTGCCAGATACCGCTGGAAATCTTCTCACTGATCTCCATTTTGACCTTTTCGTAAAAAGGAGCCGGAGCAGTTTGGGGGCGGGTTCGGTGCATTCGTTAGCCTTCCTTAAGCTGAGAATTTTAATAAGTGCAGTTTACAGGTATAACCTGGACCTGATAAGCGCATACCCTCAGGCATATCAGTGCCACCAGTGTGCAATTTGCCAACCTAATCGCGCCGCAACGCGCGCCGCCCTGCCATCATCATCAAAACGCGGGTTAAACTCAACCATATCCACCGCCTGTAATTTACCGCTGCGACAAAGGGGTTCAATGAGCCCCAACAACGCCGCCAGCGGAACACCCAACGCGGCAGGCGCGGATACGGCCGGCATTTCCCACACCGGTAACACGTCAAGATCGATAGTCAGATAGATGACATCCATGTTTGCAACAAATTGCGCCAGCTGCGCCTGCGCCGTATGACAGTGCAGATCTTCCACCACAGTAACCCCCAGCCGCTGCGCCTCATCCCACAGCGCCTGGGTATTCGCTGCCCGACTGACGCCCACGCAGGCGTAATGAAATTCACGCTGCTGTTGCTCACAGAGGTGCGCCAGTTGACGAAACGGCGTACCGGATGTGGGTTGTTCGGCGTAGCGTAGATCCAGGTGCGCATCGAGATTAACAATTCCCACTTTGGCCTGCGGGAATGCATCCAACACCCCTGCACCATGAGCAAATGCCGTTTCGTGTCCCCCGCCCAACACGAAGGTACGCATATCCGCCCGCAGACAACGCTGCACCGCTATGCGCAGCGCCTGCTGAGCACCTTCAAGGTCGGGAGCCTGGGCCACAATGTTTCCCAAATCCACCAACCGTTGATGGCCCGCGTGACTGGCTAAATTGGCCAGAGCTTTACGCAGCGCATCGGGCGCACCAGCCGCCCCCATACGCCCCTGATTGCGCTTTACACCTTCATCACAGGCAAATCCGAGCAACGCAATCTGCTCTCGGTACATTTCCGGTGTAAATGCCGGGCTAAGCGAAATGGTCTGAAACAGACGCAGCGCATTCGGCGACTCGGCGCGATCATCACGCCCCTGCCAGAGCGCAGGAGAAGCGGGTTGCCAGTGAGTCATGATGGTTGCCCTCTGAATACGCGTTGATAGATTGGGTTGCGACCAGGTTCATAGAGAATTTCGACCGGTAATTGTGCGTCCCACACCACAAAGTCGGCCACAAACCCGGCTTTCAGTTGTCCATGAGTGGCGTGACGACCCAGCGCGCGGGCAGCATGACGCGTGACCCCTGCCCATGCCTCTTCCGGCGTTAAGCCAAACTGTACACAGGCCATATTCATCGCCCAGTGCAGGCTAATAAACGGGCTGGTGCCTGGGTTGTAGTCAGTCGCCACCGCCATCGGAACCTGATACTGACGTAATAACTCAACTGGCGGACGCTGCTTCTCTTTGAGGAAATAAAAAGCGCCGGGCAATAACACACCAACCGTACCGTTTTGGCTCATCGCCGCTACGCCCGCTTCATCCAGATATTCAATGTGATCGGCTGATAATCCGTGGTAGCGGCTAACCAGTTGCGCCCCGCCCAGTAATGACAGTTGTTCGACATGACCTTTAACCGGGATACCCAACGCCTGCGCGGCCTGAAATACGCGTTCGCTCTGCGCCAGCGTAAAGCCCACGGTTTCACAGAACAGGTCAACGGTTTCGAACAATCCCTGTTCCCACAACTGCGGCAAAATCGTTTCGCAAACCAGCGTAATGTAGCTATCGGGATCATCGCGATACTGGGCCGGTGTGGCATGTGCAGCTAACAGCGTTGGGCTTATTTCGACGGTGTTTTCTGCCGCCAGCGCAGCCACGACGCGTAAAATTTTCTCTTCTGTCGTCAAATCCAGGCCGTAGCCCGATTTGATTTCCAGCAACGTAACGCCTTCTTTGATCAACCGTTCCATTCGCCCCTGCGCCAGCTGTAAGAGCTGCTCATCGGAGGCGCTGCGCGTCGCCGTAACGGTGGCATTGATCCCTCCCCCCTGAGCACTGATCTGTTGGTATGAAACGCCGTTTAGCCGCTGTTCCCATTCACCTGCCCGATTACCACCAAACACCAGGTGCGTATGGCAATCAATCAGACCCGGCGTAATCAACCGTCCTTGCATATCAAGGGTATTATCGTGTGTAAGGTATAACGACGACTCAGGCACAATGGCCCGAATCTTACCCTGACGGACGATCAACGCATGGTCATCCACCAGCCCATACGAAGTATCACGTTCAGGATCCATGGTCGCCAGGCGGACATTACGCCAGATAACATCATCAGGGAAAAATTGCTGCATTCGACTCACCACTTGTCATAGGTTGTATAGACATTTATTTTGCATCCTGTGGATGTTGTCAACCTGAAGGACCGAAATTGTTATCTAATTGTGATATAAGGACTCTCTACACCCGACATTGCTGCTATAAAAAACAACTTTTTACCTTTTCGCCTTCCCGTTTCGCTCAACTTAGTATAAAAAAGCAGGCTTCAATGGATAACTTTCAAAGCCCGGAGCAACCTGTGAACATTTCATCAGTTTCCCGTCTGGCGCTGGCAATGGCTTTTGGCGTGACGCTGACAGCCTGTAGCTCTACACCGCCCGATCAAATTCCTTCCGATCAGACCGCGCCAGGAACGTCTATGCGCCCGATTCTGTCGGCAAATGAAGCGAAAAGTTTTGTCGCTGCACACTATTTTTCTGCCCTGACGCCAAACACTGCGCCATGGAGTCCTTCCACGATTTCTCTGCCCGCCCAGCCTGACTTTGTCGTCGGCCCGGCAGGAACTCAAGGCGTTACCCATACCAGTATTCAGGCGGCAGTGGATGCGGCAATCATAAAACGCACCAATAAGCGTCAGTACATCGCCATCATGCCTGGCGAGTATCAGGGCACGGTCTATATCCCGGCGGCGACAGGAAGCCTGACGCTCTACGGTATGGGCGAAAAACCGCTTGATGTGAAAATTGGCCAGGCTATTGATGGCGAAATGAGCACCGCAGACTGGCGTCGTACGGTGAACCCTGGCGGTAAATATATGCCGGGTAAACCTGCGTGGTATATGTATGATAATTGCCAGAATAAGCGTGGCACAAACATCGGCGTGATGTGTTCTGCGGTTGTCTGGTCGCAAAACAATGGTCTGCAGTTGCAGAACCTGACCATCGAAAATAACCTCGGTGACAGCGTTGATGCGGGTAACCACCCGGCCGTCGCGCTGCGTACCGATGGCGATAAAGTGCAAATCGACAAGGTCAACATTCTGGGACGTCAGAACACCTTCTTCGTGACCAATAGCGGCGTACAAAACCGTCTGGAAAACGATCGTCAGCCGCGTACGCTGGTGACTAACAGCTACATTGAAGGTGATGTGGATATGGTTTCTGGTCGCGGCGCTGTCGTGTTCGATAACACCGATTTCCGCGTAGTAAACTCCCGCACCCAGCAGGAAGCCTACGTATTTGCGCCAGCAACCCTGTCGAACATTTACTACGGTTTCCTCGCCACCAATAGCCGCTTTACCGCAGCAGGCGATGGCGTGGCGCAGTTGGGCCGTTCGCTGGATGTCGATGCTAACACCAATGGTCAGGTTGTTATTCGCGACAGTGTGATCAATGAAGGCTTTAACATGGCAAAACCCTGGGCTGACAGCGTTATCTCAAAACGTCCGTTTGCAGGGAACACCGGTGCGGAAGATGACAAAGGTGAAATTCAACGTAACCTGAATGACACCAACTTTAACCGCATGTGGGAATACAACAACCGTGGTATCGGTAGCAAAGTGGTTGCCGTACCTAAGCAGTAATCCTTGAGTAAAAAAGGTCGCCATATTTAAGCTGGCGACCTTTTTTATGGCGTTACACCAAACGCGATTTATTAAAGTTAATCAAACTCCCCGCTTTAATAATTTCACGCTCCTCGGCGGTCAGGCTTTCCATATACAAGCTGATTTCACTCACTGCGCCATCATCATGAAGAACGTACGCTTTTATCTCGCGGCTGCACTCATCCAGCGCACGGCGAATACCGGGAATATAGAGATAGTCCCCCACCTCGAAAGACGGCTTTCCGGCCATTTGTAGCGGTAACATCCCCCAGTTAATGACATTGGAACGGTAGCGCTTGGTGGCATATTCCTCGGCGATATTTGCCAGTCCACCAATCACACGCTGACAGCTTGCCGCCTGCTCGCGCGCAGAACCATCTCCAGGCTTAACAGCATAAATCATGCTGCCAATCTCAGTCTCCAATGGTTGCACGTTTTCCTGACCGGTAATCTGCTGGATGCGTGCAAAAATGGACACCAGCTCGCTAACGTCACCCGCCTGACGTTGTTTTTCCCGTTCAGCGACCGCCTTGCTTCTGCCAACATAACCAGGATCGCGTCGGGAAAGCGTAAATTCCGCCAGCCCCAAAGGATTGGAACGATACGAAGAGGTTTCTCCGGACGGGATAAGTTCATCCGTCGTTGTCACATCATCAAGGATTTTTGAGGCCACTTTCAGCAGAATATTTTCCGTTAACGTGCCCAGTTCCGGCCAGTCTTTAATATTCGGGCCGTAAATGAGCGGCTGTTGCGTGGCCCCTTTGACGAACCCTTGGTATACGCGGCTCTTATAAGGCGCAGAATTAAACACATAGTCAGGTACCGCATCCCAGCAGTCCAACTCCGTCGCGGCAGTGAGGTATCCCCCGTTGGCGGCTGTTGCCGCTATCGAACGTGCATCCATCAGCGCAACGGCGGACATTTGCCCGTTGCCCGGTTTCGAGCCTTCGCGGTTGGGGAAGTTACGCGTGGTATGGCGGATACTAAGACCATTGTTGATTGGCGTATCGCCCGCACCAAAGCATGGGCCACAGAACGCGGTTCTGATGACGGCTCCCGCCCCCAGCAAATCCGCAACGACGCCTTTCTGCGCTAAATCCATAAACACCGGTTGTGAAGAGGGATAGACTGCCAGCGAGAAAGCATCATTGCCACAAGATTGACCACGTAATGCCTGTGCCGCAGCAATCACATTTTCATAGTTGCCCCCCGAGCATCCAGCAATGATCCCCTGCTGCACTTTTAAGCGCCCGTTCTTCACTTTATCCAGCAATGACAGGCTGGCTTTACCTTGCGCGATTCGCGCAGATTCAATTTCAATCTCCCGGAGAATATCCGTCAGATTTTCATTGAGTGTCGCAATCTCATAGACATTACTTGGATGGAATGGCAGCGCAATCATCGGATTAATCGCACTCAGATCGACATAAATACACCCATCGTACCAGGCCATCGGTTGCGGGTTGAGCGGGCGATAATCCTGTTCGCGACCGTGTAATGCCAGCCAACTGCGAGTTTCATCATCCGTTTGCCAGACGGAGCTTAGGCAGGTGGTTTCGGTGGTCATCACATCAACGCTGTTGCGAAAATCCGTTGAAAGATGCCGAATGCCAGGGCCGACAAATTCCATGACCTTATTTTTGACGTAGCCATTTTTAAATACCGCACCAATGATCGCTAAAGCCACATCCTGGGGACCTACACCCGCGACAGGCTTTCCGGTCAGATAAACTGCCACAACGCCAGGATAATCGATATCCCAGGTATCGTTTAACAGCTGTTTGACCAGCTCACCGCCCCCTTCCCCCACCGCCATCGAGCCTAATGCGCCGTACCGCGTATGGCTGTCTGAACCGAGGATCATTTTGCCGCCCCCGGCCATCATTTCACGCATGTACTGATGGATGACAGCAATATGTGGCGGCACAAAGATTCCACCGTAACGCTGTGCCGCTGACAGGCCAAACATATGATCGTCACCGTTAATGGTTCCCCCTACCGCGCATAATGAGTTATGGCAGTTCGTCAGAACGTACGGTAAAGGAAAGCGCTCCATTCCTGATGCTTTAGCGGTCTGAATAATCCCGACAAAGGTAATATCGTGTGAGGCTAATGAATCAAACTTAATTTTTAGCTTATTCATGTCACCGGACGTATTATGCGCAGAGAGAATTGACCACGTGATAGTTCCTTTTTTTGCCTCTTCTTTACAGATAGGTTCAGACACCCCATCCTCAGCGATAATTTCATTATTACCGGAGAGGTAAATCCCTTTCTCATATAATTTAATCATTAGATACTCCACATTGATTTGCTCCAACCAGAGCACAGACAACCAATGAACGATGTAATTTAGTTAGAGCATGTTCCAGCCAATCAACATATTCCACCACCAAAGACCCAGCGTAATATGGACAATGAATGTCAAGAACGTCAGCATTGCGCCAACCAGCCACCACGATTTGATGTCGTTATACCCAACGCCAAAAATAACCGGTCCCGCAGCGCCGCCATAATGGGTAACCATACCGCCGTAAGAGTTAGAAAAGAGTAATGCCAATGCGGTCAACATCAGCGGCGCCCCGGATACATTTGCCAACATGGCAAATACCGGCATCATTGCCACAATATAGGCGCTGCCAGAGGCAAAGAAATAACGAACAATAATGCTCAAAAAGAGAATAACAAAAAACGCAACGTTCCCGTGGTTACCAAAGTCGAGGTTATTTTTAAACAGTTCGGCTAACCAGTCAAAAAACTTCACTTTTGATAAGAGTGAACTCAAACCGATAATACCGCCGTACCAGATTAAGGTATTCCAGCCGCCCTTATTTTTAACCACATCATCCCAGGTAACTACGCCAAATAAGAGCATCATCCCCATTACTACAATCGCTACCGTAGATTCATCAATGCCGAGAGTTTTACTAAAGATCCATCCTAATAGCGCGAGGACGAAAATGCCCAGCAGCATTTTTTCGCGCCCTTTCATTGGTCCTAAATCCTGAAGCCCAGCTTTGGCGATGGTCTTGTTATCTACCTTTTTAATTTCAGGTGGATACATAAAATAAATAACTAATGGCGTTAACAGCAGCATGATCAATCCAGGCAGCGCAGCCGCAAGAGCCCATCCTCCCCAACTCAGCTGCAAATGACAGATATCGTTGATCATCTTTAATGCCAGAATGTTTCCTGCCATCGCAGTAAAAAACATATAGCTGGTTGTTTTAGTGACCATATACACCGTCATCATCAGGTAATGACCGACGCGGCGTGGACTCTTGTCTGGCTCAGAGCCTAACGCCACCGCCACGCTATTGATGATGGGTAATACAATGCCTCCCGCGCGCGCCGTATTTGACGGTGTTGCCGGGGCTAAGACCAGATCAAGAAATACGGTCACGTAGCCCAGGCCAAGCGTGGTATTACCTATTTTACCGATCAGAATATAGGCAATGCGTTTGCCCAGTCCCGTCGTCACAAAAGCTGCGCTTAAGGTAAACGCGGAGAAAACCAGCCATGTCGTACCGGAAGCGTATCCGCTCAGCACGCTACTGGTTTTAAGTACACCGCCACCTAAATTTCCGACAACCACCATTGAGGCGGCAACAGCAATCAATAACACTACCGGTTCAGGAAACGGTTTGATTACCAGCCCGACAATCGCAGCAAGATAAATACCAAAAAGCACCCATGCCAGTTCACTTAACCCCGCCGGGGCAGGAATGAGACCAATAATACAGGGAATCGCTAATATCAAAATTAGCTTCCATAATGATTTAACGTTCATTTTTGAGTCCTGGATAATCTGTATATGTAATACAGAATGTTTTTTCGATTTTCCGTAATCACAGCAAAATGAGGTCGATGCTGTCAGGGAAGGTAAACATCACCTGCGAATATTTTTCTGGCGGTGCGAATAACCGAAGCTCTGATAGTTGCAGGCTCATCCCCTTCATTGGTTAAATGAATATCAAGAGCGCCACCGGGATGTTCAATATTGATATTTCCATAATGCGCGCCTGGCGTTACCTGACGCGTAACGGTACCGTTAATGACACAACTGCTGGCGATAGCTATCGCCCCGGTAATTGCCAGTGCTTTGTGGCAGGAGTGCGGCATAAAATAGCGAACATTAATTGCGCCACCGTGCTGGGGTGCCGAGATGAGAATCGGTTTGGGGATAACCTTATTACTGACATTCCCCAGCCCCATTGCCTCACCGGCCAGTAAACGAATAGACTCGATGCGCGACGATAATTCGCTGTCTGCATCTAATTCTTGCGCTGATTCATAGCCCGTTTTTCCGAGATATTCGGCAGGAATAATCACCACGGGTGTCGCCATATCCATGCAGGTGACAGGAACGGAGTCGATATAATCGATCTGCTGACCTGTCGGGAAGATGTGCCCGGTTTTAGAACCCGCGGCATTGAGAAACGTCAGCGCAACAGGGGCCGATGTTCCCGGTACACCATCAATTCTTGCTGCTCCCTCATACTCAACAACACCATGTGGAGTCTGTATATCAGCTTCAATAAACGTGTTGGTGTTTACATTGCGAATACGAACGCGAGTGGTCGGCGTTACGGCATTAATTAATCCCTTTTCAATAGCAAACGCGCCAACAGCGGAAAGCATATTACCGCAGTTCGGCGTGGTATCGACCCGCTGCTCATGCACCAATACCTGAGCAAATAAATAATCGATATCAGCTTTCGGATCATTTGAACGACTAATAATCGCAACTTTACTGGTTAACGGATTGCCACCGCCAATACCGTCAATTTCCAGTGCATTTCCGGAACCCATAATTTTAATCAATATATCATCACGCAGTTTTTCTTCTTCCGGTAGGTCTTGTGCTAATAAATACGCGCCTCTGGACGTTCCTCCGCGCATCATTACGCAAGGTATTTTTTTCATGACAATGCTCTCTGTATTATTTCCACTGCGTACATGGTTGCATGTCATGAATAGGGTGACTAATGACTTCGCTTTCGTGATTAGTGATTTATTTTTATTAATTAAAATTTAAGAATTGCAGATACACTGAACGCATTCATCTTAGACAGGGGCTTCCCCGATTTAGTCCGGAGTCAGAATGAAACATGAATTATCGAGCATGAAGGCATTTGTTACGTTGGCCGAGTCCAGTTCTTTTAACAATGCAGCTAGATTACTTAACATCACACAACCTGCCTTAACACGCAGAATTAAAAAAATGGAAGAGTATTTACATATTCAACTTTTTGAAAGAACAACCCGTAAAGTTAAATTAACAAAAGCGGGGAGAGTGTTATTACCTGAAGCCATAGAGTTAATTAGAAAACTGGATGAAACTCTTTTTAATGTTCGCGGAATGAATGCTTATCATCATGGAATAGTGACGCTGTCCTGCATTCCAACAGCCGTTTTTTATTTTTTACCGCTGGCGATCGGAAATTTTAATGATCTATATCCCAACATTAAAGTAAAAATTCTTGAGCAAGGGACGAGTAATTGTATGGAGTCCGTACTTTGCAACGAGGCTGATTTAGGCATAAATATGAGCGGCATCACAAATTCGGCTATCGACTTCACACCACTAGTAAATGAACCGTTTGTTCTGGCATGTCGGCGCGATCACCCACTAGCCAATAAGCAACTGGTTGAGTGGCAGGAATTGGTGAATTACAAACTGATCGGTGTGCGTTCATCAAGCGGCAATCGCCTGCTCATCGAACAAAATCTGGCGGATAAACCATGGAAACTGGACTGGTTCTATGAAGTACGCCATCTCTCGACCTCACTGGGTCTGGTTGAGGCAGGTCTGGGCGTTTCGGCGCTACCAGGCCTGGCGATGCCACAAACATCGCACCCCACAATTACAGGGATCCCGCTGGTTGAGCCAGTTATCAGACGTACATTGGGAATTATTCGGCGCAAGGATGCTGTTCTCTCACCACCCGCTGAGCGTTTTTTCGCTCTGTTGCTGAATTTATGGACCGATGATACAGACAATCTGTGGAGACCTATTTCTGAACACCAGAAATGCGTATTGCCCGATGCCAGCTAATGTCTTATCAGGTCTACGAGTTATGCCGCCATCGCAGACCTGATGAGAACAGATCTTTAGTACGCGTTAACCACCACCCACATTGGGCCCTGGCCTACCGCATAGCGTCCTTTCTCAGCCAGCAATCCCTGTTCCCCCACAATTTCATACACCGCAATATGGTGGGACTTCTGCCCTGCGGCAATCAGGTATTTCCCACTGTGATCGATATTAAAACCGCGCGGCTGTGTTTCAGTAGGCTGGAAGCCTTCTTTGGTCAGCACACTTCCGTCTTCTGATACGCTGAATACCGTAATCAGGCTGGCGGTACGGTCACAGGCATACAGATGACGACCATCTGGCGTAATATGGATATCTGCCGCCCAGCGGGTATCAGAGAAATCAGCAGGCATCATATCCAGCGTCTGTACACACTCAATTTTGCCGTACGGATCTTTCAGTTCCCAAACATCGACTGAACTGTTCAGCTCATTCACACAGTAGGTATATTGCTGATTCGGATGGAACGCCATATGACGCGGACCCGCACCTTCAACGGTAGTCACTTCCGCAGGTTCCTGTGCGACCAAATGGCCATCATCGCTGACGGTGAACAGGCAGATACGATCCTGTTTCAACGCAGGAACCCACAACGTACGGTTATCTGGTGAGATATTGGCCGAGTGACACCCATCCAGACCTTCTACCACATCCACCAGTTCCACCGGCAGGCCATCTTCCAGACGCGTGACGCTCACACTACCCGCGTTATAAGAGCCGACGAATACGAAACGCCCCTGATGATCGGTCGAAATATGCGTCGGGCTCCCCGGCAGTGCAGATTCCGCAGCGAATGTCAGCGCACCGTCATCAGGCGCGATACGGTATGCCAGCACACGAAACTCCGGGCGCACACCGACATAGAGGTAGCGTTTATCCGGGCTGACAACCATCGGCTGTACCTGACCCGGTACATCAACCACCTGCGTCAGCGTCAGTGACCCATCGTGATTCAGGCTCCAGACGTGAATTTGCTGACTCTCAGGGCTGGCGGTATAAACGGTTTGCTTCATGAAAACTCCTTTGCTTTTGGCAGGTGGCTGCAATTGCCTGACACACGCCTAAGGTAGACGCTTTTAACGGTGAATGCTTAATTAAGGCTCAGAATTTTGTCCGACTGCCGACTCGGTGTACCATGCCAAAAGACACAATTCTCAACCTTAATCTGGAATAACTGATGACCACTCGCGTGATTGCCCTGGATTTAGACGGTACGTTGTTGACCCCGAAAAAAACCTTGCTGCCCTCCTCTCTCGAAGCGCTCTCACGCGCCAGAGAAGCCGGCTATCAACTTATCATTGTCACGGGCCGCCATCACGTTGCTATTCATCCTTTTTATCAGGCACTGGCGCTGGATACACCTGCAATTTGCTGCAATGGCACTTACTTGTATGATTATCAGGCAAAAAAGGTACTGGAATCCGATCCCCTTCCGGTTAACCAGGCGTTGCAGCTGATCGACATGCTGGAGGCTCATCAGATCCACGGTCTGATGTATGTGGATGACGCGATGCTGTATGAACGCCCGACCGGGCATGTCGTGCGTACTGCAAACTGGGCGCAAACTCTGCCGCCGGAACAGCGCCCTACCTTCACTCAGGTTCCGTCTCTGGCACAGGCTGCGCATGACGTTAACGCCGTGTGGAAATTTGCCCTGACTGACGAAGATATTCCAAAGCTGCAGCAGTTTGGTAAACATGTTGAACAGCAGTTGGGGCTCGAGTGTGAGTGGTCCTGGCACGATCAGGTCGACGTGGCCCGCAAAGGCAACAGCAAAGGAAGACGCCTTGCCCAGTGGATTGAAGCGCAAGGCGGGTCAATGGAGAATGTCATCGCCTTTGGTGACAACTTTAATGATATCAGCATGCTGGAAGCCGCGGGTACCGGCGTGGCGATGGGGAATGCGGACGACGCAGTCAAAGCCCGCGCCAATATCGTGATTGGCGACAATACCACCGACAGCATCGCCAAATTTATCTACTCTCACCTGCTGTAATCAGGCAGTAATCGACACGCTCTTAATTTGTGCGTACAGCCACAGGCCAGGTTTGATGCCCAGTTCATCCCTGGCCCACGGGCTGATCCTCGCCCACAGCGTTTTCCCGCCGACCTCAAGCTGTACTTCTACCTGTCCGTTGTCGTCATAGCATGACGCCACCTTTGCCCGTAGTACGTTACGAATACTGGTCTGCTGCGGCGGTTGTAATACCAGCGAAACATCAGATGCCTGAATCCGGATACGCAATGCGGTTTGCAGCGGTTTATCCAGCTTATTGACCCACAGATGCTGATCGCCCAGCGCCAGGGCTGTCATCGCATAATGCGGGTGATGCTCCAGTACGTTAACTTTCAGTATGCTGCTCTGCTGCTCTTTCGGTAGCCAGGGATGCATCACACTGCTCCCCCAGACATCCTCCAGTGAGCCAAACGCTTTTACCTGCCCGTTTTCCAGCACCATCACTTTATCGGCCAGATGCAAAATCTCATCAAGCGAGTGGCTGACATACAACATGGGAATATTAATTTCGCGCGCCAGCCGCTGCAGATAAGGCAACAACTCACGCTTACGTGGAATGTCCAGCGAGGCTAACGGCTCATCGAGCAGCAACAATTCAGGTGCGGTCAGTAACGCGCGACCAATAGCAACACGCTGCTTTTCACCACCAGAAAGGCCTCCGGGTAGACGGTCGAGCAAAGGCTCAATGCCCAACAGCGCCACCAGCTTATCAAACTGCCCGGCCATGCTTTTCGCCATACCATAACGCAGATTACCGCGCACTTTGTAATGCGGGAACAGACGCGCATCCTGAAAAACATAGCCCACCCGGCGTTTTTCAGGCGTCAGGCAGATACCGTTTTCAACGTCATTCAGTACCCGACCGTTGAGCACAATGCGCCCGGACTGTGGTTGGGTCAGACCACTGATAGCATTAATCAGCGACGTTTTGCCCGCGCCAGAGACACCAAAAATAGCGGTAATACCGCTGGCTGGCAGCGTTTCGTTGAGCGTCAGACAGTGGGTTCCCAGCGTCTGGGAGAAATGAAGTTCCAGCATGATTATCGCCCCGTCCGCTCACGGCTAATTCGCGCCAGCCACTCAGAAATGAGCAGCGAAATCAGCGCCAGCACAATAGAAATAATGCATAACCTTGCCGCCGCACTTTCGCCGCCAGGCGTCTGGATGAGAGTGTACATTGCCGAAGGAATGGTGCGCGTTTCGCCCGGGATATTAGAAACAAAAGTAATGGTTGCGCCGAATTCACCGAGTGAACGCGCGAACGCCAGCACCGTACCGACAATTATGCCAGGCAGCATCAACGGTAAGGTAATGGTCATGAATACGCGCCAGCGCCCGGCCCCCAGCGTGCGGGCGGCCTGCTCCAGCTTGACGTCCACCCCTTCGAGCGCCAGACGGATGGCCCGCACCATGAGCGGGAAGGACATCACCGCCGCAGCCAGAACCGCGCCGCGCCAGCTAAACGCAAACGTGATACCGAACCAGTCATATAGCCACTCGCCAATAAATCCGCGCCGCCCCATAGCCACCAGCAGCAGGTACCCCACCACGACAGGAGGCAGTACCAGCGGCAAGTGCAGCACGCTGTCGAGCAACGCTTTGCCCGGGAACTTACAGCGTACCAGTAACCAGGCAAAGAAGATCCCAAACGGCAGGCTAAACAACACGGCCAGGGAAGAAACTTTCAGGCTCAGTAAGACAGCCTGCCATTCTGGATCAGTCAGTATCATTACTTGGTCGTAAATCCATAACGTTTGAAGATTTCAGAAGCCTGCGGTCCCTTCAGGTAATCATAGAACGCGCTGACCGTTGCGTTGGCGTGCCCATCAACAATCGCGATAGGGTATTCCACTTTTTTATGTGAGTCTTCCGGGAAGGTCGCCACAACTTTTACGCCTTTGCTGGCTACGGCATCAGAACCATAGACAATACCCAGCGGGGCTTCGTTACGTTCAACCAGCGCCAATGCGCCACGAACATCTTCAGCCGGAGCCAGTTTCGGCGCCAGGGTATCCCATGCGCCCAATTTCTGCAGCGCTTCTTTCGCGTAAATACCTGCCGGAACATGTTCCGGGTCACCCACGGCCAGACGCCCGCCGTTCAACAGGCTGGTCCAGTTGGTTTTGCTGTCGATGGTGAAGTCTTTCTGCGCACTGGCTTTCGGAGCGACAACGACCAGGCTGTTACCGAGCAGCGTTTTGCGCGTTGCGGTATCGATAGACTTTTTGTCTACCGCGTAATCCATCCATTTCTGATCGGCTGAAATAAACAGATCGGCGGGTGCGCCTGCTTCAATCTGGCGTGCCAGCGTAGAAGAAGAGGCAAAAGAGGAGACAACATCAACATTCTTCTCTTTTTTATATTCTGCGGCAATGTCCTGCATCGCGTTCGTTAACGACGCCGCTGCAAACACTGTGATTTTACCTTCATCCGCCAGTGCATGTCCGGCAACAGAAAGAGAAAGTGTTGCCCCTGCAAACAAGCGTAACCATGTACGTGCCATCTGTAACTCCTTTGAGTTTCGTTATGTAGGCGCAAATATAACGATTAAATCAGGATTTTCCCAGTGGTTATTACTACCAATTAGAGGTTACACAAAGAAAATATCGGCAGGGAAAGCAGGATCTTGAGAAACTAACGCAGTTGGATAATGCGCAATAAAAAACGCCCGGCTAAGCGGGCGTTCGGGGAATCAATGGTTCTGTCTGGATTGGTCTTTCTGACCGATACCGGAAAAAATGTTGAACACTTCACCCAGTCCGTAAATCAGTCCCAGAATGATGGCCATTACCACAGGTACCATGATTACGGCGAATACCAGACTTTTCAATAACTCTAACATGGTCAACTCCAGATATAGTCCTTAGTTGTATTCTAACCACATAACACAGAAAAGCACTCCCCTTTTGTGCGGTCGGCTTTGCTCAGGCGCGGTTTTCCGTCACAATACCCTTTTTTGCCAGGAGCTTGTTATGCAGGCCGAAATCCTACTTACACTGAAACTTCAGCAAAAACTGTTTGCCGATCCCCGCCGCATTTCTCTGCTTAAGCACATTGCGCTTTCCGGCTCCATCAGTCAGGGCGCGAAGGATGCAGGTATCAGTTATAAAAGCGCCTGGGACGCGATTAACGAAATGAACCAGCTTAGTGAGCAGACGCTGGTAGAGCGCGCCACCGGTGGCAAAGGCGGCGGCGGTGCAGTGTTAACCCGCTACGGCCAACGCCTGATTCAGTTATACGACCTGCTGGCGCAAATTCAGCAAAAAGCCTTCGATGTCCTGAGCGATGACGATGCGGTTCCACTCAATAGCCTGCTGGCGGCCATCTCCCGCTTCTCACTGCAAACCAGTGCGCGTAACCAATGGTTTGGCACCATCACCGCACGCGACCATGACCAGGTTCAACAGCATGTTGACGTCCTGCTGGCCGATGGCGAAACCCGGCTGAAAGTCGCGATTACCGCGCAGAGCGGTGAACGTCTGGGACTTGATGAAGGCAAAGAAGTCTTGATCCTGTTGAAAGCGCCGTGGGTGGGGATCACCCAGGATGATGCTATCGCTCAGGCCGCCGATAACCAATTGCAAGGCACCATCAGCCATATTGAACGCGGGAGTGAGCAGTGTGAAGTGTTAATGACCTTACCGGATGGACAAACGCTGTGCGCCACCGTTCCGACTGACGATGCGCTATCACTGCAAGAAGGCGCGAATGTCACTGCATATTTCAACGCGGACAGAGTGATTATCGCAACGCTGTGCTAAATCTTGAAGCCCGCTTCGCCTGATGGCGCTGCGCTTATCAGGCCTACGTTCAGGCCGGATAAGGTACCCGCGCCGCCATCCGGCAACAAACGACATTGACATTCCCGCCCGGACAAAGTATCCCTGTCATTCATCGCTGCAAAAAATGGGATGCAAAATGTCATCGTTGCAAATTTCGCAAGGCACGTTTCGTCTGAGTGATACCAAAACGCTTCAGTTGAATTCGTTGACGTTAAACGCGGGTGATAGCTGGGCGTTTGTAGGGTCTAACGGCAGCGGAAAATCCGCGCTGGCGCGAGCGCTCGCCGGAGAATTGCCGTTACTAAAAGGCGAACGCCACAGCCAGTTCACGCGTATAACCCGTCTCTCCTTTGAGCAGCTACAAAAGTTGGTCAGCGACGAATGGCAGCGTAACAACACCGATCTTCTGAGCCCTGGCGAAGACGATACCGGGCGCACCACCGCGGAAATTATTCAGGATGAGGTCAGCGATCCTGCTCGCTGTGCCGCCCTGGCGCAGCAGTTTGGTATCACCTCACTGCTCAGCAGACGTTTCAAATACCTTTCCACTGGCGAAACGCGGAAAACCCTGCTCTGTCAGGCACTGATGTCCGAACCCGATTTGCTGATCCTTGATGAACCGTTTGACGGGCTGGATGTGGCTTCACGTCGCCAGTTGGCAGAGCTGCTAGCGGCGTTACATCAGGCCGGTTTTACGTTAGTGCTGGTGCTAAACCGCTTTGATGAGATCCCCGATTTTGTGCAATTTGCTGGCGTACTCGCCGATTGCACATTGACTGAAACCGGTGAAAAAACGGCTCTTCTGCAACAAGCGTTAATCGCCCAACTTGCCCACAGTGAACGGCTTGATGGTATTATCCTCCCCGAACCGGATGAACCTTCCGCACGCCGCATATTGTCTGAGAACGAACCGCGGATTATGCTCAACGACGGGGTCGTTTCCTATAACGATCGCCCTATTCTTCATCATCTGAGCTGGCGGGTAAACCCAGGGGAACACTGGCAGATTGTCGGTCCAAACGGGGCGGGAAAATCAACGCTGCTCAGTTTAATTACCGGCGATCATCCGCAGGGTTATAGCAATGATTTGACGCTGTTTGGCCGTCGTCGGGGTAGCGGCGAAACGATCTGGGATATTAAAAAGCACATTGGCTACGTCAGCAGCAGCCTGCATCTGGATTACCGGGTAAGCACCACGGTGCGTAACGTCATTCTCTCAGGCTACTTCGATTCAATCGGTATTTATCAGGCCGTATCAGACAGACAACACAAGCTGGTGCAACAGTGGCTAGACATTCTGGGAATGGCTAAACGCACTGCAGACGCCCCTTTCCACAGCCTTTCCTGGGGGCAGCAGCGCCTGGCGCTGATCGTCCGCGCATTAGTGAAACACCCTACGCTATTGATCCTTGATGAACCCTTGCAAGGGTTGGATCCGTTAAACCGCCAGTTGATCCGCCGCTTCGTTGATGTTCTGCTCGGCGAAGGCGAAACCCAACTGCTGTTTGTTTCTCACCATGCTGAAGATGCACCAGCCTGCATTACCCACCGACTGGAGTTCGTACCAGAAAACGATATCTACACCTATCGGCAATCCTCCCTGCGTTAGTTTTCATACCTGGGCGCGTTAATGCGCCCTTTTTTAGGCCTGATTTTTCAGATAAAAGCTGTAATCATTAAATAACATAATGATTTAAAATCAAAAAATGCAATTCATTCGTTGAGGATCATTGCGTGTAAACGATTCCACTATTTTATCCCATGTCACACTTTTCACAACTTTGTTATGCTATCTTCATTACATGATATATGCATAACGGAGCGAATTATGAGAGTATTGGTCACAGGTGGTAGCGGTTACATTGGAAGCCACACGTGTGTGCAGTTGCTTAAGAATGGCCACGACGTCGTGATCCTTGATAACCTCTGCAACAGTAAGCGCAGCGTACTGCCCGTTATTGAGCGTTTAGGTGGAAAACATCCGACCTTCGTCGAAGGTGATATCCGTAACGAAGCGCTGATCACCGAAATCCTGCACGATCATGCCATCGATACGGTCATCCACTTTGCTGGTCTGAAGGCCGTCGGCGAATCCGTGGCTAAGCCGCTGGAGTACTATGACAACAACGTCAACGGCACTCTGCGTCTGGTCAATGCGATGCGCGCCGCCAACGTGAAAAACTTCATATTCAGCTCCTCCGCCACAGTCTATGGCGATCAGCCGCAAATTCCTTACGTTGAAAGCTTCCCGACCGGCACACCACAAAGTCCGTACGGCAAAAGTAAGCTGATGGTCGAGCAGATCCTGACCGATCTGCAAAAAGCACAACCTGAGTGGAGCATCGCGTTACTACGCTATTTCAATCCGGTTGGCGCACATCCGTCAGGAGACATGGGCGAAGATCCGCAAGGCATCCCTAACAATCTGATGCCTTACATCGCGCAGGTTGCCGTAGGCCGCCGTGAGTCTCTGGCCATATTTGGTAATGACTACCCTACCGAAGACGGTACCGGTGTTCGCGATTACATCCACGTGATGGATCTTGCCGACGGTCACGTTGTCGCCATGGAAAAACTGGCAGGCAAGCAAGGGGTACATATTTACAACCTTGGCGCTGGCGTTGGTAGCAGCGTACTGGATGTGGTCAACGCCTTCAGCAAAGCCTGTGGTAAGCCAGTAAACTATCATTTTGCTCCGCGCCGCGACGGCGATCTGCCTGCCTACTGGGCTGATGCCAGCAAAGCAGACCGCGAACTTAACTGGCGCGTGACGCGTACACTGGATGAAATGGCACAAGATACCTGGCACTGGCAATCACGCCATCCACAGGGATATTCGGATTAAGGACACGTTATGACGCAATTCAACCCTGTCGATCATCCACACCGCCGCTTTAACCCGCTCACCGGGCAGTGGATCCTCGTTTCGCCACATCGTGCAAAACGCCCCTGGCAAGGGGCGCAGGAAACGCCATCTAAACAGGTTCTGCCCGCGCATGATCCGGACTGCTTCCTGTGTGCAGGCAATACACGCGTCACCGGTGATAAAAACCCCGATTACACGGGAACCTACGTTTTTACCAACGATTTTGCCGCTCTGATGTCTGATACCCCGGATGCTCCCGATAGCCACGACCCATTAATGCGTTGCCAGAGCGCACGCGGTACCAGTCGCGTGATCTGCTTCTCGCCCGATCACAGCAAAACGCTGCCAGAGCTCAGCGTACCCGCGCTGACCGAAATCGTGAAAACGTGGCAGGAACAAACCGCAGATTTAGGGAAAACCTATCCCTGGGTGCAGGTATTTGAGAATAAAGGTGCGGCGATGGGATGTTCAAACCCGCACCCACACGGACAGATTTGGGCCAACAGTTTCCTGCCCAACGAAGCCGAACGTGAAGACCGTCTGCAAAAAACGTACTTTGCCGAGCAGGGCACGCCAATGCTGCTGGATTATGTCCAGCGTGAACAGGCAGACGGCAGCCGTACGGTCGTAGAAACCGAGCACTGGCTGGCGGTTGTGCCCTATTGGGCGGCATGGCCATTCGAAACGCTGCTGCTGCCTAAATCACATGTCCTGCGCATTATCGATTTGACCGACGAGCAGCGAACTGACCTGGCGCTGGCGTTGAAAAAACTGACCAGTCGTTATGACAATCTGTTTCAGTGCTCTTTCCCCTACTCTATGGGCTGGCACGGCGCACCGTTTAACGGCGAAGAGAATGACCACTGGCAGTTGCACGCACACTTTTATCCACCGCTGCTGCGTTCCGCGACCGTACGTAAGTTTATGGTTGGTTACGAAATGCTGGCGGAGACCCAACGCGATCTGACAGCAGAACAAGCGGCAGACCGTTTGCGTGCGGTCAGCGACACCCATTTTCGCGAATCCGGAGTTTAAATAATGAGTCTGAAAGAAAAAACACAATCTCTGTTTGCTGAATCGTTTGGCTACCCTGCCCCCCATACCATTCAGGCACCCGGTCGTGTAAACCTGATCGGCGAACACACTGATTATAATGACGGCTTCGTCCTGCCGTGTGCCATCGACTATCAAACGGTTATCAGTTGTGCCCCCCGCGATGATCGCACCGTTCGTGTGATTGCGGCGGATTACGAAAATCAGATAGATGAGTTCTCGCTTGATGCGCCGATTATCGCCCACGAAACCCAGCAGTGGTCAAATTACGTGCGCGGCGTCGTGAAGCATCTGCAAAAACGCAATAACGCCTTTGGCGGCGCGGATCTGGTGATCAGTGGCAATGTGCCGCAAGGTGCGGGTTTAAGCTCTTCTGCTTCACTGGAAGTGGCGGTAGGTACCGTGTTCCAGCAGCTTTATCATTTGCCACTCGACGGCGCACAGATTGCCCTGAACGGCCAGGAAGCGGAAAACCAGTTTGTCGGCTGTAACTGCGGCATTATGGACCAGCTCATCTCTGCGCTGGGCAAGAAAGATCATGCGCTGCTGATTGACTGTCGTACGCTGGGCACCAAAGCGGTTTCCATGCCGGAAGGTGTGGCGGTGGTGATCATCAACAGCAACTTTAAACGTACACTGGTTGGCAGTGAGTACAACACCCGTCGCGAACAGTGTGAAACCGGTGCGCGCTTCTTCCAACAACCCGCGCTGCGTGATGTCAGCCTTGAGGCCTTTAACGCGGTTGCACATGAACTGGATCCCATCGTTGCCAAACGTGTTCGCCATGTGATCACAGAAAACGCCCGCACGGTTGAAGCCGCAGCGGCTCTGGAGAAAGGCGACCTGCAACGTATGGGTCAGCTGATGGCTGAATCTCACGTTTCAATGCGCGATGATTTCGAAATCACCGTGCCACAAATTGATACGCTGGTCGAGATTGTGAAAGCAACTATCGGCGATCGGGGTGGCGTGCGCATGACGGGTGGCGGCTTCGGCGGCTGCATCGTGGCGCTGATCCCGCAAGATTTGGTTCCTGCCGTACAGCAGGCTGTCGCTGAACAATACGAAGCGAAAACCGGTATCAAGGAAACCTTTTACGTCTGCAAACCTTCACAAGGAGCTGGACAGTGCTAAACGAAATTCCCGTAATGGCGCCCGATGGCCAACCCTTTCGTCTGCTCACCCTGCGTAATGACGCGGGGATGGTAGTCACACTGATGGACTGGGGCGCGACGCTGCTTTCTGCCCGTATCCCGCTTAATGATGGTAGCGTGCGAGAAGCATTACTCGGTTGCGCCAGCCCGGAGCAATACCCACAACAGGCCGCATTTTTAGGCGCATCCATTGGCCGCTATGCTAACCGTATCGCAGACAGCCGTTATACCTATGCCGGTGAGACCGTTGCGTTACTGCCAAGCCAGGGTGACAACCAGTTACATGGCGGGCCGGACGGCTTCGATAAACGCCGCTGGCAGATAGTGAATCAAAATGATCGTCAGGTGCTGTTTGCCTTAACCTCTGACGATGGCGACCAGGGTTTTCCGGGTCACCTCTGCGCCACCGCGCAATATCGCCTGACCGATGATAACCGTATTTCGATTACCTACCGTGCGACGGTGGATAAGCCCTGCCCGGTAAATCTGACGAATCACGTTTATTTCAACCTTGACGGCGACAAAACGGATATCCGTCAGCATACGCTGCAGATTCTGGCCGATATGTACCTGCCGGTTGATGAAATGGGTATCCCGCATGACGGACTGAAACCCGTGGCTGGCACCTCGTTCGATTTCCGTGCACCTAAACGCATCGACAGCGAATTTCTGGCCGATGACGATCAGCGCAAGGTGAAAGGTTACGATCACGCTTTCTTGTTGCAGGCGCAAGGCGACGCCCGCAAACCGGTCGCTATGGTTTGGTCCCAGGATGAAAAACTGCAAATGGAGGTATACACCTCTGCCCCGGCATTGCAGTTCTATTCCGGTAACTTCCTCGGCGGCACGCCATCCCGTGGGCCTGAAGTCTATGCTGACTGGCAAGGACTGGCGCTGGAAAGTGAGTTTCTGCCTGACAGCCCAAATCATCCGGAATGGCCGCAACCAGACTGCTTTCTGCGACCGGGTGAAGAGTACACCAGCCTGACCGAATACCGATTTATTCCAGCCTGATCGTTGGCCGTGATGAGCCGAAACCCGGCTCATCATATATTCCCACGCGGGATCCGCTCAAAACCACACCACTCAAAGACAAAATCGCAACCTTGAGTTCACAAGAACCTTACACTGTGCCGCTATTTTCGCTATGGTTATGCGTAAGCATTGCCGCTGGTGCATTACGGTAATATAATGATAATTATTATCATTCAATATGATTTATAGGAGTGAGTGTATGGCTGTAACTAAGCTGGTTCTGGTACGTCACGGTGAAAGTCAGTGGAACAACGAAAACCGTTTTACCGGTTGGTATGATGTTGACCTGTCTGAGAAAGGCGTGGGCGAAGCAAAAGCGGCAGGTAAACTGCTGAAAGAGGAAGGCTACAGCTTCGATTTTGCTTATACCTCTGTGCTGAAACGTGCCATCCACACCCTGTGGAATGTCCTGGACGAACTGGACCAGGCCTGGCTGCCTGTTGAAAAATCCTGGAAACTGAACGAACGTCATTACGGCGCGCTGCAGGGGCTGAACAAAGCCGAAACTGCCGAGAAATACGGTGACGAGCAGGTTAAGCAATGGCGTCGTGGCTTTGCGGTAACCCCGCCGGAACTGACTAAAGATGACGAACGCTATCCGGGTCACGATCCGCGTTATGCCAAACTTACGGACAAAGAACTGCCGGTCACCGAAAGCCTGGCACTGACTATCGATCGCGTTATCCCTTACTGGAATGAAACCATTCTGCCGCGCATGAAAAGCGGTGAGCGCGTGATTATTGCCGCTCACGGTAACTCCCTGCGTGCGCTGGTGAAATACCTGGATAATATGGGTGAAGATGAAATTCTTGAACTGAACATCCCGACGGGTGTACCGCTGGTGTATGAGTTCGACGAAAACTTCAAGCCGATCAAGCATTACTATCTGGGTAACGCTGACGAGATCGCAGCAAAAGCTGCGGCCGTTGCCAACCAGGGTAAAGCGAAGTAATTTCTTCGTTGCACATAAAAAAGCGCGGATAATCCGCGCTTTTTTTTGTCTCTCTGCGAGGCTAGCCTTTAACCCCGACGCGCTTTTACCGCATCCGCCAGCTGGCGCAGCACAGCATCGGTATCTTCCCAACCAATACAGGCATCAGTGATGCTCTTGCCGTAGGTCAGGGGTTCACCGCTATCCGGGTTCTGATTACCTTCGACCAGATGGCTTTCGATCATCACGCCAATAATTGCTTTCTCGCCGCCGGCAACCTGTCCGCAGACATCTTTTGCAACATCCATCTGCTTTTTGAACTGCTTGCTGGAGTTGGCATGGCTAAAGTCGATCATCACCTGCGCAGACAGACCCGCTTTGACCAGACCTTCTTTTACGTCTGCGACGTGCCGGGCGCTGTAGTTTGGTTCTTTGCCGCCACGCAGAATGATATGACAATCGCCGTTACCACTGGTATTCACAATGGCGGAGTGACCCCATTTGGTCACGGACAGGAAGCAGTGTGGTGCTCCTGCGGCGTTAATGGCATCAATGGCAACTTTGATTGTGCCATCGGTACCGTTTTTAAAGCCAACCGGACAGGAAAGACCAGACGCCAGCTCACGGTGCACCTGAGACTCAGTGGTGCGCGCGCCAATTGCGCCCCAGCTCATCAGATCCGCAAGATATTGCGGGGTGATCATATCCAGAAACTCCCCCGCAGCCGGCAGACCACTGTCGTTGATATCCAACAGCAATTTACGTGCAATGCGCAGGCCGTCGTTGATCTGGAAGCTGTTGTCCATGTGCGGATCGTTGATAAGCCCTTTCCAGCCGACGGTAGTACGCGGTTTTTCAAAGTAAACGCGCATGACGATTTCAAGCTCGCCTTTCAACTCTTCACGCAACGCCAGAAGTCGTGCGGCATACTCTTTAGCGGCAGCCGGATCGTGAATTGAGCACGGCCCAATAACGACCAACAGGCGATCGTCATTCCCTTTCAGAATTTTATGAATCGCCTTACGGGCGTGCGCCACCGTATTTGCGGCATTTTCAGTAGCGGGGAATTTTTCCAGCAGTGCAACCGGGGGCAATAACTCGTTGATCTCTTTAATGCGTAAATCGTCGTTCTGATAATTCATGATTATTCCAGCGTAGCCATACTTATATAAATGAATGCAATCCCCCCAATCTATATCTTCAGTCATAAAGTGTAAACGGGGTTTTACAGTACGAACCGTGTTATCCCGGGAATAAGCAAAAAAACGCAAGAATGTAGCGAATAGTGAGATCCAGACTGCAAATCCCGACTGTAATTGCGGCTTTTATTATCATTTTCAAAATTCTGTGCTGACTATCGATACACATTGTGGATCTTTACCCACTGAACTGTAAGGCAACGACCAATATTTACGTGGCTGATAGCGGGAGAATAGAAGCTCTCCTTTTTAATTTTATCCCCCCAAAAACGGTATGATGTCATACAGTAAAGGTGAGAATAACAAAGGGATGGCACAATGGCGCACTCACATACTCATACTTCCCCCGACCACCCAAAGGATAATAACGCCCGTCGACTGCTGTTCGCCTTCTGCATTACAGCGGGATTCATGCTGGTCGAAGTGGTGGGAGGGATACTTTCAGGCTCGCTGGCGCTGCTGGCTGATGCCGGACATATGCTCACTGACGCTGCAGCGCTGCTTTTTGCGCTGCTGGCCGTCCAGTTTTCCCGTCGACCGCCGACCATCCGACACACTTTCGGCTGGCTGAGGCTCACGACGCTGGCCGCATTTGTTAATGCTATTGCGTTGGTGGTGATCACGATTTTAATCGTCTGGGAAGCGATTGAGCGCTTCCATACGCCCCGTCCGGTCGCCGGCGGGATGATGATGGTTATCGCCGTTGCGGGTTTACTGGCTAACGTGCTCGCCTTCTGGGTTTTACATCGCGGCAGCGAAGAGAAAAACCTCAACGTTCGTGCCGCAGCACTGCATGTTATGGGCGATTTGCTGGGCTCGGTCGGCGCGATCATTGCGGCACTGATCATTATCTGGACGGGCTGGACCCCTGCGGACCCTATTCTCTCTATTCTGGTTTCTGTTCTGGTGTTGCGCAGTGCCTGGCGCTTACTGAAAGACAGTGTGAATGAATTACTCGAGGGCGCGCCCCATGCGCTGGATATCGCCGCCCTACAGCGACATCTCAGCCGGGATATCCCCGAAGTTCGCAACGTGCACCATGTTCACGTCTGGATGGTGGGTGAAAAACCGGTCATGACGCTGCATGTTCAGGTAGTCCCGCCGCACGATCACGATGCGTTGCTGGAACGTATTCAGCACTTTCTTCTTCATCACTATCAAATTGAACACGCGACGATTCAGATGGAATACCAACCATGTAATGGGCCGGACTGTCACCTGTATGAGGGACTGTCCGGCCATTCACATCACCATCACTAATGGGAAAACGCGCGTGAGCCACGTTCGCGCGCGCTGTTAATCCACATCCTGCTGCCGTTCAACGCGATCACCGTCAGAATCATGTATTCCAGCGACATGGCATACACTCCTTGCAGGGCAAAGATCACTACGCTGATGATGTTAATGATCACCCACAATAGCCAGTTCTCGACGTATTTGCGCGTCATCAGGATCATCGCCACAATCGATAGCACCATCATGCAGGAATCCCAGAACGGGAACGCATCCGGTTGCAATTCAGGTAATGCAACCTGTAATCCCAGTCCTTGCATGATAGTCACCGCAATGCGGGTGAGGAACGCAAACACCGGGTCGATGTACACGGTCATCAGACCAATTGCCAGCACACAAGCCGCCAGCCAGCCCAACGCTTTCGGCAACGGCAGCCAGCGAATTTTAAGTTCAGCCTCATGTTGGCTGGTCTGCCGGGACCAGGCGTACCAGCCATAGATGTTGGCGGCAAAAAAGAACACCTGCAGCAACAAGCTGGCGTAGAGCTGGATCTGAAAGAAGATAATCGCAAACAGCGTGACGTTTATCAGACCAAAGAAGTAATTACTGATTTTCTCCATACTGGCGAGGCCAATACACAGTAACCCGGCGATAGTCCCCACCGCTTCAATCCACGACAGATCGTACCCGCCTGCACCGATTGGAATATGTACCAGAATGTTCTGTGTGCTAAAAAAATCCATCTTTTCCCCCAGAGCGAAACGCCTTAATTAAGCTCGTAGTGTAGCCGCAAATTCCAGCATGCGGTTTAATGGCAGCAATGCACCTTCTCGCAGCGCGGCATCAACATGTATCTCATGAGCCACCCCCCCCTGCTCAAGTCCCTCAGCAATCGCTTTAAGGCCGTTCATTGCCATCCACGGACAATGCGCACAGCTACGACACGTTGCACCTTCACCCGCCGTCGGGGCTTCAAGCAGCTCTTTATCCGGAACCGCTTGCTGCATTTTGTAAAAAATACCCCGATCGGTCGCCACAATCAGTTGCCTGTGCGGTAACGATTTAGCGGCGCTGATTAACTGGCTGGTTGATCCCACCGCATCGGCCATATCAACGATAGACTGGGGGGATTCAGGGTGCACAAGTACGGCAGCGTCAGGATACAGCCCTTTCATGCGTGTTAATGCCTGGGTTTTAAATTCATCATGAACGATACAGGCACCCTGCCAGCAGAGAACATCCGCCCCCGTCTGTTTTTGCACGTAATTGCCCAAGTGCTTGTCAGGGGCCCAAATGATTTTTTCCCCCAAGCTATCAAGGTGTTCAATCAGTTCGACGGCAATACTGGACGTCACAACCCAGTCAGCGCGCGCTTTAACCGCGGCCGACGTATTGGCATACACTACGACGGTGCGATCCGGATGCGCATCGCAAAATGCGCTAAACGACTCAATCGGGCACCCCAGATCTAATGAACATTCAGCCTGTAAGGTTGGCATCAGGATGGTTTTTTCCGGGCTCAGAATTTTGGCTGTTTCGCCCATAAACCGGACTCCCGCAACCAGCAACGTAGAGGCCGGATGTTTTGATCCGAACCGCGCCATCTCAAGCGAATCAGAGATACAGCCACCGGTTTCTTCGGCCAACTGCTGTATTTCAGAATCGGTGTAATAGTGCGCGACCATGACGGCATCACGCTCTTTCAGCAGACGTTTAATTTTCTCTCGATAAAATTGCTTTTCATCCACACTCAACGGCGCAGGTTTTGGCGGAAACGGGTAGATTGCTGCTTCAGGATCAAACATCACGCTCATCATGCTGTCTCGTTTTACTGGCTTAACGAAATAACCGAGTAAAAGCGTGACATACGCTATATTCGGTTATAATTGTTTTGTATGCTAAACAAGATAGCGGATTGGCGGAGAAAAGTCACAAGAAATGCGTGTGATGATGCCGGATGGGGACTAGCGTCTTATCAGGTCTGCAGGTTCGAATTTTATAAATCGCAGATAGCAAAAAGGCACCTTTAGGGTGCCTTTTTACACTGGTGGGGCGTGCAGGATGACTCGACTTCGTCTCGCCCTTACGGGCCGTTGCTAAAGCAACGTTATCCTTCACTTTCAACATCTGAGTGCGATGTTAAATTTGGTGGGGCGTGCAGGATTCGAACCTGCGACCAATTGATTAAAAGTCAACTGCTCTACCAACTGAGCTAACGCCCCCATATGGGGTTCACTGCTTCAATTATTCAGGATGGTGGGTCGTGCAGGATTCGAACCTGCGACCAATTGATTAAAAGTCAACTGCTCTACCAACTGAGCTAACGACCCGCTCGGATATCACCTGAAAATTTTTACTCGACACCAATATAAGAATTGGTGGGGCGTGCAGGATGACTCGACTTCGTCTCGCCCTACGGGCCGTTGCTGACGCAACGTTATCCTTCACGGCTAACATCTGAGTACGATGTTAATATTGGTGGGGCGTGCAGGATTCGAACCTGCGACCAATTGATTAAAAGTCAACTGCTCTACCAACTGAGCTAACGCCCCGAGTGGTGGGTGATGACGGGATCGAACCGCCGACCCCCTCCTTGTAAGGGAGGTGCTCTCCCAGCTGAGCTAATCACCCGATACTACGCTGGATACTGCATTAAGTGGTGGGTCGTGCAGGATGACTCGACTTCGTCTCGCCCTGACGGGCCGTTGCTCTCGCAACGTTATCCTTCACGTTTTACTATCGCGTTCCACCAGAACGATTGGTGGGTCGTGCAGGATTCGAACCTGCGACCAATTGATTAAAAGTCAACTGCTCTACCAACTGAGCTAACGACCCACTTTTGCGCTGCTTTTGGTTTGTTTGATATCCCTTGGCAACGGCGGCATATATTACTGATTTCAGATTTTAGCGCAACAAAAATTTCGATGTAAATGACTCAACTGCTTAGGAATCACACGACGCGACCAGAAATAACACGATTTCTGGTCGCATGGTGTGCATTACATCGCGCCAAGACGTTTTTGTGCTTGTTTCGCGCCATCAGTACCAGGGTATTTAGTGATAACCTGCTGATAAACCGCTTTCGCTTTTGCTGTGTCACCTTTGTCCTGCATGATGACGCCGACTTTATACATCGCGTCTGCAGCCTTCGGTGACTTCGGGAAGTTTTTAACTACGGATGCAAAATAGAACGCTGCATCATCTTTTTTACCCTTGTTGTAATTCAACTGACCGAGCCAGTAATTCGCATTTGGCAGGTAAGTAGAATCCGGGTACTTTTTGATGAAGTTCTGAAATGCAACGATCGCATCATCCTGACGGGATTTATCCTGTACCAGAGCGATTGCCGCATTGTAATCAGTATTCGCATCGCCAGTTTGCGCCGGAGCGCCTGACGAGGCTGCAGCACCCGCATCGGGTGCTGGGGTTGCCGCCCCGCTCTGATCGCCAGTCGCAGATTGCGCCGCAGGCGCGCTACCGCTGCCGAGATTATTCATCTGCAGCAATATCTGTTTTTGGCGTTCAACAACCTGATTCAGCTGATACTGACTTTCCTGAATTTGACCACGCAGGGCATCAATATCGGACTGATTATCGGAGAGTTGTTGCTGGAGTTGGGTTAAAAGCTGACTGTGAGCGTTAGAAATACGCTCGAGTTGAGTGACGCGGTCTTCGACCGAGCCTGAGCCGACACTACTGATTGGCGCCTGAGCAAAAGCGGCCCAGGGGGCCGCTATGCCAACCAGTAACGACAGACTCAACAAGTGATGTCTGAAGTTACTGCTCATGCAATTCTCTTAGTAAACCAGTACGGCGCGACGGTTTTTGGCGTAAGCCGCTTCGTCATGACCCAGTACTGCAGGTTTTTCTTTACCGTAAGAAACGATGGAGATCTGGTCCGCAGAAACGCCTTTACCCTGCAGGTACATCTTAACGGCGTTAGCACGACGTTCACCCAGGGAGATGTTGTACTCAGGCGTACCACGTTCGTCCGCATGACCTTCTACGGTGACTTTGTAAGACGGGTTGCTACGCAGGAAGTTAGCGTGCGCATCCAGCATTGCAGCGAAGTCAGAACGGATATCGTACTTATCCAGATCGAAGTAAACGATGTTGTTCTGCTGCAGCTGTTGCATCTGCAGACGCGCTTGCTCTTCGGAGGACATGTTGCCGCTGCCGTTTGCATCCATACCAGTGCCGGCACCCAGCATGCCTTCGCTGCCGTCATTGCTGGCGTTCTTGTTAGAAGAACATGCCGCAATAGCCATAACAGGCAGAGCAATCATCAGCCCTTTCAGCACTTTGTTCAGTTGCATTTCAATGATTCCTTTATTAATCAATTATTTATTATCACAGATACGGCGACCAGGCAGGGAACTTAACCTGACCATCAGTTGCCGGAAGACGCGCTTTGAAACGCCCATCTGTAGAAACCAAATTCAGCACGGATCCCATCCCCTGAGAAGAGCTGTAGATTACCATAGTGCCGTTAGGTGCCAGACTTGGCGTTTCGTCCAGGAACGTTGACGACAGAACTTGTACGCCACCCGCTACCAGATCTTGTTTGGCAATGTGCTGCTGACCATTCGCCGAGCTTACCATTACCATAAACTTACCGTCGCTGCTGACATCAGCATCCTGGTTTTGCGAACCTTCCCAGGTAATACGCTGCGGAGCACCGCCGTTGACGTTAACTTTATACACCTGCGGACGACCGGCCTGGTCAGACGTAAAGGCCAGGTTTTGGCTGTCCGGGAACCAGGTAGGTTCCGTGTTGTTGCTACGACCATCAGTGACCTGACGGATCTGACCGGAACCAATGTCCATAACGTACAGGTTCAGGCTACCGGTTTTAGACAGTGCAAACGCCAGCTTGCTGCCATCCGGAGAAAATGCTGGTGCACCGTTGTGACGCGGGAACGAAGCAACCTGACGCACTGCACCGTTGGACAACGTCTGAATAACCAGCGCTGAACGACCGCTTTCGAAGGTAACGTAGGCCAGTTTAGAACCGTCCGGAGACCACGCCGGAGACATCAACGGCTGCGGAGAGCGGTGAACGACAAACTGGTTGTAACCGTCGTAGTCAGACACACGTAATTCGTACGGGAACTGACCACCGTTCGTCTGAACAACATACGCGATACGGGTACGGAATGCGCCCTTAATACCGGTCAGTTTTTCAAATACTTCGTCACTTGCAGTATGGCCCGCATAACGCAGCCACTGCTTGTTCACTTTATAGGTGTTCTGTGCCAGTACGGTACCCGGTGCGCCACCGGTATCAACCAGTTGATATGCAACGCTATAGGATCCATCCGGGTTTGGCGTAACCTGGCCTACCACAACGGCATCAATACCCAGAGCGGACCATGCAGCAGGCTGAACTTCAGCTGCAGTCCCCGGCTGCTGAGGCAGACGAGATCTGTCTAGTGGGTTAAATTTACCGCTGTTACGCAGGTCAGCACCGACGATACCACCGATATCTTCAGGTGCAGCGCCCGGACCTGCCCATTGGAACGGAACAACACCAATCGGGCGTGCCGAGTCTACCCCTTGGGTGATCTCGATACGTACTTCTGCATGCAGCACTGCTGCCCACAGCATCAGAAAACCAAATGCTACTCGTAATGCCTGCTTCATCATATCTCCCTTATCTGGACGGCACGCCCGCGATAATTTAGCAGAATGTTAACAAACTCAAATACACAAAACTACCAGAACTCTGTCTCAACCTTAGACCGTTTCCCCTGAATTCTCAGGGGGCCTTATTACAGTTTAAAGTCCAGTTTGGCATCTTTTACTTTTTCATAAACAGCCTGGCTAGGCGGTTTAGGAATTCTGGCTGTTTTCGCAGCCGTCAGCGCAGCCTGGCACAATGCCGGATCGCCGCCCTCTTCGGTCACATCCAGTAACAGACCATCGGGTGCTAACTTGATATGTAATACGCAAGATTTCCCTGCATATAAATCGGCACCATACAAACGGCTCTGGATTGCATTACGAATTTGAGATGCGTAAGCACTGATATCAGCACCAGACGCACCGCCATTTGCACCACTTGTACCACTATCTTTCGCCGGTTGGCCGTTTCCTTTCGCCCCACCGCCTGATTTCGGCGCATTCTTACCGGAGCTTAAGTCACCTAATAAGTCGTCAACACCCGAAGCGGCAGCAGCTTTTTCTGCTGCAGCTTTTTTGGCAGCAGCCGCTTTCTCAGCAGCAGCCTTCTTATCGGCGGCGGCTTTTTCAGCGGCAGCTTTCTTCTCTGCTGCGGCTTTTTCGGCGGCGGCTTTCTTCTCTGCAGCCGCTTTTTCGGCAGCAGCAGCGGCTTTCTCAGCGGCAGCTTTTTCAGCCGCAGCTTGTTTAGCGGCTTCAGCCTGCGCTTTCTTCGCGGCGTCTGCGGCGGCCTTGGCAGCCTGCGCCTCAGCAACCTTCTTAGCATCGGCAGCCGCTTTTGCAGCTTCAGCTTCTGCTTTCTTCTGGGCATCAGCAGCGGCTTTCTTCGCAGCATCAGCCGCCTGTTTCGCCTGAGCATCTGCTTTGGCTTTCGCGTCTGCAGCAGCCTTCGCCGCAGCCTCTTCAGCCTGTTTTTGTTGCTCCTGTGCTTTCGCCGCAGCGGCTTCAGCCTGTTTCTGCTGTTCCGCCTGCTCGCGCACTTTTTCCTGCGCCGCTAAACGTTCTTTCTCCAGCTGTTTCAGACGCTCTTGCTCTGCCGCCTGCTTCTCTCGAAGCTCCTCGGCCTGCTGCTGCGCCTGTTTCTCACGCTGTTCTTCTGCACGTTTCGCACTTGCCTGCTGTTGCTGCTGCCTGTCGTACTGTTGAACAACAGCACCAGGATCGACCATAACAGCGTCGATGGACGAGCCACCACCACCGCCGGCTGAAGCATCAATGTGCTCATCGAACGAACTCCAGATCAGTGCCGCAAATAAAATGACATGCAGCACCGCTGAAATAATTATCGCCCTTTTGAGCTTGTCGTTTTGTTCGGTTGCCTTTGACACTCTCGGTTCCCAAAAAACTGTTCGCCTGTTACGCGCTATCTTTCAAGCCAGGAATACGCAGACATCAGATTGGCTGCGTCATTAAGCCAACCGATTTCACGCCTGCACTGTGTAACAAGTTCAGCGCTTTAATTATTTCATCATAAGGCACGTCTTTCGCACCACCGATTAAAAATACCGTTTTCGGGTTGGCCTGCAGACGGCTCTTCGCTTCCGCGATAACCTGCTCTGGTGGCAGTTGATCCATCCTGTCTTTTTCAACCACCACGCTGTATTGCCCAACACCGGAAACTTCAATAATGACCGGTGGTTCGTCATTGCTACTGACGGCTTGCGACTCAGTCGCATCCGGCAGGTCGACTTCCACGCTCTGTGTAATGATTGGCGCTGTTGCCATAAAGATCAGCAGCAGAACCAGCAGTACGTCGAGCAACGGTACAATATTGATTTCGGACTTGAGTTCGCGACGACCTCGTCCACGCGTTCTGGCCATGGTTTACCCCTTGTTGCTCTCGCTAACGGTAAACGCCTGGCGGTGCAGAATCGCGGTGAACTCTTCCATAAAGTTGTCGTAATTCAGTTCCAGCTTGTTCACGCGCTGATTCAGTCGGTTGTAAGCCATAACCGCCGGGATTGCCGCAAACAGGCCGATGGCCGTTGCAATCAACGCTTCCGCGATACCAGGTGCAACCATTTGCAGGGTTGCCTGTTTTACCGCGCCCAGCGCGATAAATGCGTGCATGATCCCCCAAACGGTACCGAACAGACCAATGTATGGGCTGATGGAGCCGACGGTTCCCAGGAACGGAATATGCGTTTCCAGCGTTTCCAGTTCACGGTTCATAGAGATACGCATCGCACGGGATGCCCCCTCAACGACCGCTTCCGGCGCGTGGCTATTTGCCCGATGCAGGCGCGCAAATTCTTTGAATCCGCTGTAGAAAATTTGTTCCGAACCGGCCAGATTATCCCGGCGCCCCTGGCTTTCCTGGTACAAACGCGATAATTCGATGCCAGACCAAAACTTATCTTCAAAGGCTTCTGCTTCACGTGAGGCGGCATTCAAAATACGGGTCCGCTGGATAATAATGGCCCAGGATGCGATTGAGAAACCAATCAAAATCAACATGATAAGTTTAACCAGAAGGCTTGCCTTCAGGAACAAATCAAGGATATTCATGTCAGTCACTGCTTAAACTCCGCGACAATAGACTTGGGAAGCGCACGAGGCTTCATTTTGAGTGGATCAACGCAAACAATCAGAACTTCGGCTTCATTCAGCACGACGTTCTCTGCGTTGACAATGCGTTGCGTGAAAACCAATGAGGTGCCACGCATTGACGTAATTTCGGTTTGGACTTCGAGCATATCGTCGAGCCGGGCTGGCGCAAAATATTCCAGGGTCATCTTGCGCACCACAAAGGCTACACGTTCTGCCAACAGCACCTGCTGACTGAAGTGATGATGACGCAGCATCTCTGTGCGTGCTCGCTCATAAAAAGCAACATAGCTGGCGTGGTAAACCACCCCACCGGCATCGGTGTCTTCATAATAGACACGAACCGGCCATCGAAATATATACTTATTCATTCTTACTGCCTCTTTGTTGGCTTCGTCCACTCACACCAGTCGCTTATCTTTGTAAACGCCAGGTGACTCGCGTTCTTGCCGCCGCGATGCATCAAGAATGTCGTTGTATATCGCGCTGTCTTCACTGTACATCCCGGTAGTGCTTTCAAACTTCGCTACTATACGCGCGGGATTGATGCTTTGGAATGGGGGAAAGTAAACGGAGAGTAAAAAATTATGGGCTTATGCAAGCCCATAAATATTTAAGGATGTTTCTTATTCAAAAGAAGAAGAAAATCAGACCAACAACGAGGACGATATCTGCGATCAGCGGGCAGAAGATGCCCTGCCAGTGCACCGCACGAGGACGGAACCCAACGCCATGAATGACGCCAGTGCAGACCGCCCACATCAGCAGGAAGCCATGCCAGATCTCAAGCTCACTGGTTTTGGCCGCGAAACGTGACGGATCCCAGAATATGCAGCCAGCCAACACGATTGCCAGCACAAAGGAAAGCGCCCGCAAGGGGCGCTTATCCATCGCGTTGTATACCATCGCGATAATGTTGGTCATCAACTTTCTTCTTGTCCGGCTTTGCCTGATTCAACGTGCTCAAGCGCCAGTGCTGTGATTATCCCAAATGCACAGGCAAGAAGCGTTCCCAAAATCCATGCGAAATACCACATTTTTAGCTCCTTACTTAGTACAGAGAGTGGGTGTTGCTTTCAATATCTTCTTTAGTGATGCGACCGAACATCTTCCAGTAACACCAGCTGGTGTAGAGCAGGATAATCGGTACAAACACCGCCGCAACCCAGGTCATCAGGTTCAATGTTCTCTGGCTGGAGGTGGCATCCCACATGGTCAGACTTGCATTCATCATGGTGCTGGACGGCATCACAAACGGGAACATTGCGATACCGGCAGTCAGGATGATGCAGGCTAACGTCAGCGAGGAGAAGATGAACGCCCAGGCCCCTTTCTCCATACGAGACGTCAGAATGGTCAGCAGCGGCAGAACCACGCCCAACGCCGGAACCAGCCACAGGCCAGGTGCTTTGTTAAAGTTCACCATCCAGGCGCCCGCTTCACGCACCACTTCTTTGGTCATCGGGTTAGAGGCCGCGTGGTGATCCAGTGCGGAAGTCACAACATAACCATCAATACCGTAAATAACCCAGACACCGGCCAGTGCGAAGCAAACCAGCGTCACCAGCGCCGCCACCTGTGAGGTAGTACGTGCACGCAGGTGTAGTTCGCCTACGGTACGCATCTGCAGATAGGTTGCGCCCTGAGTGATGATCATCCCTACGCTCACAATCCCAGCCAGCAGACCAAACGGATTCAGCAACTGGAAGAAGTTACCGGTGTAGTACAAGCGCATGTACTCATCCATGTGGAACGGAACACCTTGCAGCAGGTTGCCAAACGCAACGCCGATAACCAGCGGCGGAACGAAGCTACCAATGAAGATGCCCCAGTCCCACATGTTGCGCCAGCGCATATCTTCAATCTTGGAGCGGTAATCGAAACCGACCGGACGGAAGAACAATGACGCCAGTACCAGGATCATCGCCACGTAGAAACCGGAGAACGCAGCAGCGTACACCATCGGCCATGCAGCGAACAGTGCGCCACCCGCGGTGATAAGCCATACCTGGTTACCGTCCCAGTGCGGGGCGATGGAGTTAATCATAATTCGACGCTCGGTATCATTACGACCGAGGAAACGGGTGAGCATGCCCACCCCCATGTCGAAGCCATCAGTGACCGCAAAACCAATCAGCAGAATGCCAACCAGCAGCCACCAGATAAAACGCAATACTTCATAATCGATCATTTGACGACTCCTGTCTTAGCGTGCCGGCTGAGTAGTCACAGTAGACTGCTCGTAGTGATAACGACCGGTTTTCAGGCTACTCGGCCCAAGGCGTGCGAACTTGAACATCAGGTACAGTTCAGCCACCAGGAACAGGGTATACAGGCCGCAAATCAACAGCATCGAGAAGATGAGATCACCCGCAGTCAGCGACGAGTTCGCCACGGCTGTCGGTAATACTTCACCTATCGCCCACGGCTGACGGCCATATTCTGCGACAAACCAGCCAGATTCAATGGCAATCCACGGCAGCGGGATAGCATACAGCGCAGTACGCAGCAGCCATTTTTTCTCGCCGATACGATTACGAATCACGGTCCAGAAGGACACAGCGATGATAGCCAGCATCAGGATGCCGCACGCCACCATAATACGGAATGCGAAGTACAGCGGTGCAACACGAGGGATAGAGTCTTTCGTGGCTTGCTGGATTTGCGCTTCAGTCGCATCGGTCACTTTATCTGTATAACGTTTCAGCAGCAGACCATATCCCAGATCTTTCTTCATGCTGTTGAACTGGTCGCGAACAGCCTGATCGGTAGAGCCTGCACGCAGTTCTTCCAGCAGCTGGTACGCTTTCATCCCGTTACGGATACGCTCTTCGTGCTGCACCATCAGATCTTTCAGACCAATGACCGGTGTATCAACGGAGCGGGTAGCGATGATACCCAACGCATAAGGAATTTGAATCGCAAAATGGTTTTCCTGCGCATCCTGGTCCGGAATACCGAACAGCGTAAAGGATGCCGGTGCAGGTTGGGTTTCCCACTCGGCTTCAATAGCAGCAAGTTTGGTTTTCTGCACGTCGCCCATTTCGTAACCAGATTCATCACCCAGAACGATAACAGACAGAATGGCAGCCATACCAAAGCTGGCAGCGATAGCAAAAGAACGTTTAGCAAACGCGAAGTCACGACCGCGCAGCATATAGTAGGAGCTGATACCCAGAACGAACATCGCGCCACAAACATAACCAGAAGCCACAGTGTGAACAAATTTCACCTGAGCAACCGGGTTGAGCACCAGTTCAGAGAAGCTCAGCATCTCCATACGCATGGTTTCAAAGTTGAAATCCGCAGCGATTGGGTTTTGCATCCAGCCGTTCGCAACCAGAATCCACAGTGCGGACAGGTTAGAACCCAGCGCCACCAGCCAGGTGACACACATATGCTGGACTTTACCCAAACGGTCCCAGCCGAAGAAGAACAGACCTACAAAGGTGGATTCGAGGAAGAAGGCCATCAAACCTTCAATCGCCAGCGGTGCACCGAAAATATCCCCTACATAGTGGGAATAGTAAGACCAGTTAGTCCCGAACTGGAACTCCATGGTCAGACCGGTTGCCACACCCAGAGCGAAGTTGATACCAAACAACTTGCCCCAGAACTTGGTCATATCTTTATAAATCTGTTTGCCGGAAAGGACGTAGACCGTTTCCATGATGGCCAACAAGAACGCCATACCGAGCGTCAGTGGCACAAACAGGAAGTGGTACATCGCGGTCAAGGCAAACTGTAAGCGCGACAGTTCGACTATATCTAACATCATGACTCCTTGCTCATCGCATGAAGACTCCGAGAGTGAACCCCGTTAGAAAGGGTCACACGCATGCCCCAATACAAATTTATTTGCTTCCTTCCCCCGCTGCTCTTTCTTCTCATTTGAAGAAAGGACAATGATGAAAAGTTACAAACATGTTAATAAAACACTCAAATTGATCCCGCAATTATATTACGCCGTAAAATCCTTACAATAAACAGGTTTTTATCGAGGTAAATTTGCATTTTTCGATAGTGATCAATTTATAGCTAATTTATCACCTTCAGACCAATTTGATCTGCAGCAATTTAACCTCATTTGATGAGGTTTACCAAGTTTTAAACATTGATTTAAATCAATTTTCAATTTTAATGTTAATAGTGTTTATCGCTAGCGCGACTAGTGAACACCATGTTAACGATATGTTTTTCAATGAGTAATTGCCGTTACTACAAATGATAGGATATTTATTTAAATCTACACGATCTTTTAACCAGTCAGGCGGACAAAATTATGGACAGATAAAGAGTCACTCTTGCTGGGTAGCTCACAGTTTTTTGTTTAGCAAGTCCTGCAATCATTATTTAATACAAATTATTCATTTTAAATTTACTTATAATTAACACCGTGATGTAACTATCTCAACCGGAAGCGAAGTGGCTAACATTGACCAACGCTCTGAGCTTTGGCGATCTCTCAGCAGAGACCCGCCGTTTCGCTTAAATCATCACTGTAAGTTATCACTCCCACCACAACATCGCTTCTGCGCCAAAGAATAAATATATCACGAACAATTCATTATCATTTTTATCTTAAATTTAACAAAAAATATTTACGACATATAAGATTAATAAATAAAAAACCGTTATGCCGTTCACAATTTATTTAGCGAATATCATTTTCGAAATTATTAAAAACGCCACAAATAAAGCCCGCAACACAAAATAAGATTTTGATCACAAACATGGCAAGTTGTTTATTACGCAATTCGCTAATAAATAAGATAACCAATAGAAATCATTTTATAACACACTGATTTAAATGGTTTTTTATAAAAATAAAATATAACAATCGTTTTATGCAGGATATTTTGAAAATAGATCAATTGCTTCCTTTTTCGCTTCCACAGAAACTCCAACCCTATTAAGAGGATTGTCACAATCCATGTTCTAAATATTAGAAATAATTTTTACTTATTGACCATCAGCCCTACAGAGGATTACCCATGAAGAAATCTACACTTGTTATTGGCGTCATCGGTGCTGACTGCCATGCAGTAGGCAATAAAGTTCTGGATCGCGTTTTTACTGCTCATGATTTTCACGTAATCAACCTCGGGGTGATGGTGAGCCAGGATGAATATATTGATGCCGCAATTGAAACAGGCGCCGATGCCATCGTGGTGTCCTCCATCTACGGCCACGGCGACATTGACTGCCTCGGCTTACGTGAGCGCTGCATTGAACGCGGCCTGGGCGACATTCTGCTGTATGTCGGCGGTAACCTTGTCGTGGGCAAACATGATTTTGCCGATGTCGAAGTGAAGTTTAAAGAAATGGGCTTCAACCGCGTTTTCGCCCCCAGCCATGACCTGGAAGATGTCTGCTCGCTTATCACTAACGATATTCACCAACACAATGGCCTCGAACAGCGTTGCCTGGAAGAGGCCATCTGATGCAAACAGTTTCTGTCGATATCGGCTCGACATGGACCAAGGCAGCCCTCTTCGCACAGGAAGGAGAGGTGTTAACGCTGGTCAATCATGTCCTGACCCCAACCACCACACATCATCTGGCAGACGGTTTTTTTGCCAGCCTGAATCAGGTGCTGAATGTTGCCGATGCTCGCCCGTTACTGAAAAGTGGTGAAGTGCAGTTGAAGTACTCCTCCTCAGCCAAAGGTGGACTCGCTGTTGCAGCAATGGGGCTGGTGCCTTCCATTACGCTGGAATCGGCGAAAGTTACCGCTCACTCGGCAGGAGCGAAAATCGCGCAATATTATTCGTACAAGCTGAACCGTCATGATATCCAGGAGCTGGAATCCGTACCGCCAGATATCCTGTTGTTTACGGGGGGTACAGATGGCGGTGAAGAAAGCTATGGATTGGCCAATGCGCGTGCACTGGCGGATTCGAAGCTTGATTGCGCCATCATCTATGCCGGAAACCGTGATATTCAGGACGAAATACAAACGATTCTGGGCCACAAAGATCTGACCACGGTAGACAACATCCTGCCGGATCTCGATCACCCGAATCCGTTTGCCGCTCGTCAGGCCATTTGCGATGTGTTCTTGTCACGCATCGTAAAAGGTAAAGGTCTTGACGTCATCGTGGGTGAAACAGGCGAAGACCCCATGCCGACGCCGTGGACGGTGTATGAACTGGTAAAAGCAATTAGCGATTACGACAGCGCATGGAAGGAATTCATGCTGATCGATATGGGTGGCGCCACCACGGATGTCTATTCAGCCAGCGCGAATACCCTCTCCCCCGATACTGTCCTGCATGGTGTCCCTGAACCTTTCGTCAAACGTACCGTTGAAGGTGATTTGGGCATGCGCGTTTCCGCCGTCGTGGTGGGAGAAAGCACGCAGGAGATGGTGAAAGTTGTTTTCGCCCAACAACCACAACGTGAGGAGGCGTTTTATCGCTACCTGCGCCATCTGGTTGGGCAGCCGGACTACCTGCCAGTCAACGAGGAAGAGAAATATTTCGACACTCTGTTAGCAGGTTTGTGCGTGGGCTATGCCGCTGAGCGCCACGCGGGCACTAAGAAGCAGGTTTGCACCTGCGTCGGTAACGTGGATTTACAGATGGGTCGCGATCTCACCACCGTACGGAAAGTTGTCGGTTCAGGTGGATGGCTCTCTCGCGCCAGCCAGTTCGATATCCATAACTGGCTCAAATACCGGGAGCTGGACGACCAGGGTAAAAGAATTCTGTTACCGAATCAGTTTGAGTATTACCGCGATTCATATGGCCTGCTCCCGCTACTGGCAAACGTCGCCAGGCTGTACCCGCAAGCCGCTGCTCGCACCAGCATTCAGTGTTTAACCCTACAAAACTAAAGGCAGCTACGAATGGAACTTCGAAATAAAAAATTGACCCACGACGAATTCATGACCGAAAGGCATCAGGTATTGCAAACCTGGGAAACCGGCAAAGACGTTGAGAACTTCGAAGATGGCGTGAAGTACCAGCAATCAATCCCAGACTCAAAGCGCTTCTCCCTCGCGCTGTTGAAGGCCGATCAAGAAGGTAAAACGCTGAGCCAGCCGCGTGCGGGCGTCGCACTCATGGATGAGCATATTGAGCTGCTTAAAACATTGCAGGAAGAATGTGACCTCCTGCCAAGTACAATCGATGCTTATACCCGTCTGAACCGCTATGAAGAAGCGGCTGTCGGGATCCAAAAATCTATCGAGGCGGGCACCTCCAAACTGAATGGTTTACCCGTCGTCAATCATGGGGTTGCTGCCTGCCGCCGTATGACTGAGTCGCTGGAAAAACCAATCCAGGTCCGCCACGGTACGCCAGATGCCCGTCTGCTGGCAGAAATCGCCATGGCCAGTGGTTTTACCAGCTACGAAGGCGGCGGTATCTCCTACAACATCCCTTACGCCAAACGCGTCACCCTGGAAAAATCCATTCGTGACTGGCAGTACTGCGATCGCCTGATGGGACTGTACGAAGAAAATGGTATTCGCATCAACCGTGAACCGTTTGGCCCGTTGACTGGCACCCTGATCCCCCCGTTTATGTCCCACTCGGTAGCGATTATCGAAGGTCTGCTGGCACTGGAACAAGGCGTGAAGTCTATTACCGTCGGTTACGGCCAGGTCGGTAGTTTGACTCAGGATATCGCCGCCATTCAGGCACTGCGTGAACTGTCCCACGAATACTTCCATAACCACGGCTTCGATGATTATGAGCTGAGTACCGTATTCCACCAGTGGATGGGCGGATTCCCGGAAGATGAAGCAAAAGCCTTCTCCGTTATCGCCTGGGGTGCTGCGGTTGCTGGCATGTCCGGTGCCACAAAAGTCATTACCAAGAGCCCGCATGAAGCCTTCGGCATCCCAACCGCCGCGGCTAACGCTCAGGGTCTTAAAGCGTCACGCCAGATGCTTAACATGGTTAGCGACCAGAAGTTCCCGCAGTGCGCTGCCGTGGAACAGGAAGTCGAACTGATTAAGAGTGAAGTCCGCGCAGTACTGAAAAAAGTCTTCGAGCTGGGTAATGGCGACATTGCACGCGGTACGGTACTGGCCTTTGAAGCCGGTGTTCTGGATGTTCCCTTCGCCCCAGCCGCCTGCAACGCAGGCAAAATTCTGCCGGTGCGCGATAACACAGGTGCTATCCGTATTCTCGAAGCCGGTGCGGTTCCACTGCCGAAAGACATTCTCGCGCTGCACCACGACTACGTCTCAGAGCGCGCACATTTTGAAGGTCGCAAACCTTCTTTCCAGATGGTCATTGATGACATCAACGCCGTATCCCACAGTAAATTAATAGGAAGACCATAATGAAAATTAAACAGGCCCTTTTCACCGCTGGCTACTCCTCATTTTATTTTGACGATCAGCAGGCCATCAAAAACGGCGCAGGTCATGACGGCTTTATCTATACCGGAGATCCGGTAACGCCAGGCTTTACCTCCGTGCGTCAGGCAGGTGAATGCGTATCCGTACAGCTGGTTCTGGAAAACGGCGCGGTCGCAGTGGGTGATTGCGCGGCGGTGCAATATTCAGGTGCCGGCGGTCGTGATCCGCTGTTCCTGGCTGAGAACTTCATTCCGTTCCTCAACGATCACATCAAACCACTGCTGGAAGGTCGTGACGTTGATGCATTCCTGCCGAATGCCCGTTTCTTTGACCAACTGCGTATTGACGGCCATCTGCTGCATACCGCCGTTCGTTATGGTCTATCTCAGGCGCTGCTTGACGCGGCGGCACTGGCCACCGGTCGTCTGAAAACTGAAGTGGTATGCGACGAGTGGCAACTGCCGTGCGTACCGGAAGCTATTCCATTATTTGGTCAGAGTGGTGATGACCGCTATATCGCCGTCGACAAAATGATCCTCAAAGGTGTGGATGTCCTGCCGCATGCGCTGATCAACAACGTTGAAGAGAAGCTGGGCTTTAAAGGCGAAAAACTGCGTGAGTATGTGCGTTGGCTGTCCGACCGTATCTTAAGTCTGCGCACCAGCGAGCGTTATCACCCGACGCTACATATCGATGTGTACGGCACGATCGGCCTGATTTTTGATATGGACCCGGTGCGCTGCGCCGAATACATCGCCAGCCTGGAAGCCGAAGCGCAAGGCCTGCCGCTGTACATTGAAGGTCCGGTTGATGCCGGCAACAAACCGGATCAGATCCGCATGTTGACCGCCATCACCAAAGAGCTGACCCGTCTGGGCTCCGGCGTGAAAATCGTGGCTGATGAATGGTGTAACACCTATCAGGACATCGTGGACTTCACCGATGCGGGCAGCTGCCACATGGTGCAGATCAAAACCCCGGACCTGGGCGGTATTCACAACATCGTTGATGCGGTGCTGTATTGCAACAAACACGCCATGGAAGCTTATCAGGGCGGTACCTGCAACGAAACCGAGATCAGTGCTCGCACCTGCGTCCACGTCGCACTGGCCGCACGTCCAATGCGCATGCTGGTAAAACCGGGTATGGGATTCGATGAAGGTCTCAACATCGTGTTTAACGAAATGAACCGCACCATCGCGCTGTTGCAAACTAAGGATTAAGAGATGGCACGCACATTTAAGATCTTATCGCCTACGGCTATCCTGGGTTATGGCTTCCCGGAAGAGAGTTTTCGTAAAGCCATGGAAGAGTCACCGGATCTTATTGCTGTTGACGCAGGTTCCTCCGATCCGGGCCCCCACTACCTGGGGGCAGGTAAACCCTTCACTGACAGGGCCGGGGTAAAACGCGATCTACGCTATATGATCGTGGCGGGCGTTAAGAACAACATCCCAGTGGTCATCGGTACCGCGGGTGGTTCCGGTGCTGCTCCGCATCTGGAGTGGTGCCGCCAGATAATCCATGAGATTGCCCAGGAAGAAAAACTGTCTTTCTCAATGGCGCTGATTCCGTCTGATGTTGATAAAGAAGTGGTTCACCAGGCACTGGATAACGGCAAAATCACCGCGCTGGATTTCGTGCCTGAGTTAACTCACGAAGCCATCGAAGACAGCACCTACATCGTCGCACAGATGGGTGTCGAACCTTTCCAGCGTGCGCTGAAAGCGGGTGCACAGGTTGTTCTGGGCGGACGCGCTTACGATCCAGCCTGCTTCGCGGCGCTGCCGATCATGCAAGGCTTTGATGAAGGTCTGGCGCTGCACTGCGGTAAGATCCTTGAGTGTGCTGCCATTGCAGCAACCCCTGGCTCCGGCTCGGATTGCGCAATGGGGATCATCGACGACAACGGCTTTACGCTGAAAGCGTTCAATCCAAAGCGTAAGTTCACCGAAACCTCCGCTGCGGCGCATACCTTGTACGAGAAGTCCGACCCGTACTTCCTGCCGGGACCGGGCGGCGTACTGAATCTGAAGGCATGTACTTTCACCGCAGTTAACGAAGGCGAAGTGTATGTCAGCGGTTCGCGTCATGAAGAAACGCCGTATGCGCTGAAACTGGAAGGCGCACGTCAGGTTGGCTTCCGCTGCCTGACTATCGCCGGGACGCGCGATCCGATAATGATTGCCGGTATCGACACCATTCTCGAAGAGGTACAGGCAAGCGTGGCACGTAACCTCTCACTGAATGATGACAGTATCCGCATGACGTTCCACCTCTACGGTAAGAATGGCGTGATGGGCAATCATGAACCGATGAAAACCGCCGGTCATGAACTGGGGATTTTACTGGACGTCGTCGCGCCAACGCAGGATATCGCCAACAGCGTTTGCTCGCTGGTGCGCTCTACCCTACTGCACTACGGCTATGAAAATCGTATTGCGACCGCGGGCAACCTCGCTTTCCCATTCTCGCCATCGGATATTCAGAGTGGGCCGGTGTATGAGTTCTCGATCTATCACCTGATTGAAGCAAGCGATGCACTGCGGTTTGATTTCCACATTGAGCAGGTGACGCCAGAAGGAGTTCAGGCATGAAACAGTCAATTTGTTCACTGGCGCAGGTCATTCGCTCCAAAAATGCCGGACCGTACGAACTGGTTTTAGATATTTTATTTAAAACCCGGGAAGACTATCAGCGAGTAAAGCGTTCGGAGCAATTAACTCCGCAACTTATTGCTGGATTATATAATGTCGAACCTGACTTTATTCACAATATTGTCTGGTTTGATCCCGCGAACGCAGTAAAAATTGTCATGCCGCGCGATATTATTTCCGGAAATGTCGGTGACAATGATGTTTATGGCGCACAGCAACACGCACCATTATTAAGTATTGAATTCGATCTGTAACAAAAAAACACAATAACAGCCATTGGAGCACAGAGTTCAGCTGTATCACAGTGCTTCGAATATTCATGCGGTTGGTCACAACAGGCGTGCGTCTGAGCTGCTGTCCGGGCTCAGGCACACGCCACCCTACATTATTCAAATTACCAGCCTTTATCCGATGGAGTACACATGAAGAAAATTAGTTTAACGAAGATGATCATATTAGGCCTGATACTCGGCATGATTGCCGGGGTGGCTATTAATAATATGGCCGCGGCTGAAACAGCAAAATCATATGCACAGGATATTTCCATTTTCACCACTATATTCTTACGTATGGTGAAGATGATTATTGCGCCATTGGTTATTTCAACTCTGGTTGTCGGTATTGCCAAGATGGGCGATGCCAAAACGCTGGGTCGTATATTTTCTAAAACCTTTTTCCTGTTTATTTGTGCCTCACTGCTGTCGATCGCATTGGGTCTGGTTATCGTTAATATCTTCCAGCCGGGCGCAGGCATCAACTTTGTTGCTCATGACGCAGGCGCTGTTGCCGCTGTTAAGTCAGAGCCGTTCACGCTGAAAGTCTTTATCTCACATGCCGTACCAACCAGTATCGTTGACGCGATGGCGCGTAACGAAATCCTGCAGATCGTGGTGTTCTCCATTTTCCTCGGTTGCAGCCTGGCCGCAATCGGTGAAAAAGCCGAGCCTATCGTTAAGGTTCTGGATTCGCTGGTACACGTCATGCTGAAGCTGACAGGCTACGTCATGCTGTTTGCCCCACTGACCGTTTTCGCTGCTATTTCCGGCCTGATTGCCGAGCGAGGTCTGGGTGTAATGGTCAGCGCCGGTATCTTTATGGGCGAGTTCTACCTGACACTGGGCATGCTGTGGGCAATTCTGATTGGCCTGTCGACACTCATTGTTGGTCCTTGCATCAGCCGTCTCACCAAATCAATCTTCGAACCGGCGCTGCTGGCCTTTACCACGTCCAGTTCTGAAGCGGCCTTCCCTGGCACGCTGGATAAGCTGGAAAAATTCGGCGTATCGTCAAAAATTGCCAGCTTCGTGCTGCCGATCGGTTACTCCTTTAACCTCGTCGGCTCCATGGCCTATTGCTCCTTTGCCACCGTCTTTATTGCCCAGGCGTGCAACATCGAACTGAGCATGGGCGAGCAAATCACCATGCTGCTGATCCTGATGCTGACCTCAAAAGGGATGGCGGGTGTGCCACGTGCATCCATGGTGGTTATTGCCGCTACGCTGAACCAGTTCAACATTCCGGAAGCCGGTTTGATCCTGCTGATGGGCGTCGATCCGTTCCTGGATATGGGTCGTTCAGCCACTAACGTCATGAGTAATGCCATGGGGGCTGCCATTGTCGGTCGCTGGGAAGGTGAACACTTTGGTTCAGGCTGCCGCGGAACAGCACCCGTCAAAACACCGGAGCAAGAACGCCCGGTTACCGAAACAGAGGTCGCGTTGTCCTGATACCCCGTTATTGCCGGATGGCGCTTGCGCTTATCCGGCCTACATAACGTTTAACTATCCGTAAGCCGGATAAGGCGGTACGCCGCCATCCGGCACCATGATGAGTACCCCAACAGGATCGCACCATGACTAAAACTCTTCCCGGCGTGAGTCTCTTTGTTTTCAGCGTCTTGTTTAGCTCTGCCTCATTCGCGCAAACCACGCCGGACTACGCAAGGCTAATAGAGCAGGCACATCAGAAATACAAAAGTAACAATGATGGAAAAGTCGCCGACTACATCCCTGCTCTGGCGAGCTACAGTCCCAATAATTTTGCCATCACCGTTGCCACGGTAGACGGAAAAATCTACCAGGTGGGTGATGTTAAAAAGCCCTTCCCGATGGAGTCCCTGAGTAAAGTCTTCACTATGGCGCTGGCCATGGAGCAGCACGGTCCTCAGGTGGTTCTGGATAAACTCGGGGCCAATGCCACCGGCATGCCATTTAATTCAGGTTTAGCCGTTGAACTCACTAAAGGCGCGCCGGAAAACCCGCTGGTGAATGCAGGTGCAATGAGCACCGTCAGCCTGATTGAGGCCAAAGACAAAACCGATCGCTGGAACAAAATCCTCGACAACCTGAATGTCTGGGCGGATGCCTCACTGACGGTCAACGAACCGGTATTCAAATCCGAGATGGAAACCAATCAGCACAACCAGGCACTGGCGAAGCTGATGGAGTCCTATAACAGTTTCTACGGCAACACAGAGGAAGCGGTCGAAATTTATACCCGCCAATGCTCAGTGGACATCACCGTTGAGCAACTGGCCAAAATGGGTGCTGTACTCGCGAACAAAGGCAAATCGCCCTTCAACGGTAAGCAGTTACTGAATGAAAGCTATGTCCCGCAGGTGCTGGCTGAAATGGCCATTGCCGGACTGTACGACGGCAGCGGTAAATGGTTGTACAGCGTCGGTATTCCGGCGAAAAGCGGCGTTGGCGGCGGAATGGTTGCTGTTGTCCCGGGTGAATATGCCATTGCCGTCTATTCTCCGCCGTTGGACGAAGCCGGTAACAGCGTTCGTGCACAGAAAACTATCGAATATGTCGCTGACGCGACCAAAGCCAATGTCTTTTTAGCAAAATAACGCTATGCCGGATGGCGCTTTGCTCATCCGGCCTACGATTAGCACATTTATTTACGCCGTCATCCGGCAAAAATGAAGAGGTGAGAAGTAAACATGTCTAAACCATTTGTCTGGCAGGAGCTCTTTGTTCAGAGTAAAGATAATACCGAATATGAATTGCTCAGTAATCAACATATTACTGTGACAGAGTTAGACGGAGAGGAAGTTATTAAGGTTGCGCCGGAAGCGTTAACCTTGTTAGCACAGCAGGCATTTTATGAGGCCTCTTTTTTCCTGCGCGCCGGACATTTGAAACAGATTGCCAGCATTTTGCACGATCCACAGGCCAGCAGTAATGACAAGTATGTCGCATTACAGCTGCTGCGCAATGCCGAAGTCTCAGCCAAAGGCGTACTACCAAACTGCCAGGATACCGGTACCGCCACCATTGTCGCCAGCAAAGGCCAGCAGGTCTGGACCGGTGGCGATGATGCCGAAGCATTAAGCAAGGGCGTATATACCACCTTTACGGAAAGTAACCTGCGTTATTCACAAAATGCCCCGCTGGACATGTATAACGAGGTCAATACCCAGACCAACCTGCCTGCACAAATCGACATCAGCGCGACGCCGGGTAGCGAATACCGTTTCCTGTTCGTCAACAAAGGTGGTGGTTCAGCTAACAAAGCCGCGCTGTTCCAGGAAACCAAATCTATTCTGCAGCCGGAGAAATTGACGGCTTTCCTGATCGAAAAAATGAAATCGCTGGGCACTGCCGCTTGTCCGCCGTACCACATTGCATTTGTGGTTGGCGGATTATCTGCCGATCAGTCGCTAAAAGTTGCGAAGCTGGCATCGACCAAATATTACGATAACCTGCCCACCAGCGGGAATGAACTGGGTCAGGCATTCCGCGATACAGCACTGGAAGCCGAACTGCTCAATGCCAGCCGCGAATTTGGCATTGGCGCGCAGTTTGGTGGCAAATACTTTGCCCACGACATTCGCGTTATTCGTCTGCCGCGCCACGGTGGCTCCTGCCCTATTGCCATGGCGCTCTCCTGCTCGGCTGACCGCAACATCAAGGCTAAAATTAATAAACACGGTATCTGGCTGGAGAAACTCGAACATAACCCAGGCAAGTTTATTCCCGACTCTCACCGCGTTGAAAACACCGCCCAGACGGTACAGCTCAACCTCGATCGCCCGTTGCGTGACATTCTGAATGATTTGTCAGCGCTGCCCATTGGCACCCGCCTGTCGCTCAGCGGCCCGATTGTCGTCGCCCGTGATATTGCTCACGCCAAAATAAAAGCGCGCCTGGATAACGGCGAGCCCATGCCGGAGTACATGAAAAAGCACATTGTATATTACGCAGGTCCAGCAAAAACACCGGATAATCAGGCCTGTGGCTCAATGGGGCCGACCACCGGCGGACGCATGGACGGTTATGTCGATGCCTTCCAGGCTGCGGGTGGCAGTCTGATCATGTTGTCAAAGGGCAACCGTAGCCAGCAAGTAACCGATGCTTGCCACAAGCATGGTGGCTTTAACCTCGGCAGCATCGGCGGCGCAGCGGCCCTGCTGGCACAGCAATATGTGAAGAGCCTGCACTGCCTTGAGTACCCCGAACTGGGCATGGAAGCGGTCTGGATGATGGAAGTTAAAAATATGCCGGCCTTCGTCTTAGTGGATGACAAAGGCAATAACTTCTTCAGTCAGTTTGAGCAGCAGCATCGCTGCGCAACCTGCCCGGCAGGGCATTAAGGAGCTATCATGGAAGCGCGAGCCAACAATGACCGACATCGCCAGCGTCAGCAGAAGCTAAAAGCGCAGGTTGATACCCGCGTGGCGGCAGCCACCGAGAAAAAAGGGATTCTGATTGTCTTCACCGGCAATGGTAAAGGGAAATCCACCGCAGCCTTCGGCACGGCTACGCGCGCGGTTGGTCACGGAAAAACCGTTGGCGTCGCGCAGTTTATTAAAGGCCAGTGGGATAATGGCGAGTACAACACACTGCACCCTCTTGGCGTGGAGTTTCATATTATGGGTACCGGTTTTACCTGGGAAACCCAGAACCGGGAAGCCGATATTGAGGCGGCCACGGCAGTGTGGCAGGAAAGTAAGCGCATGCTAGCCGATGCGCATTACGATCTGGTCGTACTGGACGAACTCACTTATATGTTGGCTTATCACTATCTGGATACACAGGAGGTTATCAGCGCCATCGACAATCGCCCTGCCGGCCAGAGTGTGATAGTCACCGGGCGCGGTTGCCATGCGCTGTTACTTCAACTTGCCGATACGGTCAGCGAGCTGCGCCCAGTTAAACACGCTTTTGATAGCGGCATTCAGGCACAGCCAGGGATCGACTGGTAATCGCTCCTTTGCCGGATAAGGCGTTTACGCCGCATCCGGCAATTTGCCCGATGCCGCGACGCTTATCAGGCCTATGGTGAACACCGAAACCAGTAGGCCTGATGAGGCGCAAGTCACCATCAGGCAGCCGACACCACGGATTTATTTAGCAACCAGTTGCGGAAGATCTCCAAATGCAGGGACTCCGATTTTTCCTCCCGCCACGTCATGATGAATCGATTACCGGTACGCATTGGAACATCGCAAGGAATCACCATATCCCCACTATCCAGATCGTGCTGAATGGCAAAACGGGGTAGCAATGCGACGCCAAGGTTGGAACGTACCGCCGCAATCAGCATCGACAAGAGATCAAATCGCGGACCTTTATTCACCAGCGGACTGCTGACATCGGACAGCGCAAACCATTCCTGCCAGCCTTTAATTCGGGTGCTTTGATGCAAAAGCGGGTATTCGTTCAGCAGTTCATCGACGGACAGCTTCCGGTCTGGTTCAGCAAGTAGGCAACGACTGCACACTGGCAGAATTTCCTCTTCGAACAGGTACTCTACCCCCGACCACGGAGAGTAAAAATCTTCCCGCATGATCGCTGCATCATATTCCCGGTTAAGAAAATCACCAATATTCGCCAGAGAATGAATATTAACGATAATATCAGGATTGAGTTTATTGAACTCACGCAGGTTTGGGATCAGCCAGTGCGTACTGAACGTCGGGTTAACCGCCAGTTCGATCACTTGTACGGTCGGCTGCCACGTCATGATCGTCGTCGTATCTCGTTCAAGCTTGTTCAGCGTTTCTTTAACGATAGTTAAATAGTGTTTGCCTGCCGCATTTAAAAAAATGCGCTTTTTGGCATGGTTAAATAGCGCTGTATTAAGAAAATCCTCTAGCGCATTCACCTGGCGGAAAACAGCACTTTGTGTTAAAGCCAGCTCTTCAGCTGCCCGGGTATAACTTTCGTGACGCGCAACCACTTCAAAAGTTACCAGCAACTCCGTTTTGGGTATTTTTCCTCTCATAACCTCTTCCATATGCAGCGTACAAAAATAGTTTAATTTATAAAAAATAATTCATGTCACCCAAATAAACATCGAGTGTTATATTTTATTTCAGGCATTGATGTCATTGATCCAATCCATGATTTGTTCATACTGATGGCGGATAAATATTAACCAATAATACTCAAGCACAACAATAAACACAATTTAATTAAGGTTAAATTCAGACACATAGCGCCAATAAGTTCTTAATAATTTTTCAAGTCATCTTGTTTATTGTGGAAAAAACTTTGCGAGATTAATCAATATTATCCTTGCGATAATTTAGGAAAATTTAGCGTTATAACTTACAGGCAAACGACTGCTTTTAATCATTCTCCGGGGTGGTTCTGCCTTTTTTTGTTAGACGTGATAAAGGACGCAATGTGAAAACTTTCGGAAAGGTCTGGCTCGTTGGCGCAGGTCCCGGTGATATTTCATTACTCACCCTCAAAGCAGTGATGTGCATTAAACAAGCAGATGTCATTATTTACGATCGGTTGGTCAATCCTAAGATTCTGGAATGGGCATCCGCTGACTGTGAGCTTATCAATGTCGGTAAGAATCCAGGATTTCATTGCGTGCCACAGGATGAAATCAACGCGCTTCTCGTTCAGTATGCCCAGACGCATCACAATATCGTGCGCTTAAAAGGCGGCGATCCCTACGTATTTGGTCGTGGGGCCGAAGAAGCTGAAGGGCTTATCGAGCCGGGGATCCCTTTTGAAGTCGTCCCCGGTATCAGTTCAACCATTGGGGGATTAACCTGCGCCGGGATCCCGGTAACACATCGCGATTACGCCTCTGGTTTTCACGTGGTGACCGGCCATACGCGCGAAGGTAACCAGCAACAGGACTGGCGCCAACTGGCCAAACTGAACGGTACATTGGTTATCGTCATGGGTATCGCGAATCTGGCATTCATCTGTGAAGAGCTACTGATGGGCGGAAAACCTGCGGAGACACCCGCGGCCATTATCATGTCCGCGACCCGGGAGAATCAGCGCCGACTGACCTGTACCCTCGGTTCGTTACTGAGCAATGCGCAGGAAGCCAACATTACGCCGCCTGCACTGATCGTCATTGGTGATGTCGTCACGCTGAGCGATCGCCTGTCTTTCATTCCCGCCGCTATCGAACGCCCTGAACATCTTTACTGCGAGAGTCTGGCGTGACGAAAAGACTGGGGTGATGTTTGATGCGCCGCCCGGAAAACGCGACAAAAATAACTGGTTTGTGCGTACTGAAGTTTCCGGGCAATACTGTCTATTGAATGAACAGGATCATGTAATAACTCCCCCGCCTTTTGCATTTTTTTCTGATTTACCCAGGTTTTAAAATTGACACCCTGGCGTTTCTTAAAAAATCGACTGAAATAATTTGCACTTAAACAGACATGTGCTGCCACAGACTCCAGGGATAAGTCACTATACAAGTTATCATCAATATAACGCAGTGCCGCCAGTAGTTTTTTCTCATGACGAGAAAGCTCCGTTAAATAGTGCCGGATGTTACTGACCGGTTTGTCGAATACCACTTCAGATTGTTTTTCTTGTCTCTCAAAGTTATTGACAATAAAATGTAATAAATTAGCCGACGCCACCAGCGTATTATTGTCAACCGCAACAAGCTGATCCCACTCGGCTTTTATTTCAGGATCGACCATCCATCGCAATTCATCTTCAACGATGATAGTTTTATATTCCTGGTACTTAGCCCGAACCTGACCACAGATAATAAAACCATGCAGATTCTCCTCATAAATTAATGGTATGGAGAACAGACTTAGCCCTGCATGGCAGCTGAATATTCTGGGCTTACACTGTTTCAGAGCTTCAAAAGCACACTGTTTATCGCACGTTTGGCAACCAACACTGTAGCGTTTATTCGCTCTCATCAGCTTACAGAATGAATTAAAATTATGACAATTCGAGAGTGCTCTGCCTGTAACATCAACGACTACCGTTGCTAACCCCGTCGCATTGGAGAAGACTTCTGCTATAGAGAAAAAAAACGGTAAGTAATCATCCTGAATTTCCAGCGACACGCCATCCTCCAACCTTAATATGACTAAAGGCGGTAATATGCAAAATCCAGGCAAAAGAAAGAATGATGTTCGCCGCAAAAAATAATCTCATTTGTGAAGATGATTATGATCAATTTGCATAATACGGGATGACAGAAAATAAAAAAGGCCATCAATAGATGGCCAACCATGTCGAAAACGAATCAGTCTTGCTTCCTTCGCGCAACAGCTGTTTTCTGCTACGCGAAAGAGTCGGACCTTATACTGCTTTTTGAGAATTACTTAATTACCGCTTTCAGCGCTTCGCCGATATCGGCCAGACTGCGCACGGTTTTCACACCAGCCGCTTCCAGTGCAGCGAATTTCTCATCCGCTGTCCCTTTACCGCCTGCGATGATCGCGCCCGCGTGACCCATACGCTTGCCTTTCGGCGCGGTCACACCTGCGATGTAACCCACAACCGGCTTAGTCACGTGGTCTTTAATGTACGCTGCTGCTTCTTCTTCTGCGCTACCGCCGATCTCACCGATCATCACGATCGCTTCAGTCTGCGGATCTTCCTGGAACAGTTTCAGGATGTCGATAAAGTTAGAGCCTGGGATCGGGTCACCGCCGATACCGACACAGGTAGACTGGCCAAAACCGTAGTCGGTGGTCTGCTTAACCGCTTCATAGGTCAGCGTACCGGAACGGGAAACAATACCCACTTTACCCGGTTTATGAATGTGGCCCGGCATGATGCCGATTTTACATTCGCCCGGGGTGATAACGCCTGGGCAGTTCGGGCCAATCATACGTACGCCCGCTTCATCCAGTTTCACTTTCACCGTCAGCATATCCAGCGTCGGGATACCTTCAGTGATGGTGATGATCAGTTTGATGCCTGCATCAATCGCTTCCAGAATGGAATCTTTGCAAAACGGTGCCGGTACGTAGATAACGGTGGCGGTTGCGCCGGTCGCTTCTACGGCTTCACGTACAGTGTTGAATACCGGCAGACCCAGATGCGTGGTGCCACCTTTGCCCGGCGTAACGCCGCCGACCATTTGCGTACCGTAAGCAATCGCTTGTTCAGAGTGGAATGTCCCCTGGCTACCGGTGAAGCCCTGGCAGATAACCTTGGTATCTTTATTAATTAAAACTGACATTATTTCCCCTCCACTGCGGCAACAACCTGCTGAGCTGCATCCGTCAGACTTTTCGCTGCAATAATATTCAGGCCGCTGTCAGCCAGTTTCTTCGCGCCGAGTTCGGCGTTGTTGCCTTCCAGACGTACAACAACAGGAACGTTAACACCCACTTCTGCTACCGCACCGATGATACCGTCAGCGATCAGATCGCAACGAACGATACCGCCGAAGATGTTAACCAGAACGGCTTTAACATTGTCGTCAGAGAGGATAATTTTGAATGCTTCGGTGACACGCTCTTTGGTCGCACCGCCGCCCACATCGAGGAAGTTAGCCGGTTCGCCGCCGTGCAGCTTAACGATGTCCATGGTGCCCATTGCCAGGCCCGCACCGTTAACCATACAACCAATGTTACCGTCCAGCGCAACGTAGTTCAGTTCCCACTGTGCAGCCTGTGCTTCACGCGGATCTTCCTGAGACTGGTCACGCATTTCACGCAGGTCAGCCTGGCGGAACAGCGCATTGCCGTCAGCACCCAGTTTGCCATCGAGGCAAATCAGATCGCCTTGTTTGGTGACCACCAGCGGGTTGATTTCGATCAGCGCCAGGTCGCGCTCCAGGAAAATCGTCGCCAGGCCCATGAAAATCTTGGTGAACTGCTGAACCTGTTTACCTTCCAGACCCAGTTTGAACGCCAGTTCACGCCCCTGGTAAGGCATTGGGCCTGCCAGCGGATCAAGTGCCACTTTGTGGATCAGGTGCGGCGTTTCTTCCGCGACTTTTTCAATTTCCACACCGCCTTCGGTAGAGGCCATAAAGACCACGCGACGGGAACTGCGGTCAACAACTGCGCCGAGGTAAAGTTCTTTACCAATGTCGGTCGCTGCTTCAACCAGAATCTGGTTTACCGGTTGACCATGTGCGTCTGTCTGGTAAGTGACCAGACGTTTACCCAGCCAGTGTTCAGCAAAAGCGCGAATGTCTTCTTTGCTGTTAACAACCTTCACACCGCCCGCTTTACCACGGCCACCAGCGTGAACCTGACATTTTACTACCCACGGGCCCGCGCCGATTTTAGAGGCGGCTTCTTCGGCTTCACGCGGAGTAGTACAGGCATAACCCACCGGTGCCGGTAAGCCATAGCGGGCAAAAAGTTGTTTTGCCTGATATTCATGTAAGTTCATGTGTTCTGTCCATCCTTCAGGTAATCGTTATCTTTTACCCGTAGGCCTGATAAGGCGTCCAGACCTACGGGGCAGGTGATACTCTTTTTGGTTACACGTCCAGCAGCAGACGTGTTGGATCTTCCAGCAACTCTTTAATGGTTACCAGGAAGCCGACTGACTCACGACCATCAATCAGACGGTGGTCATAAGACAGCGCCAGATACATCATCGGCAGGATTTCAACCTTACCGTCTACCGCCATCGGACGGTCTTTGATGGCATGCATACCCAGGATAGCGCTCTGCGGCGGGTTGATGATAGGCGTAGACATCAGGGAACCGAACACACCACCGTTAGTGATGGTGAAGTTACCGCCCGTCAGATCTTCAACCGTCAGCTTGCCGTCACGACCTTTTACTGCCAGTTCTTTAATATTCTTCTCGATGTCGGCCATACCCAACAGATCAACATCACGCAGTACCGGGGTCACCAGGCCACGCGGCGTGGAGACCGCCATGCTGACATCAAAGTAGTTGTGATAAACCACGTCATCACCATCGATAGACGCGTTGACTTCCGGATAGCGTTTCAGCGCTTCAACCACGGCTTTAACGTAGAAAGACATAAAGCCCAGACGGATACCGTGGCGTTTTTCAAACGCGTCACCGTACTGCTTACGCAGGTCCATGATTGGCTTCATGTTGACTTCGTTGAAGGTCGTCAGCATCGCGGTGGAGTTTTTCGCTTCCAGCAGACGCTCAGCCACGCGCTTGCGCAGACGGGTCATCGGAACGCGTTTTTCACCACGTGCGCCCAGCGCAGGCTGTGCCGCAGGTGCGGCGGCCGGTGCTTTGGCTTCAGCTTTCGCCGCCGGCGCTTTAGCCAGATGTTTTTCAACATCTTCACGCGTAATACGTCCACCGACACCCGTGCCGTTGATAGCGCTGGCTTCGAGGTTATGCTCACCCAACAGGCGACGGATTGCCGGGCTCAGGGCATCGTTGTTCTGCTCGGCGAGGGACGCCTGCTGACGCTGCGCCGGAGTAGAATCTTTCTCTTCGGACTTGGCGCTGGTCTCTTTACCGGCGCTGTTGCCTTCACGCAGGCGACCGAGGATCTGGCGAGAAGTTACCGTTGTCCCTTCATCTTCCAGGACCGCATCAAGAATACCGTCCGCTGATGCCGGTACTTCCAGTACCACTTTGTCAGTTTCGATTTCTACCAGTACTTCATCACGACGTACTGCATCGCCCGGTTTTTTGTGCCAGGTTGCAACCGTTGCATCCGCGACGGATTCAGGCAGGTCGGGAACAAGAATATCTACGCTACTCATTATTTATCCTTTATTTAATCGACGTTCAGCGCGTCATTTACCAGATCTTGTTGCTGTTTCTGGTGAACGGACATATATCCTACTGCCGGAGAGGCAGAGGCCGGGCGACCTGCATAACGCAGAGCTGACCCAAATGGAATTACTTCACGGAAATGATGCTGGCTGCAGTACCATGCGCCCTGGTTAAGCGGCTCTTCCTGGCACCAGACAAAATCATGTACATGAGCAAACGGTTTCAGCGCTTCCTGCACCGCTTTATGCGGGAACGGATAGAGCTGTTCGATGCGCACAATGGCAACATCTTTTTGGCCATTCTTACGGCGTTGCTCCAGCAGGTCGTAATAAACCTTACCAGAACACATCACGACACGCTTCACGGCTTGTGGATCAAGTTCATCAATCTCACCAATGGCTGGCAGGAACGTACCGTTCGCCAGTTCGTCGAGCGTAGACACCGCCAGCGGATGACGCAGCAATGACTTCGGTGACATCACCACCAGCGGACGACGCATACCGCGCAGCGCCTGACGACGCAGCATGTGGTAAACCTGTGCCGGCGTAGATGGGACGCAAACCTGCATGTTTTGCTCAGCGCAAAGTTGCAGATAACGTTCCAGACGTGCAGAGGAGTGCTCCGGCCCCTGACCTTCATAGCCGTGCGGCAGCAGCATCACCAGGCCACACATACGGCCCCATTTCTGCTCACCGGACGAGATGAACTGGTCGATAACGACCTGCGCACCGTTGGCGAAGTCACCAAACTGCGCTTCCCAGATAGTCAGGGTACGCGGTTCAGCCGTGGCATAACCGTATTCAAATGCCAGCACCGCTTCTTCAGACAGGACGGAGTCCCAGACGCGGAACGTCCCCTGCCCGTTATGAACATGCTGCAGCGGGGTGTAGGTTGAACCGTTCGCCTGGTTATGAATGACCGCATGACGGTGGAAGAAAGTACCGCGACCGGAGTCTTCACCCGACAGACGTACCGGAATGCCTTCGTCAACCAGCGTGGCGTAAGCCAGATTTTCTGCGCCACCCCAGTCGAACAGCTTCTCGCCTGCCGCCATCGCCTGACGATCGCCATAAATCTTGGCAACGCGCGACTGCATTTCAACCGCTTCTGGTACAGTACTGATACGTTTGGCCAGTTCCTGCAAACGCTTCATTTCAACCTTGCTGGGGTAGTTTTCATCCCACTCGTGGTTGAGGTACGGTGACCAGGTGAAGGAGTGCATGTTCATTGGACGCCACTCTTTCACGACGCATTCGCCAGCATCCAGCGCATCACGATAGAGGTTGACCATCTCGGTCGCATCTTCCAGCGTCGCAACTTTATCGGCTTCCAGTTTGTCAGCGTAGATTTTGCGCGGGGTCGGATGTTTTTTGATTTTCTGATACATCAGCGGCTGGGTTGCGCTCGGCTCATCAGCTTCGTTATGGCCGTGACGGCGGTAGCACACCAGATCAATGAAGACATCACGTTTAAAGGTATTACGGAAATCCAGCGCCAGACGCGTCACGAAAGCAACCGCTTCGGGGTCATCCGCATTCACGTGGAAGATCGGCGCCTGAACCATCTTACCGATGTCGGTGCAGTACGGCGTAGAACGTGCGTCCAGCGGGTTAGAGGTGGTGAAGCCCACCTGGTTGTTGATGACGATACGAACGGTACCGCCCACTTCGTAACCACGCGCTTTCGACATGTTCAGGGTTTCCTGAACCACGCCCTGTCCGGTCACTGCCGCATCACCGTGAATCGTAATCGGCAATACTTTATTGCTGCTTGGCTCGTCCAGTCTGTCCAGACGCGCACGAACGGAACCGATAACCACCGGGCTAACGATTTCCAGGTGCGACGGGTTAAACGCCAGCGCCAGGTGCACCAGACCGCCCTCGGTTTCGATATCCGATGAGAAGCCCATGTGGTACTTCACATCACCGGTGCCGAGGTGTTCTTTATGTTTGCCTGCGAATTCGTCGAACAGTTCCTGTGGGCGTTTACCCAGCACGTTAACCAGTACGTTCAAACGACCGCGGTGCGCCATGCCCAGAACCACTTCACGGGTTCCACTGTTACCGGCGTGGCGGATCATTTCTTTAAGCATCGGGATTAACGCATCGCCACCTTCCAGTGAGAAGCGTTTTGCCCCCGGGAACTTCGCACCCAGGTAGCGTTCCAGGCCTTCAGCTGCAGTCAGTTCACTGAGGAAGCGTTTCTTCTCTTCACTACTGAATGCTGCACGACCGGACTCGATACGCTGCTGAAGCCAGCGTTTCTCTTCGGTGCTGGTGATGTGCATATACTCGGCGCCAATCGGGCCACAGTAGGTTTGTTTCAGCGCAACGACCAGGTCGCTCAACTTCATGGTGTCTTTGCCGCCGGCAAAAGAACCGACGTTAAAGCTTTCCTGAAAATCAGCGTCGGTCAGATCGTGGAAAGACGGGTCCAGATCGGCCACATTTTCTTGTTGCCACAGCCCCAGCGGATCGAGGTTCGCATGCTGGTGACCGCGGAAACGATAGGCGTTAATGAGCTGCAGGACTTTAACCTGCTTCACATTGGCATCAGGGTCGGAAATAGAAGAAGAGTAACGTGGGGTAATCAACGCCTGTCGACGGAAATAATCACGTGTTTTTGAGTGGAGTTGATCCGGTTTGACTCCGGTACCAGGTAACTGCTGGAACGTCGAACGCCAGTTAGCATCTACCGAGTCAGGGTCGGTTAAGAAGTCTTCATAGAGCTGTTCTATCCAACTCTGGTTAGAACCGGAGAGGTAAGAAGAGTCCAACCAGGCTTTCAAAGCGCTGTTCTGCATCGTGATCCCTTAAGCATTTGTATGCTTACTTCGCCGTGGATACTACCACGCACACCGATGTGCGTGCCGGGGTTCACTTGTTGCGGACTGTCGTATCATCTGCGTCCGCTAAGGAACCTTTAAAAACTGTCTAATAATCTTTGTCGTTCGGACCGCGCCTTGTCTCGCTCCGAACGCCTCGATTATTGCTCTCTAATTTATGGCAGTTTTTAGAGGTTTCCTGCACTACCGGGGAATCACTTCCCCGGCAACAACAACTATTTATGCACTACGTTTCAGTAACATCGACTTAATATGACCAATCGCGCGCGTTGGGTTCAGCCCCTTAGGACAAACACTGACGCAGTTCATGATGCTATGGCAGCGGAATACGCTGAAAGCGTCACTTAAACCGTCCAGGCGGCTGTCGGTCTCGGTATCGCGGCTATCAATTAAGAAGCGATACGCGGCCAGCAGGCCTGCCGGGCCAATAAACTTGTCCGGATTCCACCAGAATGATGGGCAAGACGTTGAGCAGCATGCACATAAAATACATTCATACAGCCCATCGAGCTTCTCACGCTGCTCTGGCATTTGTAAATGCTCACGAGCCGGTGGATTTTTCCCATTATTCAACAAGTAAGGTTTAATCTTCTCATACTGTGCGTAGAATTGCCCCATGTCTACCACCAAATCGCGCACAACCGGTAAACCCGGCAGCGGGCGAATGACAATCTTCTTGCCCGGCTGATTCAGCGCAGAAATAGGTGTGATACAGGCCAGTCCATTTTTACCGTTCATATTCAGACCGTCGGAGCCACAGACCCCTTCACGGCAGGAGCGACGGAACGATAGCGTAGGGTCTTTTTCTTTCAGCTGCATCAGTGCATCCAGCAGCATCATGTCGCGCCCTTCTTCCGCTTCCAGGGTGTAATCCTGCATGTGCGGAGCATCATCAACATCCGGGTTATAGCGATAAATTGAAAACTCGAGTCTCATTTTCCTGTCTCCGCATTAGTAAGTACGAATCTTCGGCGGGAATGCCGGGCGCAGTTTCGGTTCCATGTTGACTTGACGTCGGGTCATGGATTCCGACTCTGGCAGATACAGGGAATGGCACAGCCAGTTTTCATCATCACGTTCCGGGAAGTCGAAGCGACTGTGAGCGCCACGGCTTTCGGTACGGAAGTTGGCGGATACCGCCGTTGCGTACGCGGTTTCCATCAGGTTATCCAACTCCAGGCACTCAACGCGCTGGGTGTTGAACTCGCTGGATGTATCATCCAGACGGGCATTTTTCAGGCGCTCACGAATGGCTTTCAGCTCTTCAAGACCTTTCGCCATCGCATCACCTTCACGGAATACCGAGAAGTTATGCTGCATACATTCCTGCAGCGCTTTACGGATCACAACCGGGTCTTCACCGTCGCGATTACCGTTCCAGCGATTCAGACGCGCCAGAGAGGCATCGATCTCTTCTTCCGTCGCATCCTGCAGATTACCTTGCTCGGCGATAGATTCCTGCAGATGCAGGCCGACCGCACGACCAAAGACCACCAGGTCCAACAGCGAGTTGCCGCCCAGACGGTTGGCACCGTGAACCGATACGCAAGCGATCTCACCCACGGCAAACAGTCCAGGAATGACCACATCTTCACCCTGCTCGTTCACGGTCAACGCCTGACCAGTCACCTTGGTCGGAATACCCCCCATCATGTAGTGACAGGTTGGAATGACCGGAATCGGCTCTTTCACCGGGTCAACGTGAGCAAATGTACGGGAAAGCTCCAGGATACCCGGTAGACGGGATTCCAGTACTTCTTTACCCAGATGGTCGAGTTTCAGTTTGGCGTGCGGACCCCATGGGCCGTCGCAGCCGCGACCTTCACGGATTTCGATCATGATGGAGCGCGCCACCACGTCACGGCCCGCAAGGTCTTTCGCGTTCGGGGCATAACGCTCCATGAAGCGTTCGCCGTGTTTGTTCAACAGATAACCACCTTCACCACGGCAGCCTTCTGTTACCAGCACGCCCGCACCGGCGATACCGGTCGGGTGGAACTGCCACATTTCCATATCCTGCACCGGAACACCGGCACGGATTGCCATGCCTACGCCATCACCCGTGTTGATATGGGCGTTCGTTGTCGACTGATAAATACGGCCTGCACCACCGGTTGCCAGCACGGTCGCGCGGGCTTTGAAGTAAACCACTTCACCGGTTTCGATACACAGTGCGGTACAACCGACAATTGCGCCGTCGGCGTTTTTCACCAGATCTAACGCATACCACTCGGAGAAAATCGTGGTGTGGTTTTTCAGGTTTTGCTGATACAGCGTGTGCAACAGCGCGTGACCGGTACGGTCAGCCGCCGCTGCAGTACGTGCCGCTTGCTCGCCACCGAAGTTTTTCGACTGACCGCCAAACGGACGTTGATAAATGGTGCCATTTTCCAGACGCGAGAACGGCAGCCCCATGTGGTCCAGCTCCAGAATCGCTTCCGGACCGGTTTTACACATATATTCAATGGCGTCCTGATCCCCAATGTAGTCCGACCCTTTTACCGTGTCGTACATGTGCCATTCCCAGTTATCTTCATGGGTATTACCGAGCGCAACGGTGATACCACCTTGCGCAGATACGGTATGGGAACGGGTTGGGAAGACTTTGGAGAGCAGCGCACAGGTCTGACCGCTCTGGGAAATTTGCAGCGCCGCGCGCATACCTGCGCCACCGGCACCAATCACAACAGCATCAAATTCTCTGACTGGCAGTTTCATTACACACCCCACACCACAACAAATCCATAAATGACGTAAACCACCAGCGCAACGACAATGGCCAGTTGCAGAATCAGGCGAACTGCCAGCGGTTTAACGTAGTCGGTCAACACCTGCCACATGCCAATCCAGGCATGAATCAAGATGGAGAAAAGAGCCAGCAGGGTGAAGACTTTGGTGAATGCCGATGAGAAGAAACCGGTCCAGGCTTCAAAGGTCAGGTCGCCACTGGTGGCGAAGAAGCCGACCATATAGATGATGTATAACGTCAGAACGATAGCGGTGGCACGGACCAGAATGAAGTCATGTACGCCATTGCGTCCTAATGCGGAGGCGTTGCTTACCATACGAGGACTCCTGCGAGAAGTGAAAGCACGACAATGATTACAAAAGAAATTTTGGCGGAACGTGTCCCTGCTTCGAGGGTTTCTTCGAGGTAGCCAAAATCCATCAACAGATGGCGAATGCCCATGACGGCGTGATAGGCCAGCGCAATCAGAATCCCCCACAGAATCAACTCCACGAAGAAGTTATTCATAATGGAAGATGCCGCGAGGAAACCTTCAGGGGAGGACAGGCTGGTACCCAATAACCACAACAGGATCCCGACCGCCACGAAGGTGATCACTCCAGATACGCGATGGAGAATGGACGCTATCGCCGTGATTGGGAACCGGATCGTTTGCAGATCCAGATTGACAGGTCTTTGTTTTTTCACATTTCTTATCATGAATAACGCCCACATGCTGTTCTTATTATTCCCTTTGGACTTCGGGTACAGAAGATGAAGACTCCTGTTGCCTGAAAGACGACGGGGTTTCCTTCCTCCGGTCTGCGTGCGGGTCAGACAGCGTCCTTACTATAACTACGCGTCATATAAAACACTGCTTCCAGTTGCTAAAACGACACGTTACAACGCTGGTTGGCTCGGGATTGCAGGGTATTCCGGAGACCTGGCGGCAGTATAGGACGTTCACAAAATCATTACAATTAACCTACATATAGTTTGTCGGGTTTTATCCCGAACAGTGACATAGGTCACGATAACAACATTATTTTAATTTTTAATCATCTGATTTGACAATCATTAAACAAAGTTGTTACAAACGACACCAGAAAAAGCATATAATGCGTAAAAGTTATGGGGTCACTCTTTCACCGGAGATTTAGTTATGTAACAGTGTGGAAGTATTGACCAATACCTTCAGGACAGTTATTAGTGATAGACAGGTTAAATAATTCGGATTGCTAAGTTGTTGATTTGTTGCTAATTCACCATGAGTTAACTGATTTACCTGCAAGCGCCCATTGCTCTGTACCCTGGTTTTCTCCTCTATCGCAGAGCGGCGAGCCGAATAACAAACTGGTAATGGTTAATTGATGAGTTGAAACAGATCTCACCTGAGTAGTCTTAAGTAATAAGGCGCTAAGGAGACCGTAAATGGCTGATACTAAAGCAAAACTCACTCTTAATGGTGACGCTGCTATTGAACTGGATGTGCTGAAAGGTACGCTCGGTCAAGACGTTATTGATATTCGTAGTCTTGGTTCAAAAGGAATGTTCACTTTTGACCCAGGTTTTACCTCTACCGCATCCTGCGAATCCAAAATTACTTTCATCGACGGTGACGAAGGTGTTTTGCTGCATCGCGGCTTCCCGATTGACCAGTTGGCAACCGAGTCCAACTATCTGGAAGTGTGTTATATCCTGCTGTACGGTGAAAAACCGTCACAGGAAGAGTACGACGAGTTCAAAACCACGGTCACTCGCCACACCATGATCCACGAACAGATTACCCGTCTGTTCCACGGTTTCCGCCGCGACTCTCACCCGATGGCCGTCATGTGCGGTGTTACCGGTGCGCTGGCCGCGTTTTACCATGACTCGCTGGATGTCAATAATGCGCGTCACCGTGAAATCGCCGCTTTCCGTCTGCTGTCCAAAATGCCAACCATGGCAGCAATGTGCTACAAATACTCCATCGGCCAGCCGTTTGTTTATCCGCGTAACGACCTTTCCTACGCCGGTAACTTCCTGAACATGATGTTCTCCACGCCGTGCGAAAAATACGAAGTAAACCCAATCCTGGAACGCGCAATGGATCGTATTCTGATCCTGCATGCTGACCACGAACAAAACGCTTCAACGTCCACCGTACGTACCGCTGGCTCTTCCGGCGCTAACCCGTTTGCCTGCATCGCAGCCGGTATCGCTTCCCTGTGGGGACCGGCGCACGGCGGCGCGAACGAAGCTGCACTGAAAATGCTGGAAGAAATCAGCTCAGTTAAACACATTCCGGAATTTGTTCGCCGCGCGAAAGACAAGAATGATTCTTTCCGTCTGATGGGCTTTGGTCACCGTGTTTACAAAAACTATGACCCGCGCGCCACCGTCATGCGTGAAACCTGCCATGAAGTGCTGAAAGAGCTGGGCACCAAAGATGACCTGCTGGAAGTGGCAATGGAGCTTGAGCACATCGCGCTCAACGACCCGTACTTCATCGAGAAGAAACTCTACCCGAACGTGGACTTCTACTCTGGCATCATTCTGAAAGCAATGGGTATCCCGTCTTCCATGTTCACCGTGATTTTCGCCATGGCGCGTACCGTTGGCTGGATTGCACACTGGAACGAAATGCATACCGACGGCATGAAAATCGCCCGTCCTCGCCAGTTGTACACCGGCTACGACAAGCGCGATTTTAAGTCCGACATTAAGCGTTAATCCCTGTTACCGGCTGGCGATGCTGTCGCGTCGCCAGCCGGTATATTCCCTTTTTCTTGACATGCGTTGTGTTAATCCGCCCATCCTTTCTCTATGATTTACTGAGAGTTCTCTAATTTTATTCAGGAGCATGGGATGCCTGTTTTGCAGTGGGGTGCACTGTTTATACTGTCACTTCTTCTTTCCCTGCTGTTTCTGCTTATCCATCTTCCGGGGCCATTACTGCTCGGGTCGATGATTGTCGGTATTATTTTCAGTATGCGCGGTATTTCGCTGCATCCCCCTCGCTGCACGTTTCTCGGTGCGCAGGCCATTCTCGGCTGTATGATTGCGCAAAACCTGACTGGCTCTATTTTAACCACGCTTGCGGCGCACTGGCCGGTGGTTATGGTCATCCTGCTGGCGACACTTGTCAGCAGCGCGGTCATCGGATGGCTGCTGGTTCGTTACAGCAACCTGCCCGGTAACACCGGTGCGTGGGGTTCATCGCCTGGCGGGGCCGCAGCAATGGTTGCAATGGCACAGGATTATGGCGCCGACATCCGCCTGGTGGCCTTTATGCAATATCTGCGGGTACTGTTGGTGGTGGGGGCGGCCGCACTGGTCACCCGGCTGGTAATGGGCGACCAGGCACAGGCGGTCAGCGCCCAAATGGTCTGGTTTCCGCCACTGAGTATCAACCTGTTCAGTACCCTGATGTTGGCCGCTGTTGCCGGGGGAGCAGGACGATTGCTGCGTATCCCCTCTGGCGTCATGCTCCTGCCTATGCTGGTGGGCGCATTGCTGAACGCTGGCGGTGTCATGGTCATTGAACTGCCGGAATGGCTGCTGGCGATGGCGTATATGGCCATCGGCTGGCAAATAGGCCTGGGTTTTGACAAACAGATCTTTTTGATGGCACTGCGTCCGTTGCCACAAATTTTATTGTCTATTTTTTCACTGATGACTGTCTGTGCCGCCATGGCCTGGGGGCTGGCACATTATATGCGAATCGACTTTCTCACCGCCTATCTGGCAACCAGTCCGGGAGGTGTGGACTCCGTCGCAGTGATTGCCGCAGGAAGCCACGCCGACATGGCACTGGTCATGGCGATGCAGACCCTGCGACTGTTCAGTATTTTATTAACCGGACCGACAGTCGCGCGGTTTATTTCAGCGCATGCGCCAAAACATCCCGCTTAGTGCTGGCATCCCGGGCACCAGTAAAACGGTCGTGAAGAGAGCATCGTTTTCTCAATAATGCCGCCACAGCGTTCACAGGGCTCGCCATCCCGATGGAACACCTTAAAGCGAAATAACGCCCCGTGATGCTTGTTCTCATCAGCCAGCCCACGGGTGTTGTAGGACAGGCGTGGAATCTCGAGCAGCGCATACGCCAGCGCGCTGAGCTGTTCATCGCTCAGTTGCGATGCTTTATGCTGACCGGTCAGTCCAACCTGCCAGAGAATTTCTACCCGCAGATAGTTCCCCAGTCCCGCCAGAAACGCCTGATCCAACAGTAAGCCAGAAAACTGCCGATTGCGAAAACGGGGTGACAGCAACCGCGCTTTAACCTCCTCAGGCGTTAAACGCAGATCCAGCACGTCCGGCCCTACCCGTTGCAGAAACGGATGGGTCGCCAATTGTGCTGATGTCAGCATCTCAATATCAGACGCGCTATAGAGCAGGATGGTTTTATCGTGTGTTTGCAGTTTGACACGCAACACACGCGTCGTTTCCGGTATATTTCCGGTCTCCACCACCCGCCATACGCCGTAAAGCTGATTGTGGCTGTACAGCGTCAGTCCATTTGAAAAGTGGGTCAGTAATGCTTTTCCCCGCGTTTCAAGCTGGGTGACGCGCTGCCCGATGAGTTGAGATTGATACGGTTTTAACTGCTCAAAGGCAAACCAGACATCCGTCAGCGGTTTGCCTTTGACTGCCGCCTCCAGGTTATCCGCCGCGCGGCGGATCTCCGGGCCTTCAGGCATAATACTGTCCTTTATTAGTGTGTTGCACCGCCCGTCACTGCGATATCGCGTTCCACCTGCAATGCAGTGTCAATGGCAATTTCCAGCGCCCGGCGCACCGTTTCGCTCGCCATACTTGGCGCTCCGGGGTGCGCGGCGGCCTGTTGTGGCAGATAAGGAATATGGATAAAACCGCCCTTCACTGCCGGTGTGTCTCGTAGTTTGTGCAGCAAGCCATACATCACGTGGTTACAGACGAAGGTACCGGCGGTTTGCGAAACCGAGGCCGGAATACCCGCATCGCGCATGGCCATCACCATCGCTTTGATTGGCAGCGTGCTAAACCATGCCGCCGGACCATCAGCGACAATCGGCACATCAACAGGCTGCTGACCGTGGTTATCCGCAATACGCGCATCATCCACATTGATCGCCACACGCTCAACGGTAATATCGGTACGACCTCCTGCCTGCCCCACCGCCAGCACCAACGACGGTGACAGCGCGTCAATCGCGGCATTAAGTACGGCCAGAGACTCGCCAAATACGCACGGTAGTTGACGCGCCACGACGCGACATCCGGCGATGATAGCATTGTCGAGCCCGGAGACCACTTCCCAGGAAGGGTTAACTGACTCGCCGCCAAAGGGTTCAAATCCGGTAATTAAGACCGTTTTCATCCTTTCTCCTTACAGGAACATCAGGAAATACATCAGGAACACGTTAACCAACAACAGCAGTATGCCGGTTGGCACCTGCGCTTTAATCACCGCGTTTTTATCCGGTAACTCCAGCAGGGCTGCGGGCACGATGTTAAAGTTCGCTGCCATCGGCGTCATTAAGGTTCCGCAATAACCGGAGAACATCCCGATGGCCGCCATCACCGCGGGGTTACCACCATGCTGCAACACAAGAATTGGAATACCGATCCCGGCGGTCACAATCGGGAACGCAGCAAATGCGTTCCCCATGACCATCGTCAACAGCGCCATACCGATGGTGTACACCGCCACGGCGATAAAGCGGCTATCTACCGCGAGGTATTCCTGGGTCAGATACGATATACCACTGCCGACACCCGCCGCTGTAAACAACAGCCCGAGCGTTGCCAGAATTTGCGGCAGGATGAACGCCCAACCGATGGAGTCCAGCAGACGACGGGCTTCCTGAATGGGCTGATGGACGCGCTCATGGGTCATTTTTATCGCCATTGCCAGGCCAATCAGCGAGCCTGCCGTCATAGAAAAGAGCGTGACCAGCGTGGCGTGATTCCCTGGCCCAAACAGTGCATCCTGCAAACCCGGAATATGGTTAAACATCAGTACACCGATAACGGTCACCAGCGGAATAGCCAGCGCCGGAAAAAACAGGCGGTTTCCCAGTCGGCTGGCGCTTTCTTCACGCTGCTGCTGGGTGCGTTGATGGTAGCTGCCCAGTTTCACACCGCCAAACCCGGCGATCAGCGCCAGTACGACCACCGCAATGCCGACCGCGATATGTACTGTACGTTTATCGCCAAACAGTGAGTACGTCCAGTCGCCAAGCAGGAACAGCACTCCATACAGTCCCCAAAACAGCCCCGTGCTCAGACGGCGTGGGTTCGCTTTGTCCTGCCAGGACATCACCGCCACAATCAACAGTACCGCACCCGCCAGCCAGTAGAGATAGCTTTGCTGAAAATTCATTGCGCTGCTCCTTTCGCTGCCGCATTGGCTTTCGCCACTTCGCGTTGCAGGTAGTTATCCAGACGCCACAAGCGCGTACCGTGGATCAAGAAGGCGCAAATTGCCGTTGGGATCCCCCACAAAGCGATATGCAGTGGCTCGGTCTGGATCCCACCGGACTCCAGCATAAAGTTGTGCATGAAAATGATCGCCCCAAAGGCAACGAAGATGTCTTCACCGAAAAACAGACCTACGTTGTCAGTCGCTGCAGACATTGCACGCAGGCGATAGCGCACGGCCCCCGGCAATTCACCGTGGTTTTTCTCCGCTGCCCCTTCAGCCATCGGGGCTAATAACGGGCGTACCATCTGAGGATGCCCACCCAGGCTGGTCAAGCCCAGCGCGGCGGTCGCTTCACGAATAAACAGATAGACAATCAGCAGACGACCACTGGTGGCGCTACGGATTTTCGCGATCCACGCCTGGGCACGCTCTTTCAGCCCGTGACGTTCCAGCAAACCAATGACTGCCAGCGGAATCAGCAGGATAAACGGCAGGTTGCGGGTGTTGAGAAATCCTTCACCCAGCTTTTCGAGAATAGTGGCGATTGGCATATGCGCTGCCAGCCCGGTGACGATCCCGGCAACGATAACCACCAATACCGGGTTAAAACGTAAAAGAAATCCGACCACGATGACGGCGATCCCCGTCAATGGCCAGAGAGAAATAGCCTCTCCCATAATTCATTCCTGTTTAAACTCGTCATAGTTCAAGCAGCATGTCCGTTGGCTGCGTTCGTTCCCCCCTGCCACTCACTTATGTAAGCGCCAGGGAAGTCACTCACGGGCCATCTTCCCGTCACTCGAAATATTCAGAGTTGATGTTGTTGTGTAATATCTTATTGTTTTATATAAGAACTTATGCGCTAATTTGAATATCACAGGCACTGAACGCGCTGCGCAAACGACGGGCAAAAGCGAGTGCGTGCTCACCATCCCCATGAATGCATACCGTCTGCGCGGTTACGTTTGCCCATGTTCCACTCTGACTTTTTACTCTCCCGGACTGCACCATTTCTAACGTTTGTGCCAGCGCCTGCTCTTCGTCTTCGATCAGTGCACCTGGCTGACTACGCGGAACCAGACTACCATCAGCCTGATACCCCCGATCTGCAAAAACCTCCTGACGCGTCACCAGACCATACTGTTCACCGGCACGGATCAATTCGCTCCCCGCCAGCCCTACCAGTATCAATGACGGATCGCAGGCATAAACTGCTCTGGCTATCGCATCGGCCAGCACAGGATCTTTTGCGGCCTGGTTATAGAGCATGCCGTGCGGTTTCACGTGGCGCATGACGCCGCCTTCCGCCCGGATGATCGCGGCCAGCGCACCGATTTGATACAGCGTTTGTGCGTAAACCGTTTCTACCGGCAAGGTCATGGCGCTACGACCAAAGTTTTCCCGATCCGGGAAACTGGGATGCGCCCCCACAGCTACGCCATTTTTAAGCGCTTCACGCACGCTTGACAGCATGGTTTGTGCGTCCCCGGCATGAAATCCACAGGCAATGTTGGCAGATGACACCAGTTGCAGCAGCGCGGCGTCATTTGCGCAGCCCTCGCCGAGATCGGCATTTAAATCAATTTTCATCGTTAAGTCGCCATGTTAGCTGTTCCAGATAACGCTGCTGATCGTGACGCGCCTTGAGCGCTTCTTCCAGCGAGCACTGAACAAAATGAATCGGCTGACCGAGGGGAATTTGCGCCAGATGGTACATATCCGCCTCGATGATGCAGGCGATACGCGGATATCCGCCCGTGGTCTGGGCATCGTTCATCAGTACAATTGGCTGCCCGTTATGCGGGACCTGTACCACGCCGGGGAGCAAACCGTGTGACAACATCTCGCGGTCTGTCGTGCGTGTCAGTGGCTGCCCCTGCAGGCGATACCCCATACGGTTACTCTGTGGGCTCAGTCGCCACGGCGAGCGCCAGAACGATGCCTGCGATGCCTCGTCAAATTCCTGATATTCGGGTCCTGGTAACGCACGAATGTGGTTGCCCCACATCAACTGTTTTACCCCTTGTGGGCCATTGAATTGCCGTGTTGAAACGCCAATCGCCAACTTATCGCCATCGCGTAACAAACGTCCTTCAAACCCGCCAATACCGACTTTCAAATCGGTACTGCGCGATCCCATAACGTCGGGAACATCAATACCGCCCGCTACCGCCAGGTAACTACGCATACCATGATGCGGGTGTTTTAATGACAGGCGTTGTCCGGCTTTAACTGGCAACCGCCAACCGCTCCATACCGGAGTACGATCCAAATGCGCTTCGCATCCCGCGCCGGTCAAGGCAAACCAACCATCCGCGTCAAACTCCACCACCAGCTGACCCAACGTGACTTCCAGCGCGGCAGCATTCGCATCATTTCCTACCAGCAGATTAGCGACGTTCAATGCCGGTTTGTCCAACGCGCCGCAGTGACTTACCCCTGACTGACGAAAGCCATGCCGCCCCCCATCCTGTACGGAGGTGTACATGCCAGCACGAATGATGTTTAACATACGCCCTCCTTCTGCGGGACAAAACGTACAGTATCTCCAGCCCGTAACAGGATCGGCTCCTCACGCTGCGGATCAAAAAGCTTAACGGCGGTACGTCCTATCAGTTGCCACCCGCCGGGCGTTGCAATCGGGTAGATACCGGTTTGTGAACCGCCGATCCCCACCGAACCTGCCGGAACAAGTAAGCGCGGTTCGGCTCGTCTTGGCGTATGCAATGGTTCCGGTAAGCTCCCAAGATAGGGAAATCCCGGCTGAAACCCTAAAAACCAGACGACATAATCCACTGATGCATGCAATTCAACGACCTGCTTGCCGCTCAAACCACTGTGTCGGGCGACTTCGGCCAGATCGGGCCCATATTCGCCGCCATAGATAACGGGGACTTCGACAAAGCGCGAATCCGGCTCCATCGCCTCGCTCTCTTCCCACCAACGTTGCAGGCGTTCAATAGCATCCAGCGCCAGCGTCTGTGGGGAATTCAGGATCACCGTGATATTGTTCATTCCCGGAATGGCTTCAAGTACATTCGGAGCATCAGCCAGACGCTGGGCCAGACGCCAGATGCGTTTCTGAGTTGCCAGCGTAATCGGCGGTTCCAGCTCCAGAACCACCGCAGTTTCACCTAACAGATAACAACGCGCTCGCTGCACTTTCGTCCCTCTTTATCAGGCTGGGTTAGGGATGTCGACGAACGTCACATCCAGATCGGTATTTTCATTCAGCCATTCGCTCAATGCACGAATACCGCCGCGTTCGGTAGCATGGTGACCGGCAGCATAGAAATGCAGTCCCTGCTCGCGGGCAGAGTGAATGGTTTGTTCAGAAACTTCCCCGGTAATAAAGGCATCAACACCAAAACGGGCCGCGCTATCAATGAAACTTTGACCGCCCCCCGTACACCAGGCAACACGCTGAACGTTTTCAGGCCCGGTATCGCCGCACCATAACGGTTTACGTCCCAGACGCGCTTCAATCCAGGATGCCAGTTCCAGCCCAGGAACTGGCATGGAGAGTTCCCCCCACGGTACCAGAGGCTCTATCTCCCCCATCACAGTGATACCCAACAGCGCGGCCAGCTGTGCGTTATTCCCCAGTTCGGGGTGGGCATCCAATGGCAGATGCCAGCCATACAGGTTGATGTCGTTTTCCAGCAGCGTTTTCAGACGCCGGCGCTTCATGCCGCGAATAACCGGAGATTCGCCCTTCCAGAAATAACCATGATGAACGATGACCGCATCGGCCCCAAGGCGAACAGCTTCATCCAGTAATGCCTGGCTTGCGGTTACGCCGGTCACGATTTTTTGCACCGTTTCTTTGCCCTCAACCTGCAAACCGTTCGGTGCATAGTCGCTTATGGCTCCGCTGTTCAGCTTGTCGTTAATCAGTTGTTCCAGCTCGGTGTTTTTCATCATCGTCCTCGTTGTCATAAATTCTGCCTGCTCAATCAGCAATACAGCTTCAGTTAAAATAGCGTCCTCACCTCCGTTCGTCGATAGCCATTTCGCTGACACATCAAGAAACAATCACGCGGCCTGTAAACGTAAATTGCTTACCACCACGAGATCGTATTCATGTATATTTATGCAATCAGACAGCATATTGCAAAAATAATCAGATCTGTATCAAAGTGACAACTTTAAGGAAACACACTCACACGGCACGTTCCTTCCGTCGTGAGGCATTTACTTCGAGAAAATAATGAATAAACAAGCATCTCAGCCGCGCGCGATTTATTACGTCGTCGCGCTGCAAATTTGGGAATACTTCAGTTTTTATGGCATGCGTGCACTGCTGATCCTGTATCTCACTAACCAGCTTAAGTACAACGATAACCACGCGTATGAACTGTTCAGTGCTTACTGTTCACTGGTGTATGTCACGCCGATTCTCGGGGGATACCTGGCGGATAAAGTGCTCGGTAACCGGATGGCAGTAATGATTGGCGCATTTCTGATGGCAGTGGGACATCTGGTCCTGGGTGCCAGTGAAATGGCTCCGGCGTTTCTCTACTTATCTCTGGCCATTATTGTCTGTGGCTACGGTTTGTTTAAATCCAACATCAGTTGCCTGCTGGGTGAATTGTATAAACCAGAAGATCCGCGCCGTGACGGCGGATTCTCTCTGCTCTATGCTGCCGGTAACATTGGTTCAATTATTGCCCCTATCGCCTGCGGCTATGTGCAGGAAGAGTACAGTTGGGCAATGGGCTTTGCGCTGGCCGCTATCGGTATGCTGGCCGGGCTGGTCATTTTCTTATGCGGGAATCGTCATTTTGCTCACACCACCGGCGTCAACAAAGCCGTGCTGTGTGCCAAATCGTTCATTCTGCCGAACTGGGCCTGGCTGCTGGTTCTGCTGGTCGCCGCACCACTTTTCATTACTGTCCTGTTCTGGAAAGAGTGGTCCGTGTACGCGCTGATTGTCGCCACCGTCATTGGTTTGGCCGTTCTGGCAAAAATCTACCGTCAGGCGCAAACGCAGAAGCAGCGTAAAGAACTGGGTCTGATCGTTACCCTGACCTTCTTCAGCTTGTTGTTCTGGGCCTTTGCACAGCAGGGAGGGAGTTCCATCAGCCTGTATATCGACCGCTTTGTTAATCGCGACGTGATGGGATATTCAGTCCCTACTGCCATGTTCCAGTCAGTAAACGCCTTCGCCGTCATGTTGTGCGGCATCGTGCTGGCCTGGGTGGTCAAAGAAAGCGTGAGTGGCAATCGTACCGTTCGTATCTGGGGTAAGTTTGCTCTCGGCCTGGGATTAATGAGTGCTGGTTTCTGTATTCTGACTTTAAGCGCCCGCTGGTCCGCCGCATATGGGCACTCCTCCATGCCGCTGATGGTTTTAGGGCTGGCCGTTATGGGTTTCGCCGAACTGTTTATCGACCCTGTCGCCATGTCACAAATTACACGCATTGAAATTCCGGGGGTAACCGGCGTACTCACCGGCATCTATATGCTGCTTTCCGGGGCTATTGCCAACTACCTGGCGGGGGTGATTGCCGACCAGACATCACAGGGTGCGTTTGATGCAAGCGGTGCCATCAACTATTCCATCAACGCCTATATTGATGTCTTTAGCGAAATTACCTGGGGCGCGCTGGCCTGTGTGGCGCTGGTGCTGTTGATTTGGTTATATCAATCCCTCAAATTTAAAAACCGTCCGCTCGCGGTAGAGCCCTGAGTTTACGGGCCCGACGATGTTCTATGTCCCGGGCCTGTTTTTATCCGGCGATTACGAATGACTCGCTGCCTGATATGCTGCCAGCGTGGCTAACCTTGCCTGCTTATGATCGACAATCGGACGAGGATAATTGAGTGTCACCTGCATTTTTTCCGCCCACGTCCACGGTTCGTGAATGGCTTTTCCCGGTACATCACGTAATTCCGGTACCCATTGGCGGATAAAGTCACCATCACGGTCGAATTTCTCCCCCTGCGTGGTGGGATTAAAAATACGGAAATACGGCGCAGCATCCGTTCCGGTAGACGCAGCCCACTGCCAGCCACCATTATTCGCCGCCAGATCACCGTCGATCAGTTGTGACATGAAATACTGCTCACCTTGTCGCCAGTCAATCAGCAGGTCTTTCACCAAAAAGCTAGCCGCGATCATGCGTAAACGATTATGCATCCACCCTGTGCCGTTAAGCTGGCGCATCGCCGCATCTACGATGGGATACCCTGTATTCCCCGTCTGCCACGCCTGAAAATGCGTCACGTTATTTTGCCATTGCACACGATCAGTCCAGCGAATAAAGGGGTGATGCCGACACAGCGCGGGATAGTACGTCAGTAGATGGCGATAAAATTCGCGCCAGATGAGCTCGTTTAACCAAACGCTCCCGGCGCCTCCCTCTAGCGCCTGCGGTTGCTCGACTAACAAACGGTGCAGACACTGGCGCGGTGATAGCCCGCCGGTGGCAAGGCTTGCAGACAACCGACTGGTACCTTCATTGGCCGGGAAATCACGTTGTTGTTCGTATTCTGCCGCCCCCTGCTGGCAAAACTGACGTAATTGCGCGATAACCGATTTTTCTTCTACCGGGAAAAGCGCCACATCAAAATCCTGCTGTGGATAGTTAAGCGTAATTGGCGTTGGTGGGGAGGGAATTGCGCCGCTTTCGCGGGCTTTTGGTGCCGCAACACACTCTGGGATACTGTCTTTTAACCGCTTCAGCCAGGCATTTTTAAACGGCGTAAAGACTTTATACATCTCATGATTCCCGGTCATTACCGCGCCCGGTGCCAGGATTACGCTATCGTCAAAGCCCTCACACACCACCTGCGGTAATGATTTTTCTACCTGAGCATCGCGCTGGCGTTCGTTGATTTCGTACTGATAGTTATAAAACAGTCGGCTAACGTCATGCTGTGCGCAGACATTTTTGACTCTCTCTACGCTGGCGGTGAAATCCCCGACGTCATAAACCAGCAGCGGGATGCCTTTTTCTGCCAGCGCCGTTTGCAGCGCATTCAACTGCTTGCTGATAAACGCCGCCTGACGCGGTGACATATCATGCGCTTTCCACTGTGCGGGCGTGGCAATATATAACGCCAATACCCGCGCCGAACGATCCCGACATGCCGCTGCCAGCGCAAGATTGTCATGCAGACGTAAATCTCGCCGAAACCAGACCAGATGAGTGGTCATAAAACTCCCGAATAAAAATTAAGCTTTGCCGTGTAAACGCAGAATCGCAGGCCAGAGTTCAAAGTAACGTTGCCCGGACAACCAACTGTTCGGGTGTTCCGTCATATAGTGTTGGAGGAGCATCAATGGCGCAAGCAGCGGCTGCATCTCACGTCGATAGTTATCGATTATTGAGGTCAGTTCCTGACGTTGACGAAGATTGAGTTGGTTACGGAAATAACCCTGCACATGCATCAGGACATTGGTATGGTTGCGTCGGGTCGCGTTATTAAACAGCAGATGAATCAACCGCAAACGGTACTCCGTATAAAAAGCATCGAGGCTTGCCCATTCGTGGATTGCGGCCACAAAAGGGCCGAGTTCACGATACTCCGGTTGGGAGTGTGCCAGTAACACCAGCTTGTAACGGGTGTGAAAATCAATCAATGCGCCACGTGATAATCCGCTCTGGCGCAGTCGGTGCAATTCATGCAAGGCATAAATACGTACCAGTGTATTCTCGTCAAACAGAAATTTATCGTTCGCTTCTGTGGTCAGACAGGCGCGGATACCAACAGAAATTCTCTTGCTCATCGCCACTCCTTATCCGTTACACAGATAAGTGTAGACTGCGACGTATAAAAAAACCGCCACATTGCTGTTGGCGGTTTTTTTGAACCTGAACGGTAACTTAGTAGAAATCGCAGGTGGCTTTTTCAGCCTGCTCCATCCACACCGGCTTATCACTGGTTTTCGACCAGACGCGATGCAGGTAGCTGTAAAAACGGGCACGGTCTTTCCAGAACAGCATGACCGGCAGCGCCAGAACACCAGCCAGTACGGCAAAGGTACGGCGCAAGAAAACAATGTGTGCTGGATATTCTTTATAAAAGTCCATAATCCTCTCCCATATATCTGTTCGGTGAATCGCACCGGAAAAATAAACTTGGTTAACTGGTGAAAATAATACCGCTTTGTGTGTAATTTTGCTACTCATCCGACCACTTATTTTTATCTATTGATGCTCCGTTTAACTTAAATTCGTAAGTAAGTTACATAAAAGTTAAATTAATACTAATCATTAGTTAAATAATGGTCTTTGCCATTTTTATACTTTTTTTACACCCCGCCCGCAGATTTTTGCGAAATCTTTGCAACCAAAAACCTACGCTCTGGTTATCACATTTATGCCACGGGAGGTGCACTGTGAGTGCAGGCGTGATAACCGGCATTGTGCTGGTCTTTTTATTACTGGGTTATCTGGTGTATGCCTTGATTAATGCGGAGGCGTTCTGATGGCAGCGCAAGGATTTTTACTCCTCGCCAGTTTCCTGCTGGTGCTGTTTGTTATCGCCAGGCCGCTGGGCTTTGGGCTGGCGCGTCTTATCAACAATACATCCTTACCCGGCCTTGCAGGCGTTGAGCGTGTGCTGTGGCGTGGGCTGGGTATTTCGCAGCAGGAAATGACCTGGCTGCACTATTTGCTGGCGATCCTCGCACTTAATATCTTCGGTCTGCTGATACTGTTTGCGATGTTGATGGCGCAAAACCTGCTACCGCTAAATCCGCAACAGTTGCCGGGGCTATCGTGGGATCTCGCGCTCAATACTGCTGTTAGTTTTGTGACCAACACCAACTGGCAGTCCTATGCGGGTGAAACCACTTTAAGCTACTTCAGCCAGATGGCCGGCCTGACTGTGCAGAATTTCCTGTCTGCGGCGACAGGTATTGCGGTGATCTTTGCCCTGGCTCGCGCCTTTACGCGCCAGAGTATGAACACGCTGGGGAACGCCTGGGTGGATCTGGTACGCATCACATTGTGGATATTACTGCCGATTTCTCTACTCATCGCGCTGTTTTTCATCCAGCAAGGTACGCTGCAAAACCTGCTGCCTTATCAGGCGATCACCACGCTTGAAGGGGCAAAACAACTGCTGCCGATGGGACCGGTCGCCTCACAAGAGGCCATTAAGATGCTCGGTACCAACGGCGGTGGCTTTTTTAATGCCAACTCCTCACATCCGTTTGAAAACCCAACCGCGCTGACCAACATGGTACAGATGTTGGCCATCTTCTTAATTCCCACGGCGCTGTGTTTCGCCTTTGGCGACGTCGTGGGCGATCGCCGACAGGGACGCACCTTGCTATGGGCTATGTCGCTCATTTTTGTTGTTTGCGTGGCGGTCGTGATGTGGGCTGAGGTTCAGGGTAATTCACATCTGATGGCGTTTGGCGCAGACAGCAATATCAACATGGAAGGTAAAGAGAGCCGCTTTGGCGTGCTGGTCAGCAGTCTGTTTGCAGTCGTCACGACGGCAGCGTCCTGTGGCGCAGTCATCGCTATGCATGACTCCTTCACTGCGCTGGGTGGCATGGTGCCAATGTGGTTGATGCAGATTGGCGAAGTGGTGTTCGGCGGTGTGGGGTCAGGGTTGTACGGCATGCTGCTGTTCGTGCTGCTGGCGGTCTTTATCGCCGGACTGATGATTGGCCGTACCCCGGAATATCTGGGTAAAAAAATCGATGTCCGTGAAATGAAAATGACCGCGCTGGCGATTCTGGTTACCCCTGCGCTGGTGCTGCTTGGGACAGCGATAGCCATGATGAGCGATGCCGGGCGTAGCGCCATGCTCAATCCTGGGCCACATGGTTTTAGCGAGGTGCTGTACGCGGTCTCGTCTGCCGCCAATAACAACGGTAGCGCTTTTGCCGGATTAAGTGCCAACAGTCCATTCTGGAACAGCCTGCTGGCCGCGTGCATGTTCTTCGGCCGCTTCGGCGTCATTATCCCGGTGATGGCGATTGCCGGTTCGCTGGTCGGTAAAAAGAGTCAGCCAGCAAGTCCCGGCACGCTACCTACCCACGGTGCGCTGTTTGTTGGATTGTTGATCGGTACGGTGTTGCTGGTTGGCGCCCTCACCTTTGTTCCTGCGCTGGCGCTTGGCCCGGTCGCAGAATACCTCTCTTTACGTTGAGCGATGCGGAGCACATTGTTATGAGTCGCAAGCAACTGGCACTGTTCGAACCTTCTCTGGTCGTACAAGCGCTGATGGACGCCGTGAAAAAATTAAGTCCACATACTCAGTGGCGTAACCCGGTGATGTTTATCGTCTGGCTGGGCAGCCTGCTGACCACCCTGTTAACGGTAGCGATGGCGACAGGCCATATGTCAGGTAATCCACTGTTTACCGGCGCGATAAGCCTCTGGCTGTGGGTGACCGTTCTGTTCGCTAACTTTGCGGAAGCGCTGGCTGAAGGGCGTAGTAAAGCGCAGGCCAACAGCCTGAAAGGGGTCAAAAAAACCGCCTTTGCCCGCAAACTTCGTGAACCGAAATATGGCGCGCAAATGGATCACGTGCCGGCCGAAGAGCTACGCAAAGGCGATATCGTGCTGGTGGAAGCTGGCGATATTATCCCTTGTGACGGCGAAGTTATCGAAGGCGGCGCCTCGGTGGATGAAAGCGCCATTACCGGTGAATCCGCGCCTGTGATCCGTGAATCCGGCGGCGATTTTGCCTCCGTCACTGGCGGGACACGCATTCTCTCGGACTGGCTGGTGATCGAGTGTAGCGTCAATCCCGGAGAAACATTCCTCGATCGAATGATTGCCATGGTAGAAGGCGCGCAGCGACGTAAAACGCCAAATGAAATCGCGCTGACGATCCTGCTGATTGCCCTGACTATCGTCTTTCTGCTGGCAACCGCCACGCTGTGGCCGTTCTCTGCCTGGGGCGGCAGTGCGGTCAGCGTCACGGTACTGGTTGCCCTGCTGGTCTGTTTGATCCCCACCACGATCGGTGGGCTGCTTTCCGCGATTGGCGTCGCCGGGATGAGCCGCATGCTGGGTGCGAACGTTATCGCCACCAGCGGACGTGCGGTAGAAGCGGCTGGTGACGTCGATGTACTGCTGTTGGATAAAACCGGCACCATCACGCTGGGGAACCGTCAGGCCTCTGATTTTCTGCCCGCCCAGGGCGTGGACGAAAAAACACTGGCCGACGCGGCACAGCTTTCATCACTGGCCGACGAAACGCCGGAAGGCCGCAGCATCGTTGTCCTGGCTAAACAACGCTTTAACCTGCGTATACGTGACGTACAGTCGCTCCATGCCACCTTTGTGCCGTTTACCGCGCAAAGCCGGATGAGCGGTATCAACATCGACAACCGGATGATCCGCAAAGGCTCCGTAGATGCTATTCGTCGTCACGTCGAAGCCAACGGCGGCCACTTCCCTGCCGATGTGGAGCAGAAAGTCGAAAACGTTGCTCGCCTTGGCGCGACGCCGCTGGTCGTTGCTGAAGGTTCACGGGTGCTGGGCGTGATAGCCCTGAAAGATATTGTCAAAGGTGGGATTAAAGAACGTTTTGCCCAGCTGCGCAAAATGGGCATCAAAACGGTGATGATCACCGGCGACAACCGCCTGACTGCTGCAGCAATCGCCGCAGAGGCAGGAGTGGATGACTTTTTGGCAGAAGCGACACCGGAAGCCAAGCTGGCACTGATCCGCCAGTATCAGGCGGAAGGTCGTTTGGTGGCGATGACTGGTGACGGAACCAACGACGCCCCGGCACTGGCGCAGGCCGATGTCGCGGTCGCGATGAACTCCGGGACCCAGGCCGCGAAGGAAGCGGGCAACATGGTGGATCTCGACTCTAACCCCACCAAGCTGATTGAAGTGGTGCACATTGGTAAACAGATGCTGATGACGCGCGGGTCGCTGACCACCTTTAGTATCGCCAACGACGTTGCGAAATATTTCGCCATCATCCCGGCTGCGTTCGCCGCAACTTACCCGCAGCTTAACGCACTGAACGTCATGCGACTGCATTCGCCGGATTCGGCGATCCTGAGCGCCGTCATCTTCAATGCGTTGGTGATTGTCTTCCTGATCCCACTGGCGCTGAAGGGGGTGAGCTATAAGCCGTTATCCGCTTCCGCCATGCTGCGTCGCAATCTGTGGATCTACGGTCTGGGCGGCCTGGTTGTGCCGTTTATGGGTATCAAAGTCATTGATTTACTGCTGACCCTGCTGGGTCTGGTGTGAGGTTTCAGATGAGTGGATTACGTCCTGCATTATCAACATTGCTTTTCCTGATGCTTATCACCGGCGGTGTTTATCCGCTGCTAACCACCGCACTGGGGCAGTGGTGGTTCCCCCACCAGGCTAACGGGTCACTTCTGCGTGAGGGTCAGATAATTCGCGGCTCTGAACTGATCGGACAAAATTTTACCGCCGCGGGTTATTTTCATGGACGCCCGTCGGCAACGGCAGAAGTACCCTATAATCCAATGGCTTCGGGTGGCAGCAACCTGGCAGCGAGCAACCCGGAGCTGGATAAGCAACTGCAAAGCCGGATTGCCGCACTGCGTGCGGCTAATCCACAGGCTAGCCCTGTTGTTCCCGTGGAGCTGGTCACAGCGTCCGCCAGTGGTCTGGACAATAACCTGACCCCCGATGCGGTCGCCTGGCAAATTCCCCGCGTGGCACAAGCCCGCAACCTCAGCGTTGAAGAGGTTACGCAGTTGGTTGCACACTATACGCAAAAACCGCTGGTCAGTTTCATCGGTCAGCCGGTAGTGAACCTGGTGGAACTTAATTTAGCGCTGGATAAGCACTGAGAAAAAGGACATGCATAGCGAACCCCTACGTCCCAACCCCGATCGCCTGCTGGAGCAGACCACCGCGCCACACCGGGGAAAACTGAAAATTTTCTTTGGCGCCTGTGCGGGCGTAGGGAAAACCTGGGCCATGCTGGCGGAGGCACAACGGCTACGGTCGCAGGGGTTGGATGTGCTGATTGGTGTGGTGGAAACCCACGGGCGCAAGGAGACCGCCGCACTACTGGACGGTCTCACCGTACTCCCGTTGAAACGTCAGGCACACCGTGGGCGGCATATCAGCGAATTCGATCTTGATGCCGCCCTCGCCCGCCGCCCTGCGCTGATTTTGATGGACGAACTGGCGCACAGCAATGCGCCAGGCTCACGCCACCCCCGCCGCTGGCAAGATATTGAAGAACTCCTGGAAGCCGGGATTGATGTTTTTACCACCGTTAACGTTCAGCATCTGGAAAGCCTGAATGATGTGGTCAGCGGCGTCACCGGTATTCAGGTGCGCGAAACTGTTCCTGACCCGTTTTTCGATGCCGCTGACGATGTGGTACTGGTCGATCTCCCCCCCGACGATTTGCGTCAGCGCCTGAACGAAGGCAAGGTCTATATTGCCGGTCAGGCAGAGCGTGCAATCGAGCATTTCTTCCGCAAAGGTAATTTGATAGCGCTGCGCGAACTGGCTCTGCGACGCACCGCCGATCGGGTAGACGAGCAGATGCGTGCCTGGCGGGGGCGTCCAGGAGAAGAAAAAGTCTGGCATACCCGCGATGCCATTTTACTGTGTATTGGACACAACACCGGCAGCGAGAAACTGGTGCGCGCCGCTGCACGCCTGGCGGCACGTCTCGGCAGCGTCTGGCATGCGGTATATGTTGAAACACCTGCGCTACACCGGCTACCTGAAAAACAGCGGCGGGCAATCTTAAGCGCGCTGCGACTGGCACAGGAACTGGGGGCAGAAACCGCCACGCTCTCCGACCCTGCCGAAGATAAAGCCGTTGTCCGTTATGCCCGGGAACACAACCTGGGGAAAATTGTGCTTGGGCGTCCGACCACCCGTCGCTGGTGGCGCAGCGATTCCTTTGCAGACAAGCTGGCGCATCGCGCACCGGATCTTGACCTGATGATTGTCGCATTGGACGATCCGCCTTCTCGCCAGACATTACAAACCACGGATAACCGCACCTTTAAGGATAAATGGCGAGTACAAATCCAGGGTTGTGTGGTCGCTGCTGCATTGTGTGCTGTTACGACGTTGATTGCCATGCAGTGGCTGGTTGCATTTGACGCAGCCAACCTGGTGATGCTCTATCTACTGGGCGTGGTGGTGATCGCCCTGTTCTACGGGCGCTGGCCGTCAGTGGTAGCCACTTTTATCAACGTCGCCAGCTTTGATCTCTTCTTTATTGCTCCACGCGGCACGCTTGCCGTGTCTGACGTCCAGTACCTGCTTACCTTCGCCGTGATGCTAACGGTCGGCTTGGTTATCGGTAATCTGACCGCGGGGGTACGTTATCAGGCCCGGGTTGCACGCTATCGTGAGCAACGAACGCGGCACCTGTATGAGATGTCAAAAGCCCTGGCTGTAGGGCGCAGCCAACAGGATATCGCGGCGACCAGCGAACAGTTTATTGCCTCGACGTTTCAGGCCCGCAGCCGGGTGTTATTGCCTGACGAAAACGGTAAGTTGGTTCCCCTGACGCATCAGCAGGGTATGACACCGTGGGATGATGCCATTGCCCAGTGGAGTTTTGACAAGGGGCAGATGGCAGGTGCCGGCACCGACACATTACCAGGCGTTCCCTATCAAATTTTGCCGTTAAAAAGCGCCGATAAAACCTATGGGCTACTGGTGGTGGAGCCAGGAAACCTGCGTCAGCTGATGATCCCGGAACAGCAACGTCTGCTGGAAACCTTCACCCTGCTGGTGGCCAGTGCGCTGGAGCGCCTGACTCTGACGGCCAGTGAAGAGCAGGCCCGCTTTGCCAGCGAGCGAGAAAGTATTCGCAATGCACTGCTCGCCGCCCTGTCCCACGATTTACGCACGCCGCTGACGGTGCTGTTCGGTCAGGCGGAGATATTAACGTTGGATCTGGCAAGTGAAGGTTCGCCACACGCGCGCCAGGCCAGCGAGATCCGCCAGCACGTACTGAATACCACCAGACTGGTCAATAATCTGCTGGATATGGCGCGGATCCAGTCTGGCGGCTTTAATCTTAAGAAAGAGTGGCTAACGCTGGAAGAAGTGGTAGGCAGCGCCCTGCAAATGTTGGAGCCTGGGCTGGCAACACCAATTAACCTGTCACTTCCGGAGCCGTTGACGCTGATACACGTTGATGGACCACTCTTTGAGCGGGTGCTGATCAATCTACTGGAAAATGCCGTCAAATACGCAGGTCCGCAGGCGCAAATCGGTATCGACGCCCAGGTCGACGGCGAGCATCTGCTGCTGGATGTTTGGGACAACGGGCCCGGTATTCCTGTCGGCCTGGAACAACGTATTTTCGACAAGTTTTCCCGTGGAAACAAAGAATCATCGGTACCGGGTGTGGGATTGGGGCTGGCAATTTGTCAGGCGATTGTCGACGTGCACGGTGGCACGATTTCTGCTCATAATCGTCCGCAGGGAGGGGCGTGTTTCCGTGTTACACTGCCGCAGGAAGCGCCCCCTGAACTTGAAGATTTTCATGAGGATATGTGACAAACGTACTGATTGTTGAAGATGAACAAGCCATTCGTCGCTTTCTGCGTACCGCGCTGGAAGCTGATGGCCTGCGTGTGTATGAAGCGGAAACGCTGCAACGTGGTCTGCTGGAAGCCGCCACACGAAAACCCGATCTCATCATTCTCGACCTCGGTCTTCCGGACGGTGACGGTATTGATTTTATCCGCGACCTGCGGCAGTGGAGCGCGATCCCGGTGATCGTGCTGTCAGCCCGCAGCGAAGAGAGCGATAAAATCGCCGCGCTGGATGCCGGTGCCGATGACTATCTCAGCAAGCCATTCGGCATTGGCGAGCTACAGGCTCGTTTACGCGTTGCACTGCGACGCCACGCTACCGGCCCCTCCCCTGATCCCGTGGTGCAATTTTCTGATGTAAAGGTGGATATTGCCGCGCGTCTGGTTCATCGCGGGGATGAGGAGGTTCATTTGACGCCAATTGAGTTTCGCCTGCTGGCCATACTACTCAATAATGCCGGAAAAGTGCTGACCCAACGCCAGTTATTGAATCAGGTGTGGGGACCGAATGCCGTTGAACACAGCCATTACTTACGTATTTATATGGGTCATCTGCGCCAGAAACTGGAACTGGATCCGGCTCGCCCACGCCATTTTCTTACCGAAACCGGGATTGGCTACCGGTTTATGCCGTGAATTATTATTCATTTTTTTTGATTAATTAATAAATATAATTTTCATTACTCACTCTGCTGCATAATAATTATTATGCAGCCAATTAAACATTGCCCAAAATAACAAAACACAAATATGAAACATTTAATCAACAAAAAGGCATCTTATCTCACGATATGCATAATTGACGACTAAATATTTTGGAAATGATCATTTTTTATTGATCATCTTCACGGTTTACAGCCATTTCCTGGATAAAATACCCGCACCTTCCACTAATCCAGTAAAGGTAACTAAAATGGAAAATAATAGTCGAACAATGCCCCACATAAGGCGAACAACGCATATTATGATGTTTGCCCACCGTAATAGCTTTGACTTTCACTTCTTTAATGCCCGTTAGTCACTCGACTAAGGGCACTCCAGTATACAGGTCTTCCTGACTATCTGTATCGCAGGCTAACGCCTGTATCCGCAGTGCTCTCCCTGCATAACCCTGTATTACCTGTGACCGGACCGGTTAGGGTTTATTGCATCTTCAAAAAAGCAATTTACTGATTTATTTATCAGCGGTATGACTTTGCTTTTTTTCCGGAGTTATCAATTTCTCATTTGAGAAATTGAGGACCTGCTATTACCTAAAAATAAAGAGATGAAAATGTCTGAATTAAAAATTGCCGTAAGCCGTTCCTGCCCTGATTGTTTTTACACGCAACGTTCCCGTGTAAATATCGATGAAAGTAATTTTATTGATGTTGCTGCTATCGTGTTATCCATCAATGATGTTGAACGTGGAAAACTCGATGAAATTGACGCCACCGGCTATGGGATTCCTGTTTTTATCGCCACCGAAAATGAAGAGCGTGTTCCACCTGAACATCTGCCGCGTATCTCTGGTGTATTCGAATGTAATGAAGCCCGTACCGCCTTTTATGGTCGGCAGTTAGAAACCGCCGCCAGCCATTATGAAACGCAGTTACGTCCGCCATTCTTTCGTGCGCTTGTCGACTACGTCAATCAAGGCAACAGCGCCTTTGATTGCCCAGGTCATCAGGGTGGCGAGTTTTTCCGTCGCCATCCCGCGGGTAATCAGTTTGTCGAATATTTCGGCGAAGCGCTTTTCCGCTCCGATTTGTGTAATGCCGATGTCGCAATGGGTGACCTACTGATCCATGAAGGTGCCCCCTGCATTGCACAACAGCATGCAGCCAAAGTCTTCAACGCAGATAAGACCTACTTCGTACTAAACGGGACGTCCTCATCAAATAAAGTCGTACTTAACGCGCTGCTCACCCCTGGCGATTTGGTGTTATTCGATCGCAACAACCACAAGTCAAACCACCACGGCGCGTTATTACAGGCTGGGGCTACGCCGATATATCTGGAAACAGCACGTAACCCGTACGGCTTTATCGGCGGGATTGACGCACACTGCTTTGAGGAAAGCTATCTACGTGGACTGGTAAACGAAGTTGCGCCTCAACGTTCGAAAGATGTGCGTCCATTCCGTCTGGCCGTGATTCAGTTAGGTACCTACGATGGCACGATCTATAACGCCCGTCAGGTGGTCGATAAGATTGGTCATCTGTGCGACTACATCCTGTTTGACTCCGCGTGGGTTGGCTACGAGCAGTTTATCCCAATGATGGCCGATTGCTCTCCGCTGTTGCTGGATCTCAACGAAAACGACCCCGGCATTCTGGTCACCCAGTCGGTGCACAAACAACAGGCGGGTTTCTCTCAGACTTCGCAAATCCACAAAAAAGACAGCCACATCAAAGGCCAGTCTCGCTACGTGCCCCATAAACGAATGAATAATGCGTTCATGATGCACGCCTCCACCAGCCCGTTTTATCCGCTGTTTGCCGCGCTGGATATCAACGCCAAAATGCATGAAGGCGTCAGCGGACGCAACATGTGGATGGATTGCGTCGTAAATGGCATCGATGCTCGCAAACTGATCCTGGAAAACTGCCACCATATCCGCCCATTTGTACCTGAGATGGTCGCGGGCAAACCGTGGCAAGCTTATCCCACGACTGAAATCGCCAGCGACCTCCGTTTCTTCCACTTTGTCCCAGGAGAACACTGGCATGCCTTTGAAGGTTATGCCGAACACCAGTACTTTGTGGATCCATGCAAATTGCTGCTCACCACACCAGGGATCAATGCACGTGATGGCGAGTATGACACTTTCGGCGTTCCGGCCACCATTCTGGCTAACTTCTTGCGCGAAAATGGTGTGGTGCCCGAAAAATGTGACCTCAACTCCATCCTGTTCCTGCTGACCCCAGCAGAAGATATGGCGAAGCTACAGCAGCTTGTCGCTCTGCTGGTGCGTTTCGAAAAACTGCTGGAAGCTGATGCTCCGTTGGCCGACGTTCTGCCTTCGATCTACAAACAGCACGAAGCCCGCTACGCCGGTTACAGTCTGCGCCAGCTGTGTCAGGAAATGCACGATTTGTACGCCCGCCACAACGTGAAGCAGTTACAGAAAGAGATGTTCCGTAAGGCACATTTCCCGCACGTCAGCATGAATCCCCAGGATGCCAACTATGCATATCTGCGTGGTGAAGTTGAACTGGTGCGTCTACCGGACGCTGAAGGTCGTATCGCGGCGGAAGGCGCGCTTCCTTATCCTCCGGGTGTGCTGTGTGTGGTTCCGGGTGAAATCTGGGGCGGTTCAGTATTACGTTACTTCAGCGCGCTGGAAGAAGGGATCAATTTGCTTCCGGGTTTTGCGCCTGAACTCCAGGGGGTCTACATCGAAGAGCACGATGGTCGTAAACAGGTGTGGTGCTACGTAATCAAGCAACAAAGCGCGCAACACGCTCTGTTGAAAGGGGAAATGTTATGAGCAAAGCCAAATCCAATAAAATGGGCGTCGTCCAGCTCACCATCCTGACCATGGTTAATATGATGGGATCGGGAATAATCATGCTGCCCACCAAACTTGCGGAAGTCGGCACCATCTCGATCATTTCGTGGCTGGTTACTGCTGTCGGTTCAATGGCGCTGGCCTGGGCCTTCGCAAAATGCGGTATGTTCAGTCGCAAATCCGGTGGTATGGGCGGTTACGCGGAATACGCCTTTGGCAAATCCGGTAATTTTATGGCGAACTACACCTATGGCGTTTCACTATTAATTGCCAACGTAGCCATCGCAATCTCTGCCGTGGGTTACGGTACCGAACTGTTTGGTGCCGCACTGACACCTGTGCAGATTGGCCTGGCAACCATCGGCGTGCTGTGGATCTGTACCGTCGCCAACTTTGGCGGTGCGCGTATTACCGGACAAATCAGCAGCATCACCGTCTGGGGCGTCATTATTCCGGTTGTCGGTCTGTGCATCATCGGCTGGTTCTGGTTCAGTCCGACACTGTATGCTAACTCCTGGAATCCACATCACGTACCATTCTTCACGGCGGTAGGTTCTTCCATTGCGATGACTTTGTGGGCTTTCCTGGGTCTGGAATCCGCCTGCGCCAACGCCGAAGTGGTCGAAAACCCGGAACGCAACGTGCCGATTGCAGTACTCGGCGGTACGTTAGGAGCAGCTGTGATTTATGTCGTCTCAACCAACGTGATAGCGGGGATTGTGCCGAATATGGACCTGGCTAACTCTACTGCGCCGTTCGGTTTAGCCTTTGCACAAATGTTCACCCCGGAAGTCGGTAAAGTGATCATGGCGCTGATGGTGATGTCCTGCTGCGGTTCACTGCTGGGTTGGCAGTTCACTATCGCCCAGGTATTCAAATCGTCGGCTGATAGTGGTTACTTCCCGAAAATCTTCTCCCGCGTGACCAAAGTAGACGCGCCGGTTCAGGGGATGCTGGCAATCGTAATAATCCAGAGTGGTTTATCGCTGATGACCATCAGCCCGTCGCTGAACAGTCAGTTCAACGTGCTGGTCAACCTGGCGGTCGTGACGAACATCATTCCGTATATTCTGTCGATGGCCGCACTGGTTATTATTCAGAAGATGGCGAATGTTCCGTCATCGAAAGCGAAACCGGCAAACTTTGTGGCGTTTATTGGCGCATTGTACAGCTTCTATGCGCTCTACTCCTCTGGCGAAGAAGCGATGCTTTATGGTTCTATCGTGACCTTCCTCGGCTGGACGCTGTATGGCCTGGTATCACCGCGCTTTGAACTGAAAAATAATCACAGTTAAAGCCCGATAAAAAAGCCCGGTGGCGCTAGCGCTTACCGGGCCTACGATCGCTTTTGTAGGCCGGGCAAACGTCGCACCGCCCGGCACACAAATTGTACTTATGCGTTCTTCAACACTTCGCTGACAATCTCAACAGCTTCTTTCTCAATCTGCTTGCGATGTTCTTCACCCAGGAAGCTTTCGCAGTAGATCTTGTAAGCGTCTTCGGTACCTGACGGGCGTGCGGCAAACCAACCGTTGTCAGTCATAACCTTCAGTCCGCCAATCGATGCGCCGTTACCTGGCGCTGCTGTCAGACGCGCAGTGATGGGATCCCCCGCCAGCGTGCTGGCGCTAACCATTTCCGGAGAGAGCTTAGACAACGCAGCTTTCTGCGCGGAGGTGGCTCCAGCCTGAATTCGGTTATAGCTCGGTGCACCAAAGCGCGCCGCCAGTTCGTTGTAATGTTCTTGCGGGTTCTTGCCTGTCACTGCCGTAATTTCCGCTGCCAGCAGGCACATGATGATGCCATCTTTGTCAGTGGACCACGGTGTACCGTCGAAACGCAGGAAAGATGCACCCGCACTTTCTTCGCCGCCGAAACCAAAGCTACCGTCGAACAGACCGTCAACGAACCATTTGAACCCCACCGGCACTTCGACCAGTTTACGTCCCAGGTCGTTTACCACACGATCGATCATCGCGGAGGACACCAGTGTTTTACCCACAGCAACATCTTTGCCCCACTGCGGGCGATGCTGGAACAGGTAGTTGATCGCGACCGCCAGATAGTGGTTCGGATTCATCAGCCCAGCAGGCGTTACGATACCGTGACGGTCATAGTCCGGGTCATTGGCAAACGCCAAATCGAACTTGTCACGCAGCGCCAGCAGACCGGCCATCGCGCATTCGGAAGAGCAGTCCATACGAATGGCGCCGTCTTTATCAAGATGCATAAAGCGGAAAGTCTGATCGACCTGATCGTTAACGAGGGTCAGATTCAGGTTGTAGTGCTGAGCGATACGCTTCCAGTATTCAATACCGGAACCACCCAGTGGATCAACGCCCAACGTCAGACCCGCTTTCTGGATTGCTGCCATATCGACGATATCTGCCAGCCCTTCCACGAAGGGTTGAACCAGGTCTTGTTCTTTAACATGACCGGACGCCAGTGCGGCATCCAGCGGAATACGCTTCACGCCTTTCAGACCATCAGCCAACAGTGCATTAGCCCTGTCTTCTACAACTTTGGTGACGTTGGTATCTGCCGGGCCACCGTTTGGCGGGTTGTATTTAATTCCGCCGTCTTCTGGTGGGTTATGGGACGGTGTGATCACAATACCGTCAGCCAGCGGACCGCCTTTTTTATTGTGGACCAGGATAGCATTAGACACGGCAGGTGTTGGCGTAAAGCCGTTGTTTTCCTGCACGATGACATCAACACCGTTCGCCGCCAGCACTTCCAGTACAGAGATAAATGCCGGTTCAGACAACGCGTGGGTATCCTTGCCCACATAGCACGGGCCAGTAATCCCGTTTTTCGCACGTTCTTCGGCAATCGCCTGAGCGATAGCCAGAATATGCGGCTCATTAAAACTATGACGACCCGCACTACCGCGATGCCCGGATGTACCGAACTTCACCGCGTGCTCCGCATTCCCTGCCGTCGGTTTTAGTACATAGTATTGCGCCGTTAACTGGGCGACATTAATCAAATCACTCTGTTGCGCAGGTTGACCTGCACGGTTGTGGATTGCCATTGCCTGGTCCTTCTAGTGCAAGGATTAAATTGTTCCGCAAACCTTTTCAATCAACTCCGCGGGGAATTGCATTGACTGCATGATGTGTTCAACCATGCTGCATTTACGGCCGGTATTCGTGTTGGTGATCACCCAATATGGCGTGCCTGGCACGTGTTTTGGTTTGGTTTGATTACCATTTTTCAGCAACGTCTGTTCATCCGCTGCGAAGTAGACGCGCGTGCGGCCATGCAACGATTCTGTTGCTTGTGCAAACGCGTGTTGATCCAGTGAGTAAAGTGTAGACAGCACCAGCATAAAGCGATTCACTGCTTTTTTCTGTTCCGCATACTCATCGGAAAGCAGCAGTTCACGCATGGCGCGCACTTTGTCTTTCGCGGGGTTGACCGGCTTGGCTTCCACGACAGGTTGCACGGCGCGGACTTCTTTTACTACCGGAGTGACAGGCTGTGATGCGGCGGAAAACTTCAACATACGCCGTAAAATGTCGGATGCGCTCTCGCCAATATGCTTGGTGTGGCTGGCAATATAGCTATAGAGTTCATCATCAACTTCAATCGTTTTCATCTTAATCCAGTGCAATGTTTGGCTGAATACAAGTTGTCAGGACTTTACACGCTGTAGTGTAAAGGCAAATCCTGACAGCGGATAGCGTCAAGCCTGGTGACCAGCAAAACTCGGAGTAACCGTAGTTGTTGCAGCCATGTGGCAGAATGGTCAACATGATACCCTAACCCGTGAGTGTGAAAAAAAGAACTTTGCCATGAAATTGAATATCCGAGCGCAATCTGCGCAAAACCCGCACAATAATTCTCCCATCGTCCTGGTTCACGGTCTGTTTGGCAGTCTGGATAACCTGGGCATACTGGCGCGCGATCTGGTCGTTGATCACGATATCATCCAGGTCGATATGCGAAATCATGGCCTCTCTCCCCGCTCACCAGAGATGGATTATCCAGCAATGGCGCAGGATCTGTTGGATACTCTCGATGAGCAACACATCGAAAAAGCGACCTTTATTGGGCACTCCATGGGGGGCAAAGCCGTCATGGCGCTCACTGCTCTCGCACCGGAACGGATCGACCAGCTTGTGGCTATCGATATCGCCCCGGTTGACTATCACGTACGCCGCCACGATGAGATTTTTGCCGCCATTAACGCGGTAACAGATGCCCAGGCCTCCTCGCGCCAGCAGGCCGCGAGCGTCATGCGTCAGCATTTGCAAGAAGAAGGCGTGATCCAGTTTCTGCTGAAGTCTTTTGTCGAGGGCGAGTGGCGCTTTAACGTCCCGGTGTTGTGGGAGCAGTATCCCCATATCGTGGGATGGGAAACCCTACCCGCCTGGGAACACCCGGCGTTGTTTATCCCCGGCGGTAATTCACCTTATGTGACTGAAGCGTATCGCGAGCAATTACTGGCCCAGTTTCCGCTGGCCCGCGCACACGTTATTGCCGGTGCAGGCCATTGGGTACATGCAGAAAAACCAGATGCCGTGCTGCGCGCTATCCGTCGTTATCTGAGTGAGAAGGTTAACTGATTAAAAACTCAGCGTCCGCGCGCGATTACGCGCGTGGGCGTTGGCGCGCCTCCCCTGCTGATGTATTATGGCGCGCTATCCATCCGGGCAGACGCCTGGCTGATTGTTTCCCCGAAGTCACCAAGATCATGGCCAAAGAACAAACGGACCGTACGACATTAGATCTGTTCGCGCAGGAGCGTCGCCCGGGACGACCCAAAACCAATCCGCTTTCGCGTGATGAACAGTTACGTATTAATAAACGTAATCAGCTTAAACGCGACAAAGTTCGTGGACTCAAGCGTGTCGAACTGAAACTGAACGCGGATGCCGTTGACGCTCTGAATGAATTGGCGGAAGCGCGCAGCATGAGTCGCAGTGAACTCATCGAAGAGATGCTGATGAACCAACTCACCGCATTGCGCGGTCAGGCTTAGTCTGAATTTCTGCTCTAAATCATAAATCGTGTAGCACAGAGTGCAGTCCCGCATGTTTGCTGTTTCCGCATGCCGGACTGTTCTGCTATGATTGCCCTTATCCGTGGGCAATGCGCCACCACCATTTCAATAAGTTTCAAGAGGTTATTTTACTCATGGCAATCACTGGCATCTTTTTCGGCAGCGACACCGGTAATACCGAAAATATCGCAAAAATGATTCAAAAGCAGCTTGGTAAAGACGTTGCCGATGTACATGACATTGCAAAAAGCAGCAAAGAAGACCTGGAAGGGTATGACATTCTGCTGCTCGGCATCCCAACCTGGTACTACGGTGAAGCGCAGTGCGACTGGGATGACTTCTTCCCTACTCTCGAAGACATTGATTTTAACGGTAAACTGGTGGCATTGTTCGGCTGTGGCGACCAGGAAGATTACGCAGAATATTTCTGTGATGCGTTAGGCACCATCCGCGACATCATTGAGCCGCGCGGCGCTACCATCGTCGGCCACTGGCCAACGGCGGGTTACCATTTTGAAGCGTCCAAAGGTCTGGCAGATGACGACCACTTTGTGGGTCTGGCTATCGATGAAGATCGCCAGCCGGAACTGACCGCTGAACGCGTAGAAAAATGGGTTAAGCAGATCGCTGAAGAGCTGCACCTCGACGAAATCATCAATGCCTGATTTCGTGCGGCGTAGATATTCATCTGCGCCGCATCAATAGATAAAACCAATCAAAATAATTGCTACAAATTTGTAACTTTTTCGCCTGACCCTGTACAATGGCTGGATGCCAATCGGGTATTGCACAGTGTGTTTGTCGGTGATACCACGTTTTGATTAACAATATTTGCCAGAGACTTGCAGTTTTCATTTGGGCATGGCAGTTCTATAATGATACGCATTATCTCAAGTGCAATTTCTGTCACTTCTGTTAATGAAGTGAACCGTTTAGCTACAGGACAGATTCCGCATGACTGACAACAATACCGCATTAAAGAAGGCTGGCCTGAAAGTAACGCTTCCTCGTTTAAAGATTCTGGAAGTTCTTCAGGAACCGGATAACCATCACGTCAGTGCGGAAGACTTATACAAACGCCTGATCGACATGGGTGAAGAAATTGGTCTGGCGACCGTGTATCGCGTGCTGAACCAATTTGATGATGCCGGAATCGTGACCCGCCATAATTTTGAAGGGGGTAAATCCGTCTTCGAACTGACCCAGCAACATCATCACGATCACCTGATTTGCCTTGACTGCGGCAAAGTGGTCGAGTTCAGCGATGACTCCATCGAAGCGCGTCAACGTGAGATTGCGGCTAAACATGGTATTCGTTTAACTAACCATAGCCTCTATCTGTATGGTCACTGCGCTGAAGGCGATTGCCGCGAAGACGATCATGCGCACGACGCCAAATAATGTGATGCTTTCTGAAAAGCCAACCTTACGGTTGGCTTTTTTCTATCTTGCTACAACGCAAATATCCCCTTTTTACGCATCATCACCTGTAAAAATAGGTCTCGTAGAGGATGTGAGAATTCTGGATTCCATGCGATTCCAATATTCCACATGGCTGGTGAATCACTCAATTCAATCAGTCTCACCCCTACAGGCAGGAAGTTATTAACACTCTCAGGCAAAAACGCGACACCATTGCCCCCAGCAATCAGCGCCAGTAAGGTATGGATATCATCTGCAACCGTTACCGGTGAAGCCTGAATATTCTTTTGCGATAAAAAAATGCGCGACTGTTCCGCCAGACACGGCTCTCGCAGGGGATTAACCTGCAATACTGAATAGCAATTGAGCGCACTGTACACATCCATTTGTCCATCCATGGGCGTAGCCAGCACAATGCGTTCTTGTTTAATGACCCGATACGCAAGTGCGGGGGTTACTGGTAGTCGAAGAAAAGCAATATGGAGTCTTCCATCCAGCAGCATTCCACTCTGAACGCTTGAAGGAATATCTTTCAGCGAAAACCGTACTTGAGGGTAGCTTTCGCAAAAATCCTTAATCCATGTTGGAACCAGGCTAAACGTTGACAAACCAAATCCCACAGCCAGCTCCCCCACAGATCCATGCTGTATGTCATAGGCATAATTCAGGAAGTCGTCATAGCCTTTAAGCAGTTCACAGGCTCTCGAATAGAGCAAGGCCCCCTGCTCAGTGAGTACCGCACCATGACGGCCACGAATAAAAAGATTGAAGCCAAACGTCTGTTCCAACGACTGGATCTGTTTGGTCAACGCAGGTTGCGTTATGCAGAGAACCTCGGCTGCGCTACGATAACTCCCCAGTTCAGCCAAAGTAACGAACGCCTGTAATCGTCTGGTTTCCATTCCATTCTCTCATCTACGCGGGAAAAAACAGCATTATACAGACCTCACTTCTGACGACATTATCCATAAAAAGCCGCAAATGTACGGCAATCAGGTAACTCAATGTTGGAGGAAAAATGTCTGGCGCGAAGCAAAATATTGCCGCTGTTCTTTTTGATATGGACGGCGTATTGATCGATTCGAACAGTGTTATTGAACGAGCCTGGAGTGAAGCAGCTCAAATGTACGGGCGTACAATCAGCACTGCCGATATCGTTAATCATATCCACGGCCAACCTGGACCACACACTCTACGCGCTTTATTCAGTGATTTATCGCTTAGCGATCGTGAAAAAGTGCAGCAATACATTATTGATGCAGAAAATAATGCTGAATATCAACCTATTGCAGGCATTTCAGCACTGATCGCCGCACTGGCTCAGGCAGGTATCACCATCGGAATTGTGACAAGCGGTTGGCGATATAAAATTAACCGCGTTATTGATTTACTTGATGCACACGGCGCGATTTCCGTAATTGTAGAGCGTGATGATGTTGAACGAGGTAAACCCTGGCCAGACCCTTATTTGTTAGCCATACAACGTCTTAAGATCCCCGCAGAGACAGCTCTGGTCTTTGAAGATTCAGCCAGTGGGGTTACATCAGCCGTTCGCGCAGGTACTTTTTGTGTAGGGATTGGCGGTAAGTCACTACTTTCTTATGGTGCAAAATACGCCATTGCTGATTTTAGCGACGTTCATTTTTTTCCGTCTGACGAAGGGCGACCAGTTCTGGAGATGTTCCCCGGCAACTGCGTACAATTTGACTGCATTGCGAGTAGATAGGATGAAATAACGATCAGGCCGGAGCCGTTCTTGCGCTCCGGCCCTTAAAGGAAAAGAGGCCTTATTTCACAGCGTTCTTGCTGCGAATTTCCTGCCAGACCTTGTCGCAATCGGCCGAAACGGCCTGATCGTTACCCGTACGCGTTGCCTGGATACACTGCTGGTAATCCAGTACGCGCACGCTTTCTTCATTGGCAAACTGCTGATGCTGTTTTTCTTTCTTCAGCACGTTTAACACGCTCTGACAGGCCTCGATTTTCTCCGGCGAGCCCTGCGCAGTATTGATACAAGCGCTGTAAGCTTCCTTAAGATGGCTATCTTCTTTCGGCGCTGGTGATTGCGCGCAGGCAACCAGCCCTGATGCCATGACGGCGATGAGTATCAGCTTTTTCATAACACACTCCTCAACAAAACGGCAGGCTTGCGGCCTGCCGCCGTCGGCATTAGAAGATGGTGAACGGAGCAATAACGATGAATTTCACGTCACGCTCATCCTGGAAGATGTTACCGTAACCACCGCCCCAGCTCGGAATATCTGAATGGTTGTCGTACTGGGTGAAGTGCAGTTTAAACATAGTGCCCTTCGCACGGCCGTCCTGCAGGGTATAGACCGCATCCAGGCTGTAAGACGACTCTTCGATAGTACGATTTTTGTCGTAGTACGCATCCGGGTTGAGCTGCCAGGTAGCCGGTTTAGCATCCCATGCGTAAACATAGGAGGCACCCACAGCCCAGCCTGGCAGGTTCCAGTTCTTCAGGTCATACATCGCACCGAAGAAGACCGCTTTTTCGCCGTTGGCGTTGAAGTCAGAACGGTTATCCCACCAAACGTCCAGACGACCGTTTGAAGACGCATAGGTCGGAGTCATACGCTGCAGGAAGTAGCCCTGCTGCCCGTCAGCTTTAACCCAGGTCCCTTCCAGTCGCAGATCCACGACTTCTGCCACTTTGTAGCCGAAGGTCAGTGCCTGCAGCCAGGCCGTGCCATCATAAATGTCGTTAACCGTGCGGTCATCAACCTTATCGCGGGCGCCGTAGAACTGGTAGCTGGTTGTAAACGGGTTACCGCCTAGATCAAATTTGTAGCTGGCTTTGGCGAAATACTGATCGACGTAGCCTTCAGACTGACCGAATGCCGCTTCCAGCAACAGGTTATTTTTGAAGTCATACTTTGCGCCGATTGAATGGAGGTAATCAACTTTGGTCTTTTTATCGGCTTGATAGAATTTATCGACTTCGGTGTGCCACGGAGCTTTATATTCGTTGGCCCACATATAGGAGAAGCTCAGCGCACCCGCATCGTCATAATCGAAGTTGGCACCGGCTTCAGCACCCTGATAGGTACCAGGCATAAAGCTCCAGTGTGGTGCCAGCAGAGTTTGCCCGGTTGGCTGAATATAACCGGCGCGCGCCCAGGTCGGGCCAAATTTAAATTTAGCTGCCGCTTTATACAGGCTGATCCCGCTCTTATCGCCGGAGTAATCTTCGTCATAGCCTTTATTTTTTGAAGAGAATGCGATTTCGTTTGGATGGCCGCTTTCGCTACTTTCGTTCATTTCAATAGCGGTAAATGCTGCGACATCAATACCAAACATATCCGCCACGTAACCGGACTGGAAGTCGAGGTTTGCGTTCCAGGTGGAGTGAGAAAGGTTAGTTTTGTATTTGTCATGATCGGTCACATCTTTACGGTCACGCTCACGCTGCCAGTAATAAATGCCACCAGTTAAGGTAGAGTCATCAATAAAACCTTCGGCGTGAACCTGGGGAGCGACAACAAAACCCGACATTGCTGTGATACCGGCGATAGCCAGCGCCAGCGTACTACGTTTGCCACTAAACGTACGCATATGTTAATCCTCTTTGACGTATAACCCTTCGTCTTTCAAGCCGCATCTGCGTTGGCTTTCCTCGCTCATCCCAGTCACGTACTGATGTACGCTCCCGGGAATTCACTGCGTCGCCGCCTTGATGCAACTCGAAATCCATTGGGTATAAAATGCTGTCACCAAAGGCAAACAGCGAAAAAGCAAAAATTAAAAAAAGTAGCGCTGAGAAAACCTCATTGACTACAATGAATAGACTATTTTTCGCGACGCGAATTATCAATCTCTTTCTGTAACGAGTATGTAATAGTATGAGCAACCGCACATATTTGATTGCTTTCTGTTACATTTTCATTGGCAGATAAAAAAGCGTTGAACAATTGAAAAAAACGCTTGTTTTCCATGAGGATGAAATCGGTTTCAGCCAATTTCATATTGAGGTAAGTTATTTGACCGCAAAAGCATTCAGCCATTCCATTATTACAGGCATGTAATTAATTCGCTCCGCAAATGGAGCCTGGTACGCGTTTTTTTGCGAAAAAAACGCCGCATGATGCGGCGTTTAGACAGGATGTATAGCGACTTATTCGCCGACTTTAGCCCACGTATCGCGCAGACCCACGGTGCGGTTAAACACCAGCTTGTCTGCCGTTGCATAACGGCTGTCCAGACAGAAGTACCCTTCACGCTCAAACTGGAACGCTTTACCTGCAACCGCAGCCTGCAGCGACGGCTCACCGTAACCCTGCTTAATCACCAGCGATTCCGGGTTAATGACGGACAGGAAGTCTTCCGCCGCGCCAGGGTTTGGTACGCTGAACAGACGATCGTACAGACGGATTTCAATCGGCAGCGCATGAGCCGCACTTACCCAATGAATAACGCCTTTTACTTTACGTCCATCGGCCGGATCTTTGCTCAGGGTGTCGGCATCGTAGGTGCAGAAAATGGTGGTGATGTTACCTTCCGCATCTTTCTCTACGCGCTCGGCTTTAACAACATAAGCATTACGCAGACGGACTTCTTTGCCCATTACCAGACGCTTATACTGCTTGTTGGCTTCTTCGCGGAAGTCAGCCCTGTCGATCCAGATTTCACCGCTGAACGGCACTTCACGGCTGCCCATTTCCGGCTTGCTCGGATGGTTAGGCATCGTTACCAGTTCACTTTCGCCCTGCGGATAGTTTTCGATAACCAGTTTCACCGGATCGATAACGGCCATCGCGCGCGGTGCATTTTCGTTCAGATCTTCACGGATGCAGGATTCCAGAGAAGCTATTTCAATGGTGTTATCCTGTTTGGTCACACCAATGCGTTTGCAGAATTCACGGATAGCGGCAGCCGTGTAACCACGACGGCGCAGACCCGAGATAGTCGGCATACGCGGGTCGTCCCAGCCTTCAACGTGCTTGTCGGTCACCAGCAGGTTCAGCTTACGCTTGGACATCACGGTGTATTCCAGATTCAGGCGCGAGAATTCGTACTGACGCGGATGAACAGGAATGGTGATGTTGTCCAGCACCCAGTCGTACAGACGACGGTTGTCCTGGAATTCCAGCGTACACAGTGAATGCGTGATGCCTTCCAGCGCATCGCTGATGCAGTGGGTGAAGTCGTACATCGGATAGATGCACCACTTATTACCGGTCTGATGGTGTTCGGCGAACTTAATGCGATACAGCACCGGGTCGCGCATGACGATAAACGGCGAGGCCATATCGATTTTCGCTCGCAGGCAGGCTTTACCTTCTTCAAAACCGCCGGTACGCATTTTTTCGAACAGCGCGAGGTTCTCTTCAACGCTGCGATCGCGGAACGGGCTGTTTTTACCAGGCTGAGTCAGCGTGCCGCGGTATTCACGGATTTCGTCAGCAGACAGTTCGTCGACATACGCCAGACCTTTGTTGATAAGTTCTACCGCGTAAGCATGTAGCTGATCGAAGTAATCCGACGAGTAGCGAATGTCGCCAGTCCAGTGGAAACCTAACCATTCAACGTCGTTTTTAATCGATTCAACGTACTCGATATCTTCTTTAACCGGGTTCGTATCATCAAAACGCAGGTTGCACTGGCCCTGGTAATCTTGCGCAATACCAAAGTTCAGACAAATGGATTTCGCGTGGCCAATGTGCAGATAGCCATTTGGCTCCGGCGGAAAACGGGTATGGATAGTGGTGTGCTTACCACTGGCCAGATCTTCATCGATGATCTGACGAATAAAGTTACTCGGGCGGGCTTCAGCCTCACTCATCGTGGATTCCTCAAAGCGTAAACAACGTATAACGGCGTATGATCTTATAAGCAGGACTGACTGACAACCTTTAGTTACGCAAAATACGTATCAGGCGAAAATTATGCGGGCAATTGCTGCAAAAAAAAGCGGCGGAGGATGTCCCCCCGCCGCTTTTGATTCATCTCATATTACCGAATGGTGGCGCTTATGCCTTATCCACCCTACCGGCAACAAGCGACTTACTTAGCTTTAATCTCGTACAGTGGTGTTTGACCGGCAACCACATGACCTTCGGCTTTAACAACCAGACCACCGAAATCATCGCTATTGCTGCAAACTACCGGGCTAATCATGGAACGTGCGTTCGCGTTCAGGTATTCCAGATCCATTTCCAGAATCGGTTGACCTGCTGCAACAATCGCACCTTCTTCAACCAGACGTTTAAAGCCTTTACCTTCCAACGCCACGGTATCGATACCCATATGGACCACGATTTCCGCGCCTTTTTCTGTTTCCAGACAGAAGGCATGGTTGGTGTTGAAGATTTTCACGATGGTACCCGCTGCCGGAGAAACCACAGTTTTATCCGTTGGTTTTACCGCCACGCCGTCACCCACTGCTTTGCTGGCGAATGCTTCATCAGGCACTTGCTCCAGTGCAACCACATCACCGGTAATCGGAGAAACCAGTGCTTCAATGGTGGCTGCATTCGCTACCGCCTGTGGTTTTGCAACCGGGGCAGCCGCTGCCGGAGTACTGTCAGTAGACGCTGCCGCCACCGGGCCACGTGCCACAACTTTCTTCATTTCGTCGCCGATAGATTCAGCTTTCGCACCCACGATGACCTGAATAGTTTGTTTGTTCAGCTTAACCACACCCGATGCGCCTAAGCGTTTGCACATCGCATCATTTACGCGGGCAGAATCGCCAACGGTCAGACGCAGGCGGGTGATACAGGCATCAATCGCTTTCAGGTTATCCGTACCGCCAACCGCTGCAATGTAGTTGGTAGCCAGTTGAGCTAAACCTTCTTCGGTATTGCTGTTCGCTTCGTCAGTAACAATCTCGTCTTCTTTATCTTCGCGACCCGGCGTTTTCAGGTTAAACATACGAATAACCGCGCTGAACAGGACGAAGTAAATAACGAAGAACACCAGACCCATGACGACCAGCATCCAGACGTTCTTACTTGCAGCCGGCAGGTTATACATCAACACGTAGTCGATAGCACCTGCGGAGAAGGAGAAGCCCGCGTGGATCCCCAACAGCGTCGCAACGAACAGGCTGATACCCGTCAGAACAGCGTGCAGGAGGTACAGCAACGGCGCCAGGAACATAAACAGGAATTCCAGCGGCTCGGTAACACCGGTCAGGAATGCGGTGATAGCAACGGACAGCAGCATACCGCCGACCATCGGACGACGTGCTTTCGGCGCGGCGAAGTACATCGCCAGTGCCGCACCCGGCAGACCAAACATCATGATCGGGAAGAAGCCAGACATGAACATACCCGCAGTGCCGTCACCCGCGTAGAATCGGTTGATATCACCATGGAATACCGTACCTGCAGCGTTAGTGAATTCGCCAATCTGGAACCAGGCGATGGTGTTCAGAACCTGATGCAGACCGGTAGGGATCAGCAGACGGTTGATGAAGCCAAAAATACCGGAACCCAGCGCGCCAGCGCCCACGATCCACTCACCACCCGCATGGATGGCGTTCTGCACCGGCGGCCACACGTAGCCGAAGATAGCAGCCAGCACCAGACAGAAGAAGCCAGTGGCGATGGGTACAAAACGTTTGCCGCCGAAGAAGCTCAGGAAATCAGGCAGTTTGATGCCAGACCAACGGTTATACACCGCGCCGCCGACCAGACCGGTGATGATACCCGCCAGGACGCCCATGTTGATCGCCGGGTTAATGGTAACCATTGCTTTGGTCAATATGAAATAACCAACCGCACCTGCCAGCGCTGCCGCACCCGCGCTGTCTTTAGACCAGCTGGAAGCCACACCGATAGCAAAAATTAACGCGAGGTTATCAAAGATAGCCCCACCCGCTTGCGCGATGAAGGGTACGTTCAGTAAATCTGGTTGGCCGAATCGCAGCAACAGTGCCGCGACTGGCAGCACCGCGATGGGGAGCTGTAACGCCCTACCCAGCCGCTGGAAAAAACCTAAAATATTCATTTTATTCCCCCTACGAGACCCCGATTAGGCTCCTTTGAAGCCATATTTTTATTGTGCGACCATTCCTGACTGCAACAGCAAGAGATTCTGGAACAACAACATTAACCATTCATCTACATTCAGAGTGTGTGAAAAATTAATTCGTATCGCAAATTAAAAGCGTGTTTTTTGTGATTACAATCACCAAATATCGTTATTAACCCTCCCTCGCACTGGCTAACTACGAAAACTTATTTTATCATTCAAAAAATCGAAACGGATTGATCCTTACCGATGCAAAACCAGGTTACGCTTAATACTGCACAGAGACTCAATCCGCCAGCTGCTTACATTTACTTTTGAGGTGAAGAATGAGACTGATCCCCCTGAATACCGCTGAACAAGTCGGCAAATGGGCTGCTCGCCATATCGTTAACCGTATTAACGCGTTCAAACCAACGGCAGATCGTCCGTTCGTTCTGGGCCTGCCAACTGGCGGTACTCCGCTGACTGCCTATAAAGCATTAGTCGAAATGCACAAAGCGGGCCAGGTGAGCTTCAAACATGTTGTCACTTTCAACATGGACGAATATGTTGGCCTGCCGAAAGAGCATCCGGAAAGCTATCACAGCTTCATGCACCGTAACTTCTTTGATCATGTTGATATTCCAGCAGAAAACATCAACCTCCTCAATGGTAACGCGCCGGATATTGATGCAGAATGCCGTCAGTATGAAGAGAAAATCCGTTCTTACGGTAAAATCCATCTGTTTATGGGCGGCGTAGGTAACGATGGACACATTGCGTTCAACGAACCCGCTTCTTCTTTAGCTTCCCGTACTCGTATCAAAACGCTGACCCACGACACCCGCGTAGCAAACTCACGCTTCTTTGACGGCGACGTAAGCCAGGTGCCTAAATATGCACTGACCGTAGGCGTGGGCACCCTGCTGGATGCCGAAGAAGTGATGATCCTGGTACTGGGTCACCAGAAAGCCCAGGCGCTGCAGGCGGCTGTTGAAGGTAATGTTAACCACATGTGGACTATCAGCTGTCTGCAACTGCATCCGAAAGCGGTTGTGGTCTGCGATGAGCCTTCCACTATGGAACTGAAAGTGAAGACGCTGAAATACTTTAACGAGTTAGAAGCGGAAAATATTAAAGGTCTGTAATGATGTCTCCGCCCTGCCGAAAACTTGCAGGGCGGCATTTTTTTGAAATCGGGGGTCGGAATGTATGCTTTAACCCAGGGCCGGATTTTTACCGGTCACGAAATTCTTGATGACCATGCGATTGTTGTCGCCAATGGCCTGATCGATAGCGTTTGCCCACTGTCTGAATTGCCGTCAGGGATTGAACAGCGCTCACTGAATGGGGCCATTGTCTCCCCCGGTTTTATTGATGTGCAGTTAAACGGCTGTGGCGGTGTACAGTTTAACGATACGGCAGAGGCCGTTACCGTTGAAACGCTGGAAATCATGCAGAAAGCCAATGAGAAATCGGGCTGTACCAACTATCTGCCAACGCTAATCACCACCAGCGATGACCTGATGAAGCAGGGCGTTCGCGTCATGCGTGAATACCTCGCTAAGCATCCAAATCAGGCATTAGGGCTACACCTTGAAGGTCCGTGGCTGAATCTGGTGAAAAAAGGGACGCATAATCCGAGTTTTGTCCGCCAACCAGACGCTGCACTGGTCGATTTCCTGTGCGATAATGCGGATGTCATCACCAAAGTGACGCTGGCGCCTGAAATGGTTCCTGCCGAAGTAATCACCCAACTGGTGAGTGCAGGTATTGTGGTGTCTGCGGGCCACTCTAACGCAACGCTGAAAGAAGCAAAAATCGGTTTCCGTGCAGGCATTTCCTTTGCAACACATCTGTTCAACGCGATGCCTTATATTACCGGCCGCGAACCAGGTCTGGCAGGTGCGATTCTTGATGAGGCCGATATTTATTGCGGTATCATCGCCGATGGCATGCATGTTGACTATGCCAACATCCGCAATGCCAAACGCCTGAAAGGTGACAAACTGTGCCTGGTGACCGACGCAACTGCACCGGCGGGTGCAAATATTGAACAGTTCATTTTCGCTGGTAAAACAATATACTACCGCAATGGACTGTGTGTTGATGAGAACGGCACACTGAGCGGTTCATCATTGACCATGATCGAAGGCGTACGCAATCTGGTTGAACATTGCGGTATCGCACTGGACGAAGTCCTGCGTATGGCAACGCTCTACCCTGCTCGCGCCATTGGCGTCGACAAACAACTCGGCAGTATCGCGCCAGGCAACGTAGCCAACCTGACCGCGTTCACGCACGACTTTAAAATTATCAAGACCATCGTTAATGGCAACGAGGTCGTTACTGAGTAAGAGAAAGAATGACACCAGGCGGACAAGCTCAAATAGGTAATGTTGATCTCGTAAAACAGCTTAACAGCGCGGCAGTTTATCGTCTGATTGACCAGCATGGGCCAATCTCGCGAATTCAGATTGCCGAGCAAAGCCAGCTTGCTCCCGCCAGCGTAACCAAAATTACGCGTCAACTGATTGAACGCGGGCTGATTAAAGAAGTCGATCAGCAGGCCTCCACCGGGGGGCGCCGCGCCATCTCTATCGTCACCGAAACCCGTAATTTCCACGCCATTGGCGTTCGCCTTGGCCGCCACGACACCACGCTGACGCTCTATGATATGAGCAGCAAAGTGGTTGCCGAAGAGCATTATCCGCTACCAGAGCGTACCCAGGAAACGCTGGAGCATGCGCTGCTCAACACGATTGCCACCTTTATTGACAGTTGCCAGCGGAAAATCCGTGAGCTGATTGCAATCTCCGTTATCCTGCCAGGCCTCGTTGACCCCGAAAGTGGCGTCATCCGCTATATGCCGCATATTCAGGTTGAAAACTGGGGACTGGTCGAAGCTCTTGAAAAGCGGTTTCAGGTCACCTGTTTTGTCGGTCATGATATCCGCAGTCTGGCGCTTGCCGAGCACTATTTTGGGGCAAGTCAGGATTGCGAAGACTCTATTCTGGTGCGTGTCCATCGCGGAACCGGCGCAGGAATTATCTCCAACGGGCGTATTTTCATCGGACGCAACGGCAATGTGGGTGAAATCGGCCATATCCAGGTTGAGCCACTGGGCGAACGCTGCCATTGCGGCAACTTTGGTTGTCTGGAAACGATCGCAGCCAATGCGTCCATTGAACATCGCGTACAACATTTACTGAAACAAGGCTATCCGAGCCGCCTCACACTGGACGATTGCAGCATCAAAGCGATCTGTAAGGCAGCCAATAAAGGTGACAATCTGGCAGCAGAAGTTATCGAGCACGTTGGTCGCCACCTTGGAAAAACCATCGCGATTGCGATTAACCTGTTTAATCCGCAAAAAATCGTCATTGCCGGTGAGATTACCGAAGCAGATAAAGTTCTGCTTCCGGCAATAGAAAGCTGCATTAATAATCAGGCACTGAAGGCGTTTCGCCACAATTTACCGGTGGTACGTTCCACGCTGGATCACCGTTCAGCGATTGGTGCATTTGCGCTGGTGAAGCGCGCCATGCTCAATGGTTCATTGCTGCAACGTTTGCTGGAGAGCTAATACACGTCATCCTTCCTGCTGCCTCTGCGTTAGCGGGATCGGCTCACCCCAGCCACTTACTTCAGTATGCTCAGGGGATGAATGAGGGCCATTCATGTTCCTCACCGGAGGTCAGCCTTTGGCTGATCAAATTCGTTCCTGACGAATTTGTCACTCCCTTGCCGTCTTGATGCAACTCGGATGATTGCGTGTATTTTGTGTATAGTAATGCCTTCTTTTTTTAATGTCGGATTGTCTATGGCCATTAAGAATGTAATTTGTGATATCGACGGCGTGCTAATGCACGACAATGTTGCCGTACCGGGTGCGGCAGAATTTCTGACCGGCATTCTGGAGAAAGGTTTACCGTTAGTCCTGCTGACTAACTACCCTTCGCAGACCGGGCAAGATCTGGCAAACCGCTTCGCCACTGCGGGTGTGAATGTCCCCGATAGCGTCTTTTATACTTCCGCTATGGCTACTGCTGATTTTCTCCGTCGTCAGGAAGGGAAAAAAGCCTACGTGGTGGGTGAAGGTGCGCTGATCCACGAACTGTATAAAGCAGGCTTTACTATTACCGACGTTAACCCTGATTTTGTCATTGTCGGAGAGACCCGCTCATACAACTGGGACATGATGCATAAAGCGGCTTACTTTGTGGCTAACGGCGCACGTTTTATCGCCACTAACCCGGATACCCACGGTCGCGGCTTTTACCCTGCTTGTGGTGCGCTCTGCGCCGGTATTGAGAAGATCTCCGGCCGTAAACCGTTTTATGTCGGCAAACCCAGCCCGTGGATTATTCGCGCGGCGCTCAACAAAATGCAGGCGCACTCTGAAGAAACAGTCATTGTTGGCGACAACCTGCGCACCGATATTCTGGCAGGTTTCCAGGCGGGTCTGGAAACTATCCTGGTACTGTCTGGCGTATCCAAGCTTGACGATATCGACAACATGCCATTCAGACCAAGCTGGATCTACCCCTCCGTTGCAGAGATTGATGTGATTTAATCCCCAGGCCGGATAAGACGCACGCGCGTCACCCTCCGGCAATGTTGCGGCGTGAATGCCGGATGACGGTGTAAGCGCCTCATTCGGCCAACAGAGATCTCACCATCTAATAAAAACGCCATTTTATTGATGATTCATCAATAAATGCGCTCATTACGTAATCTTTTTTCACCATTCAACAATCATCATTGAGTTTTTTATTTTCAGCACGCCAAACTCCTTGCGCCCCCAGCGGCTTTGCGGCATTTTCTTTATCAAGCAAACATAAAAAGCATCACGCAACAGGTTAACGGAGAAGGTTATGTGTTCTATTTTTGGCGTATTCGATATTAAAACAGACGCAGTTGAACTGCGTAAAAAGGCTCTGGAATTGTCCCGTCTGATGCGCCACCGCGGCCCGGACTGGTCTGGTATTTACGCCAGTGATAACGCCATTCTGGCGCATGAACGTCTGTCTATTGTCGACGTCAATGCGGGCGCTCAGCCGCTGTATAATGTGAAGAAAACACATATCCTGGCTGTTAACGGAGAGATTTATAACCATCAGGCGCTGCGTGCTGAATACGGCGATCGCTATCAGTTCCAGACCGGTTCTGACTGCGAAGTTATCCTTGCGCTGTATCAGGAAAAAGGTCCTGAGTTCCTCGACTCGCTGCAAGGCATGTTTGCCTTCGCACTGTACGACAGCGAGCAGGACGCTTACCTGATTGGCCGCGATCACATCGGGATCATTCCACTGTATATGGGCTACGACGAACACGGCAACTTCTATGTTGCGTCTGAAATGAAAGCGCTGGTTCCTGTTTGCCGTACGATTAAAGAATTCCCGGCCGGTAGCTATCTGTGGAGTAAAGACGGCGAAATTCGTCAGTATTACCAGCGTGACTGGTTTGATTACGATGCAGTAAAAGACAACGTTACGGATAAAAACGAGCTGCGTCAGGCACTGGAAGATGCCGTGAAAAGTCACCTGATGTCCGATGTTCCTTACGGGGTGCTATTGTCCGGTGGTCTGGACTCCTCCGTTATTTCCGCCATCACGAAAAAGTATGCGGCGCGTCGTGTAGAAGATCAGGAACGCAGTGAAGCCTGGTGGCCGCAACTGCACTCTTTCGCGGTTGGCCTCGAAGGTGCACCGGACCTGAAAGCCGCGCAGGAAGTGGCAAACCACCTTGGTACTGTCCACCATGAGATCCATTTCACCGTGCAGGAAGGTCTGGATGCTATTCGCGACGTGATTTATCACATCGAAACCTATGATGTCACAACCATTCGCGCTTCAACGCCGATGTACTTAATGTCGCGCAAGATTAAAGCAATGGGCATTAAAATGGTGTTATCTGGCGAAGGCTCAGACGAAGTGTTTGGCGGTTATCTCTACTTCCACAAAGCGCCAGACGCGAAAGAGTTGCATGAAGAAACCGTGCGTAAACTGCAGGCGCTGCACATGTTCGACTGCGCCCGTGCCAACAAAGCAATGTCTGCCTGGGGTGTCGAAGCCCGTGTGCCTTTCCTGGACAAAAAATTCCTTGATGTGGCAATGCGCATCAACCCACAGGACAAAATGTGCGGCAACGGAAAAATGGAAAAACATGTCCTGCGCGAATGTTTTGAATCGTATCTGCCCGCCAGCGTGGCGTGGCGTCAGAAAGAGCAGTTCTCTGACGGCGTCGGTTACAGCTGGATTGACACGCTGAAAGAAGTCGCTGCAGAGCAAGTTTCCGACCAACAACTGGAAACCGCCAGCTTCCGCTTCCCGTATAACACGCCATCGTCTAAAGAAGCGTATTTGTATCGTGAGATTTTTGAAGAACTGTTCCCGGTAGCCAGCGCGGCTGAATGTGTTCCTGGTGGCCCTTCTGTTGCCTGTTCTTCAGCAAAAGCCATTGAATGGGATGAAGCGTTCAAAACCATGAACGATCCGTCTGGTCGCGCGGTTGGCGTGCATCAGTCAGCCTATAAGTAAGCGAATCATCAGCAAAGAGCCCTTCGGGGCTCTTTTTTTATGTCGATTTAACGCGCGAAAAAACAATTAATAACTAATAATTGCCGAATATTGCGTCATGCTGTTCGCAACCTAACCAAACAGTCACATTCCGGCTATTTTCAATGAAAAAGGGGTTGACGCTTCAAGGCTCAATACGCATAATGCGCCCCGCAACGCCGATAAGGTTACGCGAAAAAAAAGATGGCTACGTAGCTCAGCTGGTTAGAGCACATCACTCATAATGATGGGGTCACAGGTTCGAATCCCGTCGTAGCCACCATCTTTTTTTTGCGGGAGTGGCGAAATTGGTAGACGCACCAGATTTAGGTTCTGGCGCCGCAAGGTGTGCGAGTTCAAGTCTCGCCTCCCGCACCATTCACCGTAAGCGTTGCACGGATGGGGTATCGCCAAGCGGTAAGGCACCGGTTTTTGATACCGGCATTCCCTGGTTCGAATCCAGGTACCCCAGCCATTTTTTCTTCGATAAAGCGGTTCACCGCGACGGTCATTGGGGTATCGCCAAGCGGTAAGGCACCGGTTTTTGATACCGGCATTCCCTGGTTCGAATCCAGGTACCCCAGCCATCGAAGAATATGTTAGTATTTGGCTACGTAGCTCAGCTGGTTAGAGCACATCACTCATAATGATGGGGTCACAGGTTCGAATCCCGTCGTAGCCACCATATTAAGATGTATCGGGTTAACCCGGTAAATCCAAAAAATTGTTGGGGTATCGCCAAGCGGTAAGGCTCTGGTTTCTGATACCAGCATTCCGAGGTTCGAATCCTCGTACCCCAGCCATATTAAA